>JAKACW010000061.1 GCA_021821045.1 Pseudomonadota bacterium
ACGCCGGCGAGATCGCCGATGAACAACGCCAGGCGCTAAAGTCCGCCCTCATGACGCTTCACCCCTGGCGCAAAGGACCGTTCAGCATTTTTGGCGTGCACATCGACACCGAATGGCGTTCCGACTGGAAGTGGCAACGTATCGCGCACCATGTTTCGCCGTTGGACAACCGCCTGGTGTTGGATGTGGGCTGCGGCAGCGGTTATCACTGCTGGCGCATGCGCGGCGCCGGCGCGGCTTTTGTCCTGGGCATCGAGCCGATGTGGTTGTACAACGTGCAGTTTCTCGTTGCACAGCGGCTGATCGGCGATAACAACGTGCAACTGCTGCCCTTGGCGTTGGAAGAACTGCCTCCGCCGCTGCCCGTTTTCGATAGCGTGTTTTCGCTCGGCGTGTTGTATCATCGCCGCTCACCGTTGGAACATATCGCCAGCCTGCAAGCCTTGCTGCGGCCCGGCGGCGAGTTGATCTTGGAAACCTTGGTCGTCGAGGGCGACGACAACACCGTGCTCATGCCGGCGGATCGCTATGCCAAAATGCGCAATGTGTGGTTCCTGCCCTCCTGCGGCATGATCTTGCGCTGGCTCGGCCGACTGGGACTACGTGACGCCCGCTGCGTCGACGTCACACCGACCACAACAGACGAGCAGCGCCGCACGGAATGGATGACGTTCGAATCCCTGAGCGATTTCCTCGACCCGCGGGATTCAAGCAAGACCGTCGAAGGATTGCCGGCGCCGGTTCGCGCCACCTTCATCGCCACCAACCCATGAGGATCGCGCGCTATGGAAGGCAAAAAGGAACTTGAAGAACTCCTCAGCGAAATCGAAGGCGAGGTCGCCATCACGGAAGGCTACACCGGCCGCGCCAAGCTCTCGCCCCGCGTTTACGAAGCCATGCGCAATGTCCCGCGGGATCAGTTCATCCCCCACGGCCTGCGCGGTTCCGCCTTCGGCAACTACCCCGTTTCCATCGGCCACGGTCAGACCATCTCCCAACCCTACATCGTCGCCCTCATGACCGACATGCTGGATCTGGATGCAACCAAGAAAGTATTGGAGATCGGCACCGGCTCCGGCTATCAAGCCGCGGTATTGGCGGAAATCGCCGGCGAGGTTTACACGGTGGAAATTATTGAAGCGTTATCCGACAACGCGGAGCGCGTCATCAAGTCGCTCGATTACACCAATATCCACTTCCGCAAAGGCGACGGCTATCTCGGCTGGCCGGAACACGGCCCCTACGACGCCATCATCGTCACCGCCTGCGCCCCCGACATTCCGCCCGCGCTGCGTGAGCAACTCAAACCCGGCGGACGCATGATCATCCCCATCGGCCGGCCCTTCGGCGAGCAACAGTTGGTCCTGGTTACCAAGGACGATAAAGGTGAGATCGACACACGGTCAGTGCTGCCGGTGGCGTTTGTGCCGTTGACCGGCGAGCATTAGATCGCTGCGGCAACTCGCCTGAGTCCGTCGCGGGAGCGGTTTCCTACCGCGATTATCCGATTAGTCAATCGCGGAATGATCCGCTCCCACAAGGGTTGCGCTCGGTATGTGGGCGCGCGCCTAAATTGTGGGAGCGGTTTCCTACCGCGATTAGTTGGCCCACTCAGTGACTGCGCCCCGCATCGTACGCCGCCTGAATCCCATCATAAAACCACCAGAAGCGCTTGCAGGTCTCGTGCACGGCTTCCAGCGCTTCTTGCTTCATGCGCGGCGTTTTGCATAGTTCGGCCACCAAATCCAAGCCTTCGCGGACATGGAAAATGTCTTCCTGCTTGTGCACCGAGAAAAACGCCAGATCGGCGGGGGTCAAGCCGTAAGTTTGGGGCAACAGGTTATCGCGGGCTTGACCGGCTTTTTCTTCCAAGTTTTGGCCTTCGCTGGCGATCATGATGGCCGCGGCGCCCATGTGGAAGGTTTCGGGGTTGCGCACCAGATTCCAGCGGTAGTCGATCAGCTCCTTGGTACTCGGCAACGCGACAGCCGCATCGCGCTCAGCATCGCTGATGCCCAGCGCGCGAATGAAGCGTTGCATCAACACTTCGTGATTGGCGGTTTTGGACAATTTGCCGGTCTCTTCCTCGTAGAGATTCACGGCCAAGCGCTTGCGGTAGTAACCGATCTCGCAGTTGTTATACAAGCCGCCGACATAACGGGCAAAGTTCTTGGTCAGTTGGTATCCCTGCAGCGCCGCCAGATGCATCAGTTCGATGTTCTTCGCCGGCTTTTGCATTTCCGTCACCACGGGATGTTCCATCGTGCGGTGCTCCCACAGCGCGGCCAAAAGGTCATTGCGAAAATCATGGTCGATGTACGGGTCGCGCAGACTGTTGGTCTTGGCGATGGCCTGTTGGATGTCGGAAAGGGTCCCCTGCATACGTCCTCCTGTTCCAGTGTTGTTTTTTTTGCAATGTACTTTCGAACAGGAGTCGTCTCCATACGCAATGCTACGAACAACGGGGCGACAGGAAAATTGTTGAGCAGACGGGTTGGTTTAGCTGCAAGAAGAATCGCGCAAGGATTGCGCTCCCACAGCTATCAAAATAGAAAAGGCCCGCCAATCCTTAGCGGGCCTTAAGAGTAAGCGCTTCCGTACGACTTACGCGTCCTTGTCTTTTTGTCCGGCTTCCAGGACCGGCCGCAACACATCGGCCAGTTCCTTGGGGTGAAACTTTGAAACGTAGTGGTCGGCGCCTACCGACATGCCCACGTTGATATTAGCATCGGCAGAGAGTGACGAATGCATTACTACTGGAATTCCCGCAAAGCGAGCATCGTTTTTAATTTTGCGGGTCAACACGTAACCGTCCATCTCCGGCATTTCGATGTCGGTGATGATGGCCTGAATTAGGTTATAGACCGACATATGGGCCGCATCGGCCCGCGTGGCCAGTTCATCCAGCTTGGCCCATGCTTCCTTGCCGTTGCGCGTGGCGATATAGCTCACACCCAGTTGCGTCAGGGTTTGCTCGATCTGCTTGCGCGCCATGGAGGAATCGTCGGCGAACAGAATCGTCCGCTCGGCGTTCATGTTCTGCACTTCCTGAAATTCGTCGATGTCCTTGCCCGCCGCAGCCGTCTCCGACAGGATGCGCTCCACGTCGAGTAGCATGACGATGCGTTTGTCGGCCAGTTCGGTTACCGCCGTGACCAGTCCGCCCATCCGATGCGCCAACATCGGCGGCGGGACGCGCATATCGCTCCACTCCATGCGTAAAATGTGATCCACCGAATGAACCAGCATCGCCTGCACTTGGCGGTTATACTCGGTCACGATCACAATGTTCGGGGGAGAGTCGATGTCAAAGCCGCAAAACTTGGCCACGTTGATGACCGGCACCATGGAACCGCGCAGACTCACCACGCCTTCCACTGCGGGCGGCATGTCGGGCGCGCGGGTAATGGCCGGGGCGCGCATCACTTCGCGCACTTTGAACACGTTGATGCCGAATACTTCTTCGCGTCCGGTCGCGCGGTCGCGGCCGAGACTGAACAGCAGCACTTCAACCCGATTTGCGCCGGCTAAACTGGTGCGTTCCGTCGCACCCCGTACAAGCTCGCTCATGCAGATTCGCTCGTCGTCGCAGATTCGTTCGAAAACAGCGCGGTGAAATTCACCACCCAACCCTAGACCTTGTTTCGGCCCCCGAACACTTTTCTTAAAGTGCACTGCGGCCGACAATGTGCCAAGAATCGCGACCGAATCGCGCCCCGGTTTCATTAGTGAAAAAGTGGCGTTTGTTGCGGGTAAAGAACTCGGTGAAAGGCTATAGTTTTCAGCAATGACCACAAATCGCCCCGTCCACGTTGATGTCAGCGAACTGACTCAAAGGTTCGTGTCGCGCCAAGGCGAAATCGTCGCACTCGAGGGCGTGACATTCTCGCTGTCCGCCGGGGAGTTTGTCTGTTTATTGGGGCCAAGCGGGTGTGGAAAAACCAGCTTGTTGCGGATATTGGCGGGTCTGCAAGACCCCACACAGGGAAGCGTGAGGATCGAGCATCCGCGACATGAAGGCGTGACCGACTTCGCCATGGTGCTGCAGGAGCACGGCCTTTTTCCCTGGATGAGCTTGGCGCGCAACATCAGCTTTCCCCTTCAAAGCGGCGGCGGACTCGCCAAGGACAAGGCCATCGCAATCGCCATGGAGCACCTGGCGCGAGTCGGCCTGGAGAGCTTCGCCGATCATTACCCCCACCAAGTCTCCGGCGGGATGAAGCAACGGGTCAGCGTTGCCCGCAGTTTCGCCATGCAGCCGGCGCTGTTGCTGATGGACGAGCCGTTTGTGTTTCTCGATTATCAGACTCGGCTCAGCCTGCACAGTTTGCTGCTGGACCTATGGCATGAGCGGCAAACGACCGTATTTTTCGTCACTCACGACATCGAGGAAGCCGTTGCGTTGGCCGACAGAGTGCTTGTCATGTCGAAACGCCCGGGCACACTCAAGGCGGACATGAAAATCGATCTGCCGCGTCCGCGGGCGATTTTCGAATTGCGCGGCGACGCCCGTTTCGGCCACTACGTCTCCCAGCTAACGCAAATGATTCGTGAAGAAATGGCGGATGTGACATCGCAATGAAACGATTCGCCCTGTATCTTGTCTCTCCTGTTTTGTTGCTTGGGCTCTGGGAAGCGCTGTCCCGCGGCGGCGCACTGGACATTCGGTTCTTTCCACCGCCATCAGTGATTCTTCACTATCTGTTCACCGAGAGCTTCGATGACGGCATGCAGCGGGACATCGGGGCCAGTCTTTATCGCGTGGGCTGGGGCTATTTATTGGGATGCACGCTTGGCGCCGTCTGCGGTTTGGCCATGGGCCTGATGCCAATGGTGCGCACGCTGTTGTTTCCCATCGTCGCCGCCATCTACCCGATTCCGAAAATCGCGATCTTGCCCTTGCTGATGTTGATCTTCGGTTTGGGCGATATGTCGAAAATCGTGGTGGTCGCCATCGGCAGTTTCTTCCTGGTGTTGCTCAATACCTTGTTGGGCGTTGAGAACCAACCACCGATCTATCGCGACTTGCGCAAGATTTTCTCCATAAAGCGCCACGACTATGTCCTGCGCGTGGTTGTTCCGGGTGCGGCGCCGGCGATGTTTACCGGCCTCAAGCTGGCGGCCGGGTATAGTCTGGTTGTGGTGGTCGCGGCGGAATTTTCCGGCGCCGACGCGGGCATCGGCTACCGTATCTGGCAGGCGTGGGAGACGTTCTCCATCAAGTCGATGTATGCCTCTATCGTCGTTATCGCCGTGCTGGGATTTGCCTTCTCTTTCGGACTCGAGCATTTGGAAAGGCGCCTGATCCGGTGGCGCGACGACGAGCGCCGCTAGCGAATTTGCGCCGCGCCACCGGCGGGGGACGCATCCAGATGCGCCCTAGGGTGGATTACGGACCGCAGTCGCCCCCTTGCCTAAGGCCCGTGTGCGCCTCAATGCCCCTGGGTAAGGCGAATTACGAATTTCGCGGGCTTCCGCCACATCTCATACTCACGCCATAGCAAACGGAAACACTGCACGCGCTCGGGCACATGATCAATTTTTCGACAACCCATGCACACCAGGCACAACCAATGCAGCGCAACAATCAACTTTCCCGCAACCGTTAGCCACTCGCCCTCGCTCACGCCCTCCTACATCCCCACATGAGCGGGGGCATTTTTTTAATTCACTTCCGCTCGCTCCAAGACTTGGGCGAAAGGCACGTGAGACAAGGCGCCAAACATTGCGTTCGACGAGAGTCGCGCTCGCACCAACGCCGGGGAAGTCACGCCGCAACAAAAACGGGCGAAATTGCGCGCATCCCGAAGCTGCGCGGCGTATTCACCGCGCACGGCGCTCAACTTATCCCAAACGCCATCGCTGATGCTCACCGCGGCCCGGTTCATCGCGACCGGCCCCTTGTTCAGACAAGGAGTGCAATGGCCACAGGGCTGTTTGAGCGGCGCATCGAAATACGCGGATAGATAACTGGCCTGGCAATCGCTCGACCCGGCGAACTCCAGCACACGCTGCAAACGACGCAATTCCGCCGCTTCGCGCTGGCGCACACGGGCGTAGAGTTGCCGCGCCAGATGCTCCGTGTCGCTCACCGGGCGACGCCAGCGAAACCGCAGCAGCAGTCCGCTGGGGCTCACATCGAGCAACCCCTGCGCCCCGAGAAAGTCCAGTGCTTTGACAATGCGATCGCGCGGTGAATTGATCTGCCTGGCGACGCTGTCGAGGTCGAGGTGCCACCACGATTTGGCCTTGCGCGCGGCATCGAATAGATCAGCGAGGAATTGACGGCGCTCCGCGTCGAAACGGGCCAAAATGTCCGCGCGAGGAGTGCGCTCGCGGAAACGATAGCTGCCGTACACCGGCGTGCCCCCTTGCAGCCAGCCGTCAAGTTCGAGGTACGTCAGCAGCGTGCGCAGCACCAGCGGCCGAATGTCCGACGCATTCGCCATGCTCTGCAGACTCACGTCAAACTCATCGCCGGTGTCGGCGAGTTGCGCCACCCACGCGTGGACTGCCGCCAAGGCGGGCGTGTCGCCGTAGACAAAATTCTCCAACACGTTCATGTCGTCCGGGCAGACAAACATCTCGCAAACCGATGTCTCGCCGTCTCTACCGGCACGGCCGATTTCCTGAACGTAGTTCTCCAGGCTCTTGGCCAAATTGAAGTGGTAAACATAGCGGATATTGGCCTTGTCGACGCCCATGCCGAAAGCGATGGTGGCGACGACAATGGCATCGGGCGCGGTCATGAACCAGTCCTGCACGGCCGATCGCGTCTCGTCGTGCATTCCGGCGTGGTACGCCCGGGCGGAAAAGCCCATGCTTTGCAGCGCCTGCGCCACTTCCTCCGCTGTGCGCTGTAACGTCACGTAAACGATGACCGATCCGGCGGGACGGGCGCGAAGCCGCGCTGCTAAACATGCAACGCGGTCTTCATCCTCTACCGGGGTCGTTAGAATCGTCAGATTGGGACGATAAAAGCCCGTGCGCACCAAGGCCCGCGGCGCAATACCGAAACCTTGGCAAATATCGTCTTGCACTTTCGGCGTGGCCGTCGCGGTCAAGGCCAGTACCCGTTCGGCGCCGATCTCGCGCGCGTGGAGCGCCAGCTTGAGGTAATCGGGACGAAAGTTGTGCCCCCATTCCGAGATGCAATGCGCCTCGTCCACGGCGAACAACGCAATGTTCAATCGCTTTACGGCGGCGCGGAACAGTTCATTATTGAACCGTTCCGGCGCGACATAGAGCAGCTTCAAATCGCCGCCTTGCGCGCGCTTCAACACCGCCTTGTATTCCTGGGCGCTGAGCGTGGAGTCCAATCGCGCCGCCGCGATATCCCGCACCTTCAGCGCGTCGATTTGGTCTTTCATCAGGGCGATGAGCGGCGAGACCACCAAGGTCAGACCGGGCAAGATCATCGCCGGCAATTGATAACACAGCGACTTGCCGCTGCCAGTGGGAAAAATCGCCGCCGCGGACCGCCCTTCCAGCAAGTGTTCGATCACTTCCCGCTGGCCGTCGCGAAAGCCGGCAAAACCGAAATGGCGTTTGAGTTGTTGGTTAAGATCCATGATTGGGAGATTGTATATGCGGCGCTCCCGCGCTGTCTGTCGGCCTGGCGCCACTCGTAGCGTAAGCCGAAGCGGACAGCGGTCTGAAAAAAGATCGACAATGCGATACAGAAACCACGGCGTCGGTCCGTCGGTTTGCGGCTAGGCAGCTCTTTAAATCTATGGGAATATAGCGGCTCCAAAAAACCCGGGCGCGCCCCGCGCTGTCGCCTTTTCACTACAGACACTACAAGGATTGAACATGTTTCGTTCACGAATGATTCCCACCGCCGTTGCGCTGGCCGCGACGTCCCTGCTGGCGCAATCCGCGTTCGCCGCCGATGCCAAGCTGGATTCCGACAAACAGAAATTCTCCTACGCCATCGGCTACCAATTCGCCAATCAGTTGAAGGGCGACAATATGGATGTTGACGCCGACGCCCTTACCCAGGCCATCAAGGACATCTTGGCGGGCAAGGAAAGCCAACTGACCATGGACCAAATGCAGGCTGCAGCGACCAGCATGCAAAAGAAGCGAGAGGAGCAGCAAATGGCTATCGCCGAGGAAAACAAAAAGGCCGGCCAAGCATTCATGGCCAAGCACAAGACAGAAAAAGGCGTAACCGAGCTGCCGAACGGAATTCAATACACTGTAATCAAGGACGGAAGCGGCAAACAGCCCGCCGTAACGGATACGGTCAAAGTGCACTACCGCGGCACGTTGATCAACAACGTCGAATTCGACAGCTCGTATTCCCGCGGTGAACCCGCCGAGTTTCCGATCAACCAGGTCATCAAGGGCTGGCAGGAAATCGTGCCGAAGATGAAAGTGGGTTCGAAGTGGAAAGTGGTCATCCCGTCCGATCTGGCCTACGGCCCGCGCGGCGCCGGCGGCGCCATCGGTCCCAACGAGACATTGATTTTCGAAATCGAATTGCTGGAAATTAAAGGCTAGTAAATACGATCGGATCGCTGCTGTGGGAGCGGTAGGAAACCGCTCCCACATTCAGAGAATTGACTTGTGGGAGCGGATCATTCCGCGATTCTTAGCCGGCGGCGCTACTGCGCATCCTCCGTCGCGCGCCTGTCCCGCTTACGATCGTTCTCTTTCAAGTACTTCTTGCGCACGCGAGTGAACGACGGCGTGACTTCCACCAGCTCGTCATCGTTAATGAACTCCAAGGCTTGTTCCAGCGACATTCTGATCGGCGGTGTCAGCAGCAGGTTGTCATCCTTGCCGGCCGCGCGAATGTTGGTCAACTGCTTGGCGCGCAGAGGATTGACCACCAAATCGTTTTCCCGCGAATGGATGCCGATGATCATGCCTTCGTAGACTTCATCGCCCGGCTCGACGAACAGGCGTCCCCGCTCTTGCAACGTGAACAGCGCGTAGGCCAGCACTTTGCCCTGACCGTTGGAAATCAATGCACCGTTCTGCCGCTGCGCCACGGATCCTTTAAACCGCGGACCGTAGTGATCGAAGATATGATGCATCAAGCCCGTGCCCGACGTTGACGTCAGAAACTCGTTGCGAAAACCGATGAGTCCGCGGGCCGGGATCATATAGTCCAAACGAACGCGTCCTTTGCCGTCCGGAACCATATCCTTCAAGTCGCCACCGCGTTCGCCGAGTTTCTCCATCACCACGCCTTGATAGTCTTCCTCGACATCGACGGTGAGAGATTCGTACGGTTCGTGCAGCACGCCGTCGATCTCCTTGGTAATGACGTGCGGCCGCGCAACGGCGAGTTCATAGCCTTCGCGGCGCATGTTCTCGATCAAGATACCCAGATGCAATTCACCGCGGCCGGAGACTTTGAATTTCTCCGGGTCCGCCGTGTCCTCGACCCGCAGGGCGACGTTGTATTCCAACTCTTTACGCAAGCGCTCGTTGATCTGCCGCGAAGTCACATACTTGCCATCGCGACCGGAAAACGGCGAATTGTTGACCTGAAACATCATACTCACCGTCGGCTCGTCCACCACCAACGCGGGCAAGGGCTCCACGGCATCGGGGTGGCATAACGTATCGGAAATGTGCAGCCCGGAAATCCCGGTAAAAGCGATGATGTCGCCGGCGTTGGCCTCTTGGACCTCGACCTTTTCCAGCCCCTTGAACGTAAACACCTGCATGACGCGCGCGCTGCGCTTGTCGCCCTCGCGGCCAACGACCACCACGGGCATGTTGCGTTTGACGGTACCGCGCTTGATGCGGCCAATGCCGATCAGGCCGACATAGCTGGAGTAATCCAGGTTGCTCACCTGCAGTTGCAGCGGCCCGTTCATGTCGACATCCGGCGGCGGCACGTGATTGACGATCATTTCGAACAACGGGTTCATGTCGCCGCCGCGCACGTCGGGCGTCAATCCCGCGTAGCCCTGCAATGCCGAAGCGTATACCACGGGGAAATCCAATTGTTCGTTGGTCGCGCCCAAACGGTCGAACAGGTCGAACGTCTGCTCGACGACCCAGTCGGGCCGCCCGCCGGGACGATCGACTTTGTTTACAACGACGATGGGGCGATAACCGAAGGCCAACGCCTTCTGCGTCACGAAACGGGTTTGCGGCATAGGGCCGTCGACCGCGTCCACCAGAATCAGCACGCAATCCACCATCGACAACACGCGCTCCACCTCGCCGCCGAAATCCGCGTGACCGGGCGTATCGACGATGTTGATGCGATAGTCGCGCCAATTCACGGCGGTGTTCTTCGCCATGATGGTGATGCCGCGCTCCTTCTCCAAATCATTGGAGTCCATCATGCGTTCGGACACGACGGCGCGGTCGCCGAGTGTGCCGGATTGTTTCAGTAGTTGATCCACCAACGTGGTTTTGCCATGGTCGACGTGGGCGATGATGGCGATGTTGCGCAAATTCTCGATCACACAAATTCCTCAATATAAATCACGCTCTGAAGGCTGATTCGGGCAAAGCGCGCGATTATAGCTTTTTTCCCCTGGGTTTGGCGCACGTTTTACTAACGTTTCGCCAGTCCTACGCACAAGTACATATTGACGGCCAACAGCCCGTCGTCGTTTAGTCGCTTCATGTCTAACTACTGGATGTTCCTTCCCCTTTCCTTCGCGGGGTGTTTCGGTTTGATCGGCTGCGGCGGCAGCGCTAAGCCCGATCCGGGGCCGGCCAATCCCGGCATCAACAACGTGACGGAAAAAGCCGTCTCTTTTTCCACCAACAGCAACAATTGCCTGGCGCAGCACAATGCCGACGCCGACGTGAAGTACTTGATTCAGGACAAACAAGCCGGTTTCCTGATTTGGAACTGCGGGAACCACGATGTTCATTCACGCCAGCGTATCCGCCTCTTTCTCGCCTACGACTACGAAGTCCAGTGCTATACCGCGGTGTCGGAACATGTGGACTTCGGACGCTGCAACAATCCCACGCCGCTACCCGACACCCCGCTGTTCTCGGTGTTCATTTCCGACTTCACCGTGACAGCGGCGCGCAACTCCCAAGGAATACCTGGTTTCACATACAGCTTTTCAATGAACAACGCGGGCAATGTTCCGGCCTTCGACCTGGATTACGTCGTCGCCATCAATCGCAACGTGGGCGGCACGCAAGGACTCATCCCGGTCATCGAACCCGGTACGCCGTACGCGAGCACGCAATTCGAGACCTTCAGCCGCGATTACGCCGGCCAAACGTTCACGTTAGACCTTGTGGTGCGGGATCCGTTCGGCGCGCCGGTAGCGCGGGCCTTTCGCCGCACGGTAATCGTGCCGCGCTAAGGCCGCATCTCAATGAGATCCATATAGCGATGTGGGAGCGGTTTCCTACCGCGATGCTCGCCGAGTCAATCGCGGAATGATCCGCTCCCACAACGAAAGATCGAGACATCGCATCGTGGGAGCGGTTTCCTACCGCGATGCTCGCCAAGTCAATCGCGGAATGATCCGCTCCCACGACACAGTGCGCTCCCACGGCAGAATCAACCCGCAACTCCCGTGAGGAACTAGCCGAAGTCGATGACTCTTTTCAGGGGCGACAAATTGATCTCGTCATACACCGTTCCGGGCCGCGCATTAACCACCAGCGACACCGCCGAGGCGACATCCTCGGGCAGCACGAAGTTTTCCGGCGAACCGCCGGGGCGAAACGAGAGCTGGTCGAAGAACGGCGTGTGCACCATGCCGGGATTGATCAACGTGACCCGCACGCCGCGCCGCGCGCACTCCTCGCGCAGCGCCTGGGCCAAGCCGCGCAACGCGAATTTCGTGGCGCAGTAAACAGCTCCCTTGCGTCCGCCGCTCAGCGCCGCCTCCGAACCCAATAACACCAGGTCCGAACACTCCAAACGCTTGAAGTGCGGCAGCAGCGCGCGCGCGAAATAGATCTGGCTAATGAGATTCAAGTCCACCAGCTCGCGAATCTGGGCGTAGGAAAACTCCTCCAAATTGCCGAAGTGGCCGCGACCGGCGCACAGCACGGCACCGCTGATGTCGGGATGATCCGCCAGGAGGCGCTGCAATCGATCCGGCAGCGTCTCTAAATCGGCCAAGTCGGCGACAACGGCTTGGAAGCGCTCGTGGGAATACGCCGTCTTGCTGAAATCCCGCGCAATCCCCACGACGTCGTGCCCGTCCGCCACCAAGCGCCGCGCGATCGCCAGTCCGATGCCCGAACTCGCGCCCGTCACCAGAAAACAACGCTGTGCCATTTCATTCGTGTCAGTCATTGCAGACAAATACCCTCTCCCGAGCAACGTAGCCCGCCAACTCCCCGATCATGAATTCACTCATCTGCCTCGCCATCGGCGACGGGTACCCAATCACGCCGTCGTTATCCACCAGCGGACCGGCGAACAGGGATTCGGCAGGATACAGGCGAACCATTTTTTCAAAAAACGACTTCGGGGCCCGGAATCCGCCCAAGCTTACCGAGTGCAGATTCGACCCATCCAATTGCGCGAAAACCCACCGCGCGAATTCGCGATAGTCGCTCTCCCAACCGTCGTACATCACCATGGGATCGATGCGCAGTCCCACGCTCCATCCGGCCTGCTGCAAGCGACGCATGGCCGCCACGCGCCGAACCAGCGACGGCGCCTTATGCTCGAGTGCGCGGGCAACCGAATCCGGCGACAAACTGAACGCAACGACCCAATTCGACCGCGGCGCGACACCGAGCAGCGGGCGAATTTGAGTGCTCTTGGTGCGCAATTCCAAGAACGTCTTCGAATGCTCCGGAAATCGCTCGAGCATGAACGAAACGAAGCCGGTGACCGGCTCCAAGGCCAGACTGTCGCAATCGTAGCCGGAGAAAAACCAGGTCTCGGCGTCAGACTCATTCGACGTGAGCGCGATCTCCTCGGCGAACGCTTCGAAATTCACGAACAGCACGTAATGCGCGGAACGGTACATGCCTTGCAGAAAGCAATAGCGACAATCGTACAGGCAATTGAGCATGTGCGAGAAATAATAGTGACGCGCGCCGCCCACGCCGTATCCGGCAGGCGCGGGCAGCACGAAACGACCCGCTTTGCCGGCGAGAATCAACGAAGGACGCAATTTCTGTGCGCGGAAATCTTGCGCCTTGCGATTGAAGATTTCCCCGTATCGCTCGCACTCGATCACCCGCGCGTCCGGAAATCGTTCTATGATCTGGCGCGATCGGAAATGGTCGCGGACGTCGCGCTCGAGGTAAATGGTTTCGATCATGACGCCGGTTTTCCGAGTTGAACCGGAAGGCGCGTCAACTCAGTCTCCAGTCGATCCAGCAAGGCTTGCGGGTCGCCGATGCCTTCCAAGTGCTCCCAGGGCGGTTCGCCGGCACGGTCGCGCCCGGCCCAGGCCCGCAGTAATCGCTCCAGGCGATGCCGTTGATAGACGGTCAAACGCCAGCGTGAATCGATTCGATCGAGCCAGCCCGCGCGCTTATCAGCGTCGTGATCGCGCAAATCGCCCTTGGCCTGGCGCAGTTGTTCGCTCCACTGGCGCAATGCCGGCAGGCCGGCGGCGATCAGCGCGGCCACGCCCTTGGCGGATATGGCCCGCGCGTCGTCGGCATCGTTGTCCGAAATCACTTTGAACACATGGACCCATTCGCCAGTCGAAAAGCGCAGCGCCGCGGGCACAAAGCCGCTGGCTTCCATATCGAACATGCCGGGCCGGGAGTAATCGGTCTGCGGCGCGGAACAGGTGGTGAGGGACAGCGTCGGCACCGAAACCGAGCTGACAAAGGTCGGATACCAGCTCTCGCCGCTGTCGGCGTCCTGAACGCGATGCGCCGCAGCGCAGGACCCCACGGCTAACTCACCGCTGCCCGCGATACCCACGTTCAACCACACGCAATCGCTCGCCCCCGCCTTGGCGGCCAGAAACCCCGTCGCAGCGGCTGCGGCGACTTTACCCACGCCGGCCACCACCAGCCAGTCGCAGCCATTGTGATAAACCGGCATACCGCCCGCGCCGCCCGCCGCGGCGAAACCGAATTCGCCAAGCAAGGGCTTCGCCTCGCAACCCAAGGCCAGCACAAAACACAATGGAACGTTGCGCGGTCTAGCCATAGCGTTCCGCGATTTTGCTGTAGTGCTCCGCCTCGGTATGACGTCCGCGCTTGCGCGCGCCTTCGCCGTAGATGCGGCACTTAGCGACGATCGCCTGCCGCGCCGCCGCCTCGTCATCGCGCGGCAGCACATGTTGATCGAGTATTTTCATCAAGGCGCGCACGCGAAAGCGGTCCATTCCGGCATGACGCATGGAAAGTTGGTCGGGGTGGCCGCCGTGCTTTTCGATCAAGGGCTCGTCCACGTACAACACCTCAAAGCGCGCGCACACACGCAGCCACAAATCGTAGTCCTCGCATGCCGGCAAGTCTTCGTCGAACAATCCGATTTCAGCGAACACCCGGCGGCGCACCATCACCGTCGAGGGGGAAATGGCGCACAGCGGCAGGCAAGCCTGAAAAATCCGTCCGCCGCGCTTGGTGTATCGATGGGGCGCGTTGACCCGCCTTCCATTGCGAACCCAGACTTCATCGCTGTGGATGACGTCGAACGACGGCGAGCGGGCGGCGGCGGCGAGTTGCCGCTCGACTTTGTGCGGCAACCACACATCGTCCGAGTCCAACAGCGCGATCCACTCCGAGCGCGCCGCCGCGATGCCGGCGTTACGGGCGGCGCTGACGCCGCGGCACTGGGTGTGCGCCAACAGCCGCACTGGCCACGCCGATTGCGCAACGAGCGCGGATGTCCCATCCGTGGAGCCATCGTCGACCACAATGATTTCGTCGACAGGAACGGTTTGCGACAACACGGATGTCAACGCTCGCGGCAAAGCCGCGGCGCGATTGAATGTCGGGATGATTACTGACACCGTCGGCATGGGCTGCGCAATCCGGGAAAAGCGGCCATTATACCGATCACGGCAACAACCCACCGCATATGCTTCGGTAGGGCTTGACATGCCGCGACGCCCAATTAACATGACAGCCGCGCACGTCATGGGGAAGCAATTAACGTCGTCGCCGTTGGCGCAGTCGCTGGGCATGCCTGACGAACTGGTCGCAAACCCGACAAATCCCCCTGTGATGTGCAAGAATCAACCCCTCAGGGTCGCCGAAACCATGGCTGCGGCGTTGGGAACTCCCGCCACGGCGGTCGGTCAAAAACGCGCGCCCGAAAGCGCATACGCGCAAGGGTGTTTTGACTCTACGATTGACGCGCAAGAAACAATAATCGCAAGGAGACGCGCTGATGGCGATGATCGAGATCAAGGATCTCTATAAGCAATACGGCCCGATAACGGCCGTCGATCATGTCTCGTTTTCGGTTGATCGCGGCGAAGTCCTCGGCTTTCTCGGCCCCAACGGCGCGGGCAAGTCCACCACAATGAAAATGATCACGGGCTTTCTCGCCCCTGATGGCGGCACGGTGACCATCGATGGCCGCGATATCGCCAAGGATCCGGTCCACGTCAAACGCTTGATTGGCTATCTGCCCGAGGGCGCGCCGGCCTACCCGGATATGACGCCGGCGGGTTTTCTCGAATTCATCGCCCAGGTGCGCGGCTTCAGCGGTGCGGAGAAAGAACGCCGGGTAAGTTCGACCATCGCCCGCGTCCAGCTCGACGACGTCGTCTACCAACCGATCGAGACGCTCTCCAAAGGCTTTAAACGCCGGGTCGGCCTGGCCCAAGCGATCTTGCACGACCCCCAGGTCTTGGTGCTCGACGAACCCACCGACGGTCTCGATCCCAATCAGAAACATGAAGTGCGCGGCCTGATCAAGCAGATGGCCAAGGAAAAAGTCATCATCCTGTCCACCCATATCCTGGAGGAAGTCGACGCGGTATGCACCCGTGCGCTGATCATCGCCGGCGGCAAACTTACCGCCGACGGCACGCCGCGGGATCTCGAGGCGCGCTCGCCCTACCACAATAGCGTGAGCCTGCGGGTTACCGGCGCCGCGCCGAACCAGATCAAAGACGCCTTTTCCAACATGAGCGACATCGGCGGCATCGAGGAAGAGCAACTGGAGAACGATACGACGGCTTGGCGCATCAGACCGTCCAAGGGACAGTCCATTGTCGCGAAAGTCAGCGATGTGGCGCAGCGCCACGGCTGGCATGTCGAAGAACTTCATGTTCATCGCGGTCGTCTCGACGACGTTTTCCGACAGCTAACGTACCATCAGCAGTCGCGCACGTAGAATCGCGCGGCCCGAACACGGCACAAACGAAGAAGCACTAAGGAGCCATTCGTGAGAAATGTCTGGATTCTCTTCAAACGCGAGCTAAGCGGGTATTTCGCCACGCCGATCGCCTATGTATTCATCGTCATCTTTTTGTTTCTGAGCGGCATCTTCACCTTCTACTTGGGCAACTTCTTTCCCCGCAATCAAGCGGATCTGCTGCCGTTCTTCTCCTTTCATCCCTGGCTTTACTTGTTTCTTATCCCGGCGCTGACCATGCGCCTGTGGGCGGAAGAGCGCAAGAGCGGCACCATCGAACTGTTGCTCACGCTGCCGATGACCATGGGCCAGGCGGTAGCCGGAAAATTTCTCGCGGCATGGGCCTTCACGGCGATTGCCCTGGTCTTCACGTTTCCCATGTGGTTGACGGTCAACTATCTGGGCGAGCCCGACAACGGAACCATTCTGGCCGGCTATTGCGGCAGCCTGCTCATGGCGGGCGGATTTCTGGCCATCGGCTCATGCCTGTCGGCCATCACCAAGAATCAAGTCATCGCCTTCGTCATCACCGTCGTCGTGTGTTTGGCGTTCGTCTTGAGCGGCTTTCCGCTGGTGCTGGACTTTTTCCGCGGCTGGGCGCCGCAAGTCATCATTGAAACCATCAGTTCATTTAGTTTCCTGACTCACTTCAACGCGCTGTCGCGGGGCGTGATCGATCTGCGAGACATCGTTTATTTCGTTACCCTGATTACGTTTTGGTTGTTTGCCAACGCCATCATCATTGAAATGAAGAAAGCGGACTGACTATGACATCACTTCTCAGCACGCGGCGGACCCTGCTTTCCACATCCGCCCTGATTGTGGGAGCCGTGTTGTTTTTCGCGGTGAATATCCTCTCCAACAACGCGCTCAGCACCTCCCGGCTCGATCTGACGGACAGCAAACTCTACACACTGTCCGAAGGCACGCGAAACATACTCGGCGGCCTGAAGGAGCCGATCACGCTCCGATTTTACATCTCCAAACGCCTCGCCACCGGGCTGCCGGGCATTAGCAGCTACGCCACGCGAGTCGAGGAACTGCTGGAAGAATTCGCGCGCAACGCCGCCGGCAACATCAATCTTCACGTCATCGATCCGGAGCCCTTCTCCGAGGAAGAGGATCGCGCCGTCGCCTACGGTTTGCAGGGCGTTCCTCTCAGCGAGGGCGGCTCGGCAACGTTTTATTTCGGTCTAGTCGGCACCAACGCGCTGGACAACGAGCAATCGATCCCGTTTTTCCAGCCCGAGCGCAGCAATCAACTGGAATACGACCTGGCAAAATTGGTGCATCAGCTCGCCCATCCGAAAAAGCCGGTAGTGGCCGTGATTTCCACCATTCCGCTGGAGTCTCCCGGCGGAGGCGGCGGTTTCATGCCCGGCCAATTCGGCGAGCCGTTGGTGATCATGGAGCAAATGCGCCAGCTCTTCGACGTGCGCGAACTCGAACCGAGCATCGGCGCCATCGAGGATGACGTCGACGTCCTGATGCTGATCCACCCGAAGGAACTTGCCGACACGACCCAATACGCCATCGATCAGTTTGTGCTGCGCGGCGGCCGCGCGTTGGTGTTCGTCGACCCCTATGCCGAAGCAGATCCCGCCGCGGCCGCCAATCCCATGATGGGCGCAACCGGCGGTGCGCAGGCGTCCAATCCGGCCAAGTTGTTCGCGGCCTGGGGCGTCAAACTGGCCGACGGTGTCGTGGCGGCGGATCTCGAAACATCGAAGAAAGTTCAGTTCGCCCGCGGCGCGCGCCCGGTGGTAGTGGACTATCCGGTGTGGATGGATCTATTGCCGGACAACATGGCGGGCAACGACATCGTCACTGGCAATCTCGGCCCGGTCACTGTGGCCACGGCGGGCGTTCTGGAAAAATCGGATGGCGCCAAGACGGAATTGACGCCGCTGCTGCGAACCGGCGCCCAAGCCATGAAAATATCCACCGCCAAGTTGGGCATGTTCGCGCAGCCGCAGGACCTGCTGCGGGAATTTCGCCCCGAAGGCCAGTTCGTTCTCGCCGCGCGGATCACCGGCGACGTCGAATCGGCTTTCCCCGATGGGGCGCCGGAGGCCGCGAAGAACGAAACCGAGGCGGACACGGAAACCGCGCCGGCGCCCAAGGTGCCCCATCGCGCCAAATCCGACGGCCCCATCAACGTCATCGTCGTTGCCGATACCGACCTGCTACAGGATCGCTTCTGGGTGCAAGTCCAATCGTTTCTTGGCCAGCGGATCGCCATCCCGACCGCCAACAACGGCAGCCTGATCGTCAGCGCCATCGACAATCTCACCGGCAGCAACGATTTGATCAGCGTGCGCAATCGCGGCGCGTACGACAGGCCGTTCACCCGCGTCAAATCGCTGCAGCAGGACGCCGAGCAGCGCTTCCTGGCCAAGGAGCAAGAGCTGCAGCAGCAATTGCGCGACACCGAGAGCAAGATCAACGAACTGCAGCAGAACAAGGACAGCACCAATGCAGTGATTCTCAGCGCCGAACAGCAACGAGAAATCGAAGCGTTCCGTCAGGAAAAGGTTCGCATCCGCAAAGACCTGCGCAACGTCCAGCACGAATTGAACAAGAACATCGAACGCATGGAAGACACCATGAAGTTTCTCAATATCGGCTTGATGCCCATTTTGGTCGGCGTCGGCGGCATCATGCTCGCCAGTCTCCGTCGCAAACGCCGCCGCGCACCCAAAGCGCCTACCCAAACAGCGGAGGCCGCCGCATGATCCGCGCTCGCACGCTCGCCATTCTCATCGCGCTCACCATCGCCGTGATCGCCGGCATTTTCGCGACCAAAGATGGCGGCGTACCGTCGGCGCCGCAAGCCGGGGCTCGCGCCGGCGACAAAGTCTTTCCGCAACTCAGTCAGCAAATCAATGACGTCACCCGGGTCACCGTCGCCACCGACGGCGGCAAAACGGTCATCGAGCAGCAGGACGGCCAGTGGGTACTGCCCGATAAGGCAAACTTTCCCGCCGATATCGGCAAGGTGCGTCAGATCATGCTCGGCATGGTGGACCTGCACCGAATTGAGCCAAAGACGCGCAATCCCGAGTTGTTTCCGCAACTGGGTCTGATCGACCCGAAGCCGGGCGCGGAAGACAGCCGCTCTGTTGAACTCGCCGACTCCTCCGGCTCAGTCAAGGCATCTTTACTCATCGGCAAGGAGAAACCCGCGGCCGGGACAACCCGGCGCAGCGAATACTATGTTCGTGTTGGTGACGAGGACCAAGCCTGGCTGGCCGAGGGCAACGTGCCCGTGCCCCGCGCCGCCAACGAGTGGCTGAACCCCCAGCTGATCAATATTGAACAGAAACGTTTGGCGAGCCTGGAAGTTCGCCACAGCGATGGCGAGGTTGTGCGCATCGAGAAAGCCAGCCCGGATGCTCAGGACTTCGCCATCGTCGAACCCAAGCGGGACGAGAAAATTCGCTCCGCGTTCACGGTAAACAACATGGCGCAATCGTTCGCACAATTGATGCTGCAGGATGTCGTGGCGGCCGACGCTCATCCTCTGCCCGAGCCACTGCATTTCAGCGCGGAACTCACGACGTTCGATGGGCTTAAAGTAAAACTCGACGTCGCCAAAAGCGGCGATGAGTTTCTGGCGCGCATCAGTGCAGATGTAGCTGAGCCAACACCTCCTGCCGCGAACGAAGCAACGAGCGGGCAACCGACGAGCACGGATCAGCCACCGGCGACGAAAGCAGATTCCGCCGCCGACGCGGAGGCCATCCGCAGTCGCGGCGCGAAGTGGCACTTCAAGCTGTCGTCGTTCGCCGTGGACAGCATCGCGAAACGGGCCGCGGATCTGTATGAAGTGCCCACGGACAAAGACGCCGACGCCAGCGCGAATCCGTAACCCCGCGCATTGCGCGAGGGCGGCGAACGATCGCCCTCGCGCGCCTTCGTAGCACTACGGACACCCCTCGGGTGACGCACCAATTTCCAGGAGTCGACCCGCTCCGTATATTTACCCCAGTCTTAAAACGGGTAGAATTCATAACAGTATATAAAAACAATAAACAATTACTTTAAGTCCCATTCCACCCCATAGAACGATCCCGGGCGCCCTTACCGTGCAAGGCCGCACACGCTTTACTTCAAGGACATAGCGCACCCATTGGTAGTTAAAGGTCACTTCCGGCGGCCAATTGACGGCCCCGCTTGTCCGCATCTACCTGAACCGATTGGGTTGGTAAGACCACCCCGACAGTTTTTGCACCGTGTTTTTTGGGTTTGTTTACCACATTTAGAAGGGTTCCAAAGTGGCAACGAAAGCGGTTAGAACAAGTCACTTCCTGGCGGTGTCAGCAGCCGTCGCCGTCGCACTCAGCAGCGCTCCCGCTTCGGCCGGGCCGCGCGAACAGGCCAAACAGATTCATGATCGCCTGACCGGCGTCCCACCGACCGCGGCAGTGCTCGACAGCATGACGGCCAAAGTCACAGCGGGTGACGCGGTCGGCGCGGCGATGGATGCCATGAACAATCCGGCGTTCTACAACACCACCCTGCGCAATTTCGTCACACCTTGGACCAATGAGACCCAAACCGCCTTCGCCGATCTGAACGACTACACGGCGACGGTGATCGGGATGATTCGCGACAATATGCCATTCAACCAAGTGCTATCCGAGGACATCGTGTACGTGGGCGCCGCCGGCGTGGTCGATCCGGCGTACGCGCAAACGAACAATGACCACTACATCGCGTTGGAGTCCGAGCGCGTCGATCTGAGCAACCCGACGCTGCTGGTGCGCCGCACCCAGTCCGGATTGCCCGACAGCCAGTTGCAGCCGAACGACGCCGCCGGCGTGATGACCACGCGCGCGTTTGGCGAGGCCTTCATCAAAGCCGGCACCAATCGCCGTGCCTGGCGCTTTGTATCGATGAATTTCCTGTGCCGCGACTTGGAACCCATGAACGACATCACCCGGCCGGCCGATCGCATCCGGCAGGACATCAGCCGTAGCCCGGGCGGCGACAGCTCTTTGTACTTGAACAACTGTGTCGGGTGTCACGCCGGCATGGATCCGTTGTCCGGCGCGTTTGCCTACTACGAGTTCGACGAAGAAGTGGGTCGTGTCATCTACACTCCGGACAGTGTCCAAGGCAAGTACCTGATCAACGCATCGACGTTTCCCCAGGGCTACGTCACCGTCGACGACAGCTGGATCAACTACTGGCGAGCCGGACCCAACGCGGTTCTCGGCTGGCGCGGTCCGAACGATCGCGGCAACGGCGCCAAAACCTTGGGCATGGAAGTCACCGCCAGCCGCGCGTTCTCCGAGTGCCAAGTCGAGCAAGTGTTCACCAAGATTTGCTTGCACCCGCCGGCAACGCCCCAGGATCGCGCCGAAGTGCAGCGGATCGCCACCGTGTTCGAAGGCAACAACTACAACATGAAACGAGTGTTTGCGGAGACAGCAGCGTACTGCAAGGGCCAATAGCCCGAACCGCTCCTCGGCAACGACAACCATATTTTTGACTTCAACGATCAATTAGGAGTTTGGCATGTTTGGTCGTACTTTTACTGAATACTCTCAGCGCCTGCGCCACATCGCGGCCGGCATTCTAGTCGCCGCGCTGGTCGTCGGCTGCGGCGGCAGCGGCGCGCCAAAGGACAAAGCCGGCAACAGCCGGACCCCTGGCACGACCCAACCGATCGGCGGCGGCACCACGACGCCCTTCCCCGGCCAATCCGGCGGTGCAACCCAATCCCAAAGCGTTACGGCGTTTCAGAATACCGTTTATCCGATCGTAAGCCGCTTTTGCGCCGACTGTCACGGCGACTCGGGCCGCCGGCAGAGTCCGCGCTTCGCCCAAGGCGACGTCCAAGCGGCGCACGACGAGGTGGTGAACAATCAGAAGGTCGATTTCGGCAATCCCGATGCGTCCCGCTTAGTGCAGCGCTTGTCCGCCGATTTCCACTTCTGCTGGTCGGACTGCGCCACCAATGCAGCGTCCATGCGGGCCGCCGTCGCCCAGTGGGCCTCTCTCATCGGCGTATCGGCAGGAACCAACCCGGTTGTCGATGCGAATCAAATTGTCAGCATGGCCACCAGTCTGGCCAACGGCGCTCAAGCCGTCGCCGCGCGCGCCGACGGCGCGGTCATCGCCAAATACGAATTCAAGGAAGGCAGCGGCGACATCGCCCGCGACACCAGCGGCATCGCGCCGGCCATGGACCTGACGCTGACGGGTACCGAATGGCTCGGCGGCCAGGGCATCCAGAACAACACGGGCAAAGGCCAAGCCAGCGCCGAGACGAGCCGCAAGCTGGCCGACCGCATCGCGTTGGGCCCGAATGCCACTAACCAATACTCCATCGAAGCGTGGCTTGCGCCGGAGAACGTCACCCAGGAGGGTCCGTCCCGGATCATCACTTATGCGACCGACACCGGCAACAACAACTTCATGATGGGCCAGATCCAATACAGCTACGCATTTCGCAACCGCAGTTCGCAGGACGGCGTCAACAACAACGGCGAACCCCGTCTGCAAACCGCCGATGCGGACATGATCCTGCAGCCGACCCTGCAACACGTGGTAATGACGTTCGATCAAACCAACCGTCGTCGGATTTATGTGAACGGTCAGGATCAAGGTCTCACTGACGACACGGCTGCGGCTCCGCTGAGCAACTGGAACGCCAATTACGTCTTCACCATCGGCAACATCGCCACCAACGACCGCTTGTGGAAGGGCCAGTTCAAATTCGTGGCTATCCACGAGCGTGCTCTGACCGCCGCCGAAGTGCTGCAGAACTACGAGGCCGGCGTAGGCGAGAAGATTACCCTGCGTTTCGATGTCAGCACCTTGGTCAACGCACCCAACAGCTATGTCGATCTGGAAGCGGCCGAGTTCGATGCAAAGGGCTACTACTTCGCCAAGCCGGTATTCGTCACCTCGTCGACCCAGTCGATTCCCGTAAAAGGCATTCGCATCGCCGTCAACAACAAGGTGCCGGCGGCCGGGCAGGCGTTCACCACCATCGACACGTCCGTCACCTCATCGCCCCAGGCGTTGTCGCGCATCGGCACGGTCATCGCCAAAGATCTCGGCGCCGACGCGGACATGTTCGCGCTGCACTTCGAGGTGCTCGGCGGCTTGCGCAACGTCATCGTCGAGCCAACGCCCGCGCCGGCGGCGGACAACGGCATCAGCGTGGTCTATCCGCAAGCGGGATTGCGCACGTTCGACCAAATCAATGACACCATGGCTGCATTGACAGGTGTGGCGGCCTCCACTGCGGCGGTCAACGATGTATTCCAGGAAATCAAACAGCAGTTGCCCAGCGAGACGGACATCAACACGTTTGTTTCCGCGCAGCAGGTCGGCATCGCCAAGCTGGCGCGCCAATACTGCGGCGCGCTGGTGGCCTCCACCACCCTGCGCGGCCAATTCTTCGGCTCCACACCGGCGTTCGAATTCGGCTCGGAAGTCAGCGCCGCGTTCGGCACCCAAGCAAAGAAGGATCTGGTCATCAACAAACTGATCGACAACATGGTTGGCGTCAACATCGCCAATCAGCCGACGCGCGCCGAGCTAGCGCCCATTCTCAATACCTTGATCAATAACCTCACCACAGGTTGCACGCCCGGCGCAGCAGCCTGCGACGCCGCGCGCACGCGAGCCGTGGTGCAAGCGGCCTGTACCTCGGTACTGGGCAGCGCAGCCGTTTTGATCCAATAACAAACGCATCAACAGTGAAGCAGGTACGTCCCATGTGGAAGAAAAAACGCCCGACGAACTCGAACCAACCGCTGCGGCACGAGAACCATGCCAAGCCGGTCACGCGCCGTCAGTTTTTGGCGCAAGGTTTTCTCACCGGCAGCGCGATGATCACCGCGCCCAGCTTGCTGAGCTTTTTCGCCAGCCCATCAACCGCACTGGCCCAAGCGGCGGACTGCGGGCTGGCCACGCCGGTAGCGGGCAAGATTCCTTTCATCGGCTTTGATCTCGCCGGCGGCGCCAGCATCGCCGGCTCCAATGTGCTGGTGGGCGGACGCGGCGGACAATTGGATTTTCTGTCGGCGGCGGGCTACGAGAAGTTGGGTCTTCCGGCCAGCATGCTGCCTTCCGTCGCCGGTCAGATCGACACGTCGCTGGGCTTGGCATTCCACGCCGACAGCGCCATTTTGCGCGGCATCCTCAGCAAAGCCTCGGCGGGCACGCTGGCCAACACTAACGGCGCGGTCATTGCGGCGCGCTCCGAGAACGACACCGGCAACAACCCGCACAATCCGATTTTCGGCATCGCCCGCGCCGGCGCGGCGGGTCAACTCGTCACGTTGATCGGCACACGCAGTTCCGATTCGGGCGGCCGTTCCCGCGCCCCCGACTCCCAGTTCGATGCCACTCTGCGCCCGACCAAAGTCGATCGGCCGGAAGACGCGCTGGGTCTGGTCGACACCGGCAGCACCAATGCCCAGGAGCAAGCCGACACCGCCCGCGTCATGCAGGCCATCGAACAAATCAGCGCGCTGAAAGTCGCCAAGCTGACCGAAGCGCAGGTGGTGAAATCGCTGCTCAGTTGCGGCTACGCGCAAAGCGCAGCGTTGGTGTCACAGTTCGGCGATCCGACCCAACTCGACCCGCGACTGGATACCCGCATTGCGCAGATTTTCCCCGGCGATCAGATCACGCAAGACAAGTTCCGCAAGACTGCAGCCGTCATGAAACTGGTGCTCAATGGCTTTGCTGGCGCCGGCACCGTCGAGTTTGGCGGTTACGACTATCACAACAGCACCCGCGCCACCGGCGAAATTCGTGACTTCGAAGCCGGCCAAGCCATCGGCGCCACACTCGAATACGCCGCGCAACTTGGCAAGCCGCTGATGGTATACGTATTCAGCGACGGCTCAGTGGCCAGCAACGGTGAAGTGGACGACAGCGATGACGGACGCAATAAGCTCATTTGGAAAGGCGACAACTCTTCCACCGCGTCGGTGTTCTTCCTCGTGTACAACCCGGCCGGCCGAGCCCAATTGACCAGCCCAGCGGCCCAGCAACTCGGCTACTTCCGCCCGGATGGCTCTCTGGAAACGGCCGCGACGCCCATCAGCAACAACGTGGATCAGCTTGCTGAGGCCATCGTACTGAATTACCTGGCTTTGAATAACGAAGTTGGGCGTTTCGCGCAGGTACTGCCTAATGCCACGCTGCCGGGCTCCAGCCTGAACAGCCTGATTTCGTTCCAGCCCATCGTCTGAAGTGACGGTGCCCTATT
>JAKACW010000009.1 GCA_021821045.1 Pseudomonadota bacterium
TCCCACAATGCGTTGGGTCGATGTGGGAGCGGATTATTCCGCGATTGACTCGGCGAAGAATCGCGGTAGGAAACCGCTCCCACAATGCGTTGGGTCGGTTCGATGTGGGAGCGGATCATTCCGCGATTGACTCGGCGAAGAATCGCGGTAGGAAACCGCTCCCACAATGCGTTGGGTCGGTTCGGTGTGGGAGCGGATCATTCCGCGATTGACTCGGCGAAGAGTCGCGGAATAATCTGCTCCCACGAATGTGGCGTGACCTCAGTGCCGGAAATGCCGCATGCCGGTGAACACCATCGCCATGCCGTGTTCGTCGGCGGCTTTGATGACTTCCACGTCGCGCATGGACCCGCCCGGCTGGATGACTGCAGTGATGCCCGCTTCAGCCGCGGCATCGATACCGTCGCGGAAGGGGAAGAACGCGTCGCTGGCCATGACCGAGCCTTTTACTTCGAGATTGGCGTCCTGGGCCTTGATGACGGCGATGCGCGCGCTGTAGACCCGGCTCATCTGCCCCGCGCCGACACCGATGGTCATGCCGTCTTTGGCATAAACAATGGCGTTGGATTTGACGAACTTGGCGACCTTCCAGGCGAACAACAGATCGCTCAGCTCTTGTTGAGTCGGTTGACGCCGGGTGACGATCTTCAGGTCGGTTTTGCTGACCATGCCGGTGTCCCGATCTTGCAGTAACATGCCGCCCGTCACCCGTTTGAAATCCAGAGTGGGCAGATTGACCTTGTCCAGTGCGCCGCAGACCAAGACGCGCACATTGGGTTTGGCTTTGAGCGCTGCCACGGCCGCCTCGTCCACATCCGGTGCAATGATGACCTCGACGAATTGACGTTCGATGATGGTCTTCGCCGTTTCCGCGTCGAGCGGTCGGTTGAATGCAATGATGCCGCCGAAGGCCGACGTCGGGTCCGTCGAATACGCCCGATTGTAGGCATCGAGAATGTTTGCATCGACCGCCACGCCGCAAGGGTTGGCGTGCTTTACGATCACGCACGCCGCTTCGGCGAATGATTTGACGCACTCCAATGCGGCATCGGTGTCGGCGATGTTGTTGTACGACAACTCCTTGCCTTGAATTTGCCTGGCGGTGGAGACGCTGCTCTCTGATTGTTTGCCGTCGACGTAGAACGCGGCTTTCTGGTGCGGGTTCTCGCCGTAGCGCAGGGACTGCGCGCGATGCAGTTGCAGCGAAAACGTGCGCGGGAATTGATCCTTCGTGCCATCCCCGCGCAGCGCGCCAAGATAGTTGGCAATCGCGCCATCGTAGTTGGCTGTGTGTTCAAAGGTTTTCACGGCGAGATCGAAACGAGTTTTCGGCGATACCGCACCGCTGTGCTCGGCCATTTCAGCGAGGACGCGGGCGTAATCCCGCGGATCGACGACCACGGTTACGCTGGCATGGTTTTTCGCCGCAGCGCGCAACATCGTCGGTCCGCCGATATCGATGTTTTCGATGGCACTTTCAAAGCTGCAATCGGGCTTTGCCACGGTTTGCTCGAACGGGTAGAGGTTGACCACGACGAGATCGATTGGGTCGATGCCGTGCTGCGCCATCACCGCATCGTCAACACCCCGTCGGCCCAACAAGCCGCCATGGATTTTCGGATGCAGAGTCTTGATGCGCCCGTCCATCATTTCCGGGAAGCCGGTGTGCTGGGCGACTTCGGTTACTGCGATATTGTTTTGTTCCAGCAGCTTGGCGGTGCCGCCGGTGGATAGAATCTTAACGCCGCGCTGCTGCAGGGCTTTGGCGAATTCGATGATGCCGGTTTTGTCGGAGACGCTGATCAACGCGCGTTTAATGGGATGCACTACAGAACCTCAACTTTGAATCGCGAAATGATTCGCTCCCACGGCGGATGGGTCGAGTGTTGTGGGAGCGGTTTCCTACGACGCACATGGATGTGCTAGTGTCGCGAAAGGCATGGATGCCGAAAGCGACCCGCGATTCTTCGCCTGACTCATCGCGGAATGATCCGCTCCCACATATCAGCAAACGACTCCCACAAATCAAGTTACGTATTGACGTTGTGCTGGCCAAGCTTCTTGCGCAACGTGCTGCGGTTGATGCCGAGCAGTTCGGCGGCCCGCGTTTGGTTGCCGCGCGTATATTGCATGACAACTTCAAGCAGAGGTTTTTCCACCTCGTTTAACACCATTTGGTAAATGTCAGACGGCGCATGACCGTCGAGATCGCGAAAATACAATTCCATTGATGTGCGAATACAAGTGCTCAGCGGCGACTTGCGACGTTCTTTAGTGATCTCGTTCGACATATGACGCGACAAAGATGTTGCTTCTTGTTCAGTTATGCCTTCCATGTCTTTCAATGTCCATCCCTTGAAAATTAATGTTGACTACTAACCCGTACTGCTAAGGCGCGGAACTTCGTCGTCCCATCGCGCGTTCAGCGAATACAGCGCCTGCGGTGCTATACGCCTACGCCGCACCGACAATAACAAAGCAATTGTTTAGTATCCCCGACTTGCCCAGCGCCGCTTTTGGCGTTGTTCTCTCAAGCAGCGCGATCTAACTCTTCAATCAATCCGTCGAAAAACTGTTTGGTCGCCGCGAGCTGCTGAGAAACCGTTTCGACCTGGTTGATATGTTGGCGAAATGCTGCTCCGTGCGGCTGCCCCTTGCTGTACCACGAGATATGTTTTCTCGCCACGCGTACACCTGTGAAGTCGCCGTAGAACGCATACAAGTTTTCCAAATGACCAAGCAGAATATCGCGAATCTCGGCTAACGCAGGTGGGGGCAGATGTTGACCTGTTTTTAAGAAATGGTCAACCTCACGAAAAATCCACGGACGCCCCTGCGCTGCGCGGCCAATCATGATCCCATCAACGTTTGTGTAATCCAATACGTACTTTGCCTTCTCCGGCGTTGTGATATCGCCATTGGCGATGATTGGAATTGAGACAGCGTTTTTTATTTCAGCGATCGTGTCGTATTCCGCATCGCCCAGGTATGCGCAGGCGCGCGTGCGGCCGTGCACCGCGAGTGCTTGTACGCCCGATTCTTGTGCAATGCGCGCAATGGTGACGCCGTTGCGGTTCGCTTTGTCCCAGCCTGTGCGAATTTTTAGTGTCACGGGAATGTCGACTGCGTTAACAACCGCTTCCAAAATCCGTGCCACAAGTTGTTCGTGTTTGAGCAACGCCGAGCCCGCCATGACGTTGCAAACTTTTTTTGCCGGACAGCCCATGTTGATGTCGATGATGTCGGCGCCGCTATCGGCGTTGACGCGCGCCGCTTCGGCCATCATCGCCGGATCGGCGCCCGCGATTTGCACCGAACGCGGCGTCGTCTCGCCGTCGTGATTGGCCCGACGTTGGGTCTTGGCGCTGCCCCACAACAGTGAATTGGAGGAGACCATCTCCGAGACCGCCATGCCGGCGCCCAGGTTCTTGCACAGTTGCCGGAACGGCCGATCGGTGACGCCCGCCATCGGCGCGAGAATCAAGGGGTTAGAAAGTTCGTAGGGTCCGATCTTCATGAGCAAAAACGTGTGTTCGGTGCGCGAAAAAGAGCGCCAATCATACCGCAACCCCTAGAGAAACGAAAACTCAAAACCATGGGCCTTCTGTTCCGCGTCCATGATCTCGAGCTTGACATCCACTTGCTGTTGCGGCGCGATGCCGACGTCCACATCGTCAGGGTTGGTCAAGTATTCGCTGGGTTCGAACTGGCGCGTCGCGACACGGTTGCCCCCCGCGTCCATCAGGTCGAGTCGCAGCACCGGGTAAGGTTGGCTGAACGGCGCGTCGTTGACGAAGGTTGCGCGCACTTCGAGTGCATCGCGAATCTTTGGATGGACGCGAATGTCCCGGCTGACCAGTTTGATCAACGTAACGTTGCGCATGAGGGCGAGTTTGCAGCCGGCGAGTTCGCACATGCGTTCGAGCCAGGGGCGCAGAGGGGCATGGCGCGCCAGTTCATCGCGGGCGAAGTAGGCGATCTGGAACAAGATCGCGCTCACCAACACCAGTGTGGCGATGCCCCAGCCTAGCGTGGCCAGTGTATCGCCGCCGTCGTAACCGCCGCGCCGGCGATCGAGTTCGAAACGCGTGACCTGCTGCAGTTCGCGCCCAGCCAAATCAATGGAATCGAACAGATTGGGCAACTGCCCGCCGGGCTCTTCTTTCGGCATGGCCGGAATGGCATTGTCGAATCGCGGCATTGCCGGAGCGGCGGATCGAGACACGGGCGGCGGCTGCGGACTTGGCGCCGGTGCAGGGAGCGGGTTCGCCGGTTCAAAAATCGGCGGGCGTCGCGCCGGTTCGGGCGGCGGTGGAGTCGGTTGCTGCACCGGTCGTGCGCGCGGCTTGGGCGGCGGCGGTTCGTAGGCCGGCGGTGGCGGCGCGGCGGGCGGCGGCGTGCGCAATCCCGGCGTGTTGACGCGATTGACCGGCGGCAACGGTCGCGGCGGCGGCGGCGGTGTCGCGGTGGGAATGATGATGTGGCGCGCATTTACGCGAACGCCTTCGGCTGCGTATTCCTGCGCCAAGTCTTGCGGCAGTGACGGCGTGTCGAACGTCTCGGGAACAACCTGCGTTTCTACCGCCGGTTCGACTTCGTCTAGTGCGACCGGCTCCCCGTCGACTTCCCACTCTTCGAATTCTTCTTCGTTTTCTTCATCGACCGTTTCGCTCGGCAGATCTTCGTACAACGCTTCGTAGGCATTGAAGGTGTTGTAGCAAAACCCGCAACGCACCTTGCCACCGACGAGTTCAAGTTGCTCCTCAGTGATGCGAAATAGAGTCTTACAATTACTGCATTGGGTGTACATCTAAACAGCCAAATGAATTCCGTCTTGGAATCAATATGTTAACGTCCGCGGGGCAAATTGGGCAGTCAGTGTAGACCTAATCTTAGAAAAAGCTCCATCGCGACAGTTCCTATCGCGTATGGGGCGAAGGCGAATCTAATGCGCCTGCACGCAGATCAGATGCCATTCGCCTTCGGTCGCTTCCTCTACCAATTGGGTCAATGGTTCGTAGGCGCCCAGTACGCGCTGACTTTGACTGGTAAGCAAGCCTGCCAGAACAATTTTCCCCCCCGGCTTCACCAATGTAGCGAACCGAGGTGCCAATTCAATTAGCGGCTCCGCCAGAATGTTGGCCAATATGAGATCCGCTGTTTTTTCAGGGAGTTGGGTGGGGGCGACGCACTTGATCTGGGCGCCGACGCCGTTCTTGTTGGCGTTGTCGGTGGTGGCGAGGATGGCTTGGTGGTCGTGGTCGACAGCGTAGACGATTTTGGCCCCCAGCTTCGCGGCCGCGATGGCAAGAATCCCGGAACCGCAGCCGTAGTCGATAACTGTTTGATTGGAAAGGTCTTGTGTGGCAAGCCAGCGCAACATCAGCGCCGTTGACGCGTGGGTGCCCGTGCCGAAAGCCAGGCCCGGGTCGAGCAGGATATTCAAGCCGTTCGGATCGGGCGGAGGCAGCCACGACGGGCAGACCCACAGCCGGCCGCCGAAATGCAGCGGTTTGAAATCGTCCATCCACTTGCGGACCCAGTCCTGCTCGGGCAATTCCGTGATCTCGTAGCTGAACCCCCCGGGGAAGCTGGCCTGCATTGCGGCGGTGACCGCGGCGAGATCCACATCGGGTTCGAACAAGCCCACGACGCGGGTATGGGACCACAGCGGCGTGGTGCCGGGGGGAGGCTCGAGAATAGGATTGTCAGCGGCGTCCTCGAAGGTGACCGACAGCGCGCCGACGCGGGTGAGCGCCTCGGCCAGGGCGTCGGCGTCGGCGCTGGACGCGGAAAGTTTGAGTTGCTGCCAGTGACTCACGAAGCAGGCGATGGGAAGCGGCGCTTGAGCGGTGAGCTACTTGCGCTTTTTCAGCATCTTCTCCAAGTAGTGAATGTTGGTGCCGCCGCTTTGAAATCCGCTGTCGCGCAACAAGCGTTGGTGCAGCGGAATGTTGGTTTTGATGCCATCGACGAGCACTTCGTCCAGCGCGGTGCGCATGCGCGCCATGGCCACCGCGCGATTTTCGCCGTGGACAATGAGCTTGCCGATCATGGAGTCGTAATTGGGCGGGACCATGTAACCGTCGTACAAGTGAGAATCGACGCGCACGCCGGGGCCGCCGGGCGGATGGAAGCGGGTTACCCGACCGGGGCAGGGCATGAACGTTTCCGGATCCTCGGCGTTGATACGGCATTCGATGGCGTGTCCACGCATCACAATGTCCGACTGCTTGTATGAAATCGGCTCGCCCGCCGCGATGAGCAATTGTTGTTTCACCAGATCGACACCGGTGACCATTTCCGTCACGGGATGCTCGACTTGGATACGGGTGTTCATCTCGATGAAATAGAACTCGCCGTTTTCATACAGAAATTCGAACGTGCCGGCGCCGCGATAGCCGATCTCCAGGCATGCGTCGGCGCAAACCTTGCCCATACGCTGACGCACTTCCTCGTCGATGCCGGGCCCTGGCGATTCTTCGATGACCTTCTGGTGCCGCCGCTGCATGGAACAATCGCGCTCGCCCAGGTGAATGGCGTTGCCCAGATCATCGGCGAGCACCTGAAACTCGATGTGGCGCGGGTTTTCGAGAAACTTTTCCATGTAGACCGTGCTGTCGCCGAAAGCCGCCAGCGCTTCGGATCGGGTCAGCGAAATGGCATTGGGCAGCGCCGCTTCGCTGTGCACCACGCGCATGCCGCGCCCGCCGCCGCCACCCGCCGCCTTGATGATGACGGGGTAGCCGATCTGGCGCGCGACCGCGAGGTTGTCGTCTTCGTTCTCCCCCAGCGGGCCGCCGGAACCGGGCACGCAGGGCACGCCGGCTCGCTTCATCGCGTCGATGGCGGATATCTTGTCGCCCATGAGGCGAATGGTCTCGGGACGCGGCCCAATGAAGACGAACCCGCTTTGTTCCACGCGCTCGGCAAAGTCGGCGTTCTCCGACAGAAAGCCGTAACCGGGATGAATCGCCACCGCGTCGGTGACTTCGGCGGCGCTGATAATCGCCGGAATATTGAGATAACTTTGGTTCGAGGGCGCGGGGCCGATGCACACCGATTCGTCGGCCAGGCGGACATGTTTCAGGTCGCGATCGACGGTGGAGTGAACGGCGACGGTGCGAATGCCCATTTCCTTGCAGGCACGCAAGATGCGCAGGGCGATTTCCCCTCGGTTGGCTATGACGACTTTATCCAGCATGATTGTAATTTAAACTTGTGAGTTGTTGCTCGGTTCTACTTGATGACGAACAATGGTTGGCCGTATTCGACCGGCTGCCCGTTTTCCGCCAAGATGGCCGCGATTGTCCCATCCTTGTCCGATTCGATCTGGTTGAGCATCTTCATGGCTTCGATGATGCACAAGGTGTCGCCTTGGCGCACCGACTGCCCTACCTCGACGAATGACTTCGCCCCGGGAGATGGGGCCCGATAGAATGTTCCGACCATCGGTGCGGTGACGTGGTGACCCTTGGGAATCGTGTCCTCCGCCGGGGCGGCCGCGCCTGCTGCGGTAGCGACGGGCGCCGCGGCCGGCATCGGCGGCGGCATCATGGGCATTGGCATATGGGCGGGGAGGTAGGAGGCGACAGCAGTCTGGCCTCGGCTGATTCTGACCGACTCCTCGCCTTCACGAATCTCCAGTTCGGAGATGTTTGATTCTTCCAGCAGTTCGATGAGCTTTTTGACTTTGCGTATGTCCATGGTGTTTCACGTTCCGTAAGTTTTGCTTTGTTCGATTTGCCGCGTTGCGGTCAAGCCTCAAGGTTTGCTTGGCGCTCCCCCTTGTTGCAGGCGATCGACCGCGGCCAGCAGGGCCAACTCATAGCCTTTGGCGCCAAGTCCCGAAATCTGCCCCTGCGCAATGTCCGCGAAATAGGAGTGGCGGCGAAACGCCTCGCGGCCGTGCACATTGGAGAGGTGAACCTCGATGAACGGGATGCCAACCGCCAATAGAGCGTCCCGCAGGGCGACCGACGTATGCGTGAAGCCGGCGGGATTGAAGATGATGTAGGCTATCTTTTCCGAGCCGGCCTGATGAATTCGGTCGATTAATGCGTGTTCGGCGTTGCTTTGGAACCATGCCAGTTGCATTCCCAGTTGCCCCGCAACGGCACGCAGCCGCTGCTCGATATCCGCCAGGCGAACGTTGCCGTACACCTGTGGCTCGCGGGTGCCGAGCAGGTTGAGGTTGGGGCCGTTTAGAACCAGGATGGTCGGCATGGGCTAAATCGCGTCCTTTTTGCTCTCGTTCGCCGCAAGTTGGCCGCCAAATTTTTGATCGGACGGCCCGCGGGATGCCTGTTCGGCGCTCCTTGTGTGGCGCCGTCCGGTTGGCTGACCGTAACAGCGAAGCTGAGCGGGATTCTAGCCGCGATTTCGCCGAGATCCAAGCGCTTTTCGCGACGTTCGCCGCAAAATTTCCTCCGGGCGGGGTTTTGGCGGTGGCGGGCGGTTTAGAGCAGTTTTAGCAGGGCATTTTCGGCGACGGTTTCGCTCAAGCCACCGGCGGCGATGGAGGCGATTCCCCCATCGCGATTGACGAATACCGTGTACGGCAGCACGCCGTCCACGTTGCCGTATTGCTTGGCCAGCGGAATCCCGTCGTCATCGCCGATCAGCACCGGATAGTCGATGGGGATAATCTTCATGAAGCGTTCCACGGCTTTGGCATCGTCGAGGGCGATACCGATGAACTGCACGCCCTGATCGCCATACTTTTTTTGCAGCTCATTGAAGGCCGGAATTTCCTTGCGGCACGGGGCACACCAGGTGGCCCAAAAATTAACGACTACCACCTTGCCGTCCCATTCGCCCGCGGTGCGGGTGTTGCCTTCCAGGTCCGGCAGGCTGAAGTCGGGGCGCAGTCGTTTGAGGAAGCTACTGCTGCCCGAAGCGGTCGATGCCACCTTGACTATCCCATTGCCACCGGTTGCGGCCTCGCTTGTTGGGGCATCGGCGAAGATCGGTTCGACTGACGTCGCTTGAAACTGTTTGCTCAACAGGTTGCCGCCGACCATGCCGACGATGAACAGGATGACAGCGATGATGAGAACCCGTTGTTGCGACATATACCGTCCTTGTACTGGCTAGAGTGCGACAGACGGGTGCAGCGCGCCGTCGATCACCTGTTTGAACTGCTCCGGTTTCATGAATCCGACCACGCGGTATTCTTTCCTTTCCGCGCCTTGTCCGTCAAAAAATAGTATGGCCGGCGGACCGAAGATACCGAACTGTTTCAGCAGCGCCTGATCGTCATCGTCGTTGAGCGTGACATCCGCCTGCAATAGGATCGCGTCGCCCAATGCCGCCTGCACGGAGGCATCGCTGAAGGTGTATTTTTCCATCTCTTTGCAGGAGACGCACCAATCCGCATAGAAATCCAACATCACAGACCGGTTTTGCGCCGCCGCCGCCGCGAGTTCGGCTTTGACGCCGGACCAGCCTTTAACCTTGCGGAATTCGAGTTCGTGGGTGGCGCTGACGCCGGTTGGGCCGACACTGGCGAATACGCCGCGCAACGGTTGCAGCGCGTCCTTGCCGCCGCCGGAGGCGCCGACGATCAACAGCACGCCATACAGGAGCGACACCACGCCCATGCCTTGCCAAAACTGCCGCCAGCCGGTGGCATCGACATCGAGGCGGCGCAGCGCGCCCAGGTAGACGCCGCTGACGATAGCTAGCACACCCCACAACAGCAGTGTGATCGACGCCGGCAGAATCCGCTCCAGCATCCAAATCGCCAACCCGAGCAGCATGACGCCGAACACGGCTTTCACGGTGTTCATCCAGCCGCCAACCCGCGGCAGCAATTTGCCCGCCGACGTGCCGATCAGCAGCAGCGGGGTGCCCATGCCCAGGCTCAGCGCGAACAGCGCCATGCCGCCGAACACGGCGTCGCCGCTTTGACTGATGTAAATGAGCGCGCCGGCCAAGGGTGCGGCGACACAGGGGCCGACGATGAGCGCCGATAGCAGACCCATAATGGCGACGCCGATATACGTTCCGCCTTGCTGTTTGTTGCTGATTTCCGAAAGTTTGCTTTGCAGCGCGGCGGGCAACTGTAAGTTGTAGAAGCCGAACATCGACATGGCCAGGGCGACGAAAATCGCGGCGAAGCTCGCAACCAGCCACGGCTCCTGAAACAGCGCTTGGAGATTTTGGCCGGTCATCCCCGCGATGACCCCGGCAATGGTGTATGTCAACGCCATTGGCAGAACGTAAATGAGCGATAAAGTGAACGCTTTGCGGGTGGACAGCCCCGCGCCCTGGCCGACGATGATGCTGGACAGGATCGGCACCATGGGGAAGATGCAGGGCGTAAATGCCAAGAGCAGTCCTAGTCCGAAAAATGCCGCCAGCGTGCCAAAGCTCGCGCCGCCGGCCAGCGTGGCGGCGTAGCGGTCTTGCTCGCTGACGTAGTCGCCCGGAGCTTCCGTCGGCGGTTGTGAGGTCGGCGGCGTGCTTGCCATGGCCAAGCGCAGCGGTACGTCGGTTTTGGTTGGGGGATAACAGAAACCGGCTTCGGCGCAGCCCTGATAACGGGCTTCGAGAATGATCTCCTGGGCCGCGGTATTGGCGCGCTGCATGGGCAAGCGAATCTCGACCCGGTTGTGGTAGACCTCCATGCGCCCAAAGGACTCATCTTCCTTGAATTCGCCGGCCGGGCTCTGGTGCGGCAGCAGCGTGACGCCGTCGCCGCTTTTCAACGCGAAGCCGAATTTCTCGCGGTAGAGGTAATAGCCATCGGCGATGTCCCAGCGCAGTACGGCGGTGTACGGGTCGACGGCGTCGGCTGATAGAACGAACGCGCGCTCGACGGGCAGAAACTCGCCTTGGGTGCCGCCGCCGAACTTATTGCGCAGGCTGCTGCCCAGGCGCGAGAACAAGCCCGGTTCTGCGCTTGGCGCAGGCTCCGACATGGCGACCGGCAGCGCGACGCTTACGGTTTGTTTGTGCGGCGGATAGCACACGCCCACATCGGCGCAGCCTTGGGATCCGGCGATGATCTCGACCTCGTCGGGCAGTGCGCCGGCGACCGATTTGACCGGCACCGTGACGGATACGGCTTGACGATAGGTCTCGACGTCGCCGAAAAACTCGTCCACCTTGGGTTTGCCGGGCGGGATATCCGCAGTGCCCAGTTCGACGTTGGGCGTGGACGTGGAGAAATTGAAGCGGTGCTTATAGAGAAAATAACCTTCGGCAACAGTCCACGTGATGCGAATCGCGTCGGGGCCGGCGGCTTCGGCGGAGATCTTGAAGGCGTCGTCGACGCGCAGCAATTCATCTGGATCGACCGCGAAGGCGCGGGGAATGCCGAGCGTACCCAGCAATGCCAGAGCAAGTGCGATCCGTGCCGTATGATTTTTGACGCGTGGTTTTAAATGCATGATTTATTCTTTATTTTTCAGAGACGTTTGCTCGCTGATCCAACCTAGGTAATCACTTGATCCGGCTTCAATTGGGACCATGATGATTTCCGGTAGTTCATAGGGGTGTAGGGCGCGAAGCGTGGTCTCCAGCTTGGGATACAGGTCGCGCCGTGTTTTAATGACCAGCAGGATTTCGTCGCTGGTTTCGATATTTCCTTGCCACTCATAGACTGAGCGAACGCCGCGCACCTGATTGACACAGGCTGCCAGACGGCTTTCGACCAAGTGCCGGGCAAGCGAATCGGCCGCGCCGGAGTCGGGACAAGTGCAAAGAACTATTCCGTACGTGCTCATCGTGGGACGTATTCGAACATATAACCGGGTCGGCTGCCCATTGCGGATATCCGTATCGCGCCGGCTGACCAGTATAACGGCCGGGGGGAGGAAAGCCTGTGTTTCGCGTTGTGGTGTTGTTATTCATTATTGTTCCGCTGGTCGAGCTGTATGTGCTCATCAAGGTCGGCGGTCTGATTGGTCCAGCGCTGACGGTCGCGTTGGTCATTCTGACAGCGATCATCGGCACTTTTCTATTGCGTCAGCAAGGTTTTGCTACCCTGCGCCGGGTGCAGGACAACCTGGGCCGCGGCGTGTTGCCGGCCGCTGAGCTGGTCGAAGGCCTTATCTTGCTGATTTGCGGGGCGTTTCTTCTCGCGCCGGGGTTCGTTACCGACACCTTGGGGTTCATCGGCCTGATTCCGGCGGTGCGTCGCCGGCTCGCCGACCTGATCGTGGGGCAGATGCGCCACGGCTTGGTGTCTGTTTCCGAGGTGCACGATGCCGAAACACGGAAACATTACACGATCGAGGGCGAATACAGGCGGGATCGTTGAGTTTTCCTGCTGGCCTTCCTCCGGTTGGGGTTGACTCCAAGCCGGCCATCGCTATCATATCTGGCACTCAAACGGGGAGAGTGCTAAACAGGTACCCCCCCTCTGATTAGGCAACCCTTGCTACAACAAACGGAGTCCACACATGAAAATTCGTCCTTTGTATGACCGCGTCGTCGTGCGCCGTCTGGAAGCAGAGACCAAGTCTTCCGGCGGTATCGTCATCCCCGATTCCGCCAGCGAAAAGCCGATCCGCGGCGAAATCATCGCCATCGGCCGCGGCCGCGTTCTCGACAACGGCGACACTCGCCCGTTGGACGTGAAAGTGGGCGACAAAGTGCTGATCGGCAAATACGCCGGCACGGAAGTGAAGATCGATGGCAAAGAATTGGTTGTGATGCGTGAAGACGACATCATGGCGGTTATCGAAGGTTAATTTCAGTTATCAGGAGAAAGAATATGGCAGCAAAAGAAGTACGTTTCAGAGATGACGCCCGTCAACGCATGTTGGCTGGCGTTAACGTGTTGGCCAACGCGGTTAAAGTAACCTTGGGCCCCAAAGGTCGCAACGTCGTGCTGGAAAAATCCTTCGGCGCGCCGACGATCACCAAAGATGGTGTATCCGTGGCAAAGGAAATCGAGCTGCAAGACAAGTTCGAGAACATGGGCGCGCAGATGGTGAAGGAAGTTGCTTCCCACACCTCCGACATCGCCGGTGACGGCACCACCACGGCGACGGTTCTCGCCCAATCTATTCTGACCGAAGGCTTGAAAGCGGTCGCTGCCGGCATGAATCCGATGGATCTCAAGCGCGGTATCGACAAAGCCGTTGGCGAAGCGGTTGAACAACTGAAGAAGATGTCCAAGCCGTGCTCCGATGACAAGAGCATCGCCCAGGTCGGCACCATTTCCGCCAACTCCGACGACACCATCGGCCGCATCATTGCCGATGCCATGGCGAAAGTCGGCAAAGAAGGCGTCATCACGGTTGAAGAAGGCTCCGGTCTGGAAAACGAGCTGGACGTGGTGGAAGGGATGCAGTTCGATCGCGGCTACCTGTCGCCCTACTTCATCACCAACCAACAAAACATGTCTGTCGAGTTGGACGATCCCTTCATCCTGCTTTATGACAAGAAGATCTCCAACATCCGCGAACTCATCCCGGTGCTCGAAGGCGTTGCCAAGCAAGGCAAGCCGCTGTTGATCATCGCCGAAGACGTGGAAGGCGAAGCCCTCGCGACGCTGGTGGTCAACACGATCCGTGGCATCTTGAAGGTTGCGGCCGTCAAGGCGCCTGGTTTCGGCGATCGCCGCAAAGCCATGCTGCAGGACGTCGCGGTTCTCACCGGCGGTCAGGTGATCTCCGACGAAGTCGGTCTGTCGCTGGAAAAGGTAACCTTGAACGATTTGGGTAATGCCAAGAAGATCCAAATCAACAAGGAAAACACCACCATCATCGACGGCGCCGGCAAGACGGCGGAAATCGAAGCTCGCGTGAAGCAAATCCGCGCGCAAATCGAAGAAGCCACCTCCGACTACGACAAAGAAAAGCTGCAAGAGCGCGTGGCCAAGTTGGCCGGCGGCGTTGCGGTCATCAAAGTCGGTGCGGCGACGGAAGTCGAAATGAAGGAAAAGAAAGCCCGCGTTGAAGACGCGCTGCATGCGACTCGTGCGGCCGTTGAAGAAGGCGTGGTTCCTGGCGGCGGCGTGGCTCTGCTGCGCGCCCAAGCGGCCATTTCCAATCTGAAGGGCATCAATCATGACCAGGACGTCGGAATCAATATCCTGCGTCGCGCCATGGAAGAGCCGCTGCGTCAGATCGCCACTAACTCCGGCGACGAAGCGTCCGTGGTCGTCAACAAGGTGAAGGAAGGCAAAGGCTCGTTTGGCTACAACGCCGCCAACAGCGAGTTCGGCGACATGTACGACGCCGGCATTCTGGATCCGACCAAGGTCACCCGTTCGGCGCTGCAAAACGCCGCCTCGGTTGCCGGTCTGATGATCACCACCGAAGCCATGGTGGCTGAACTTCCCAAGGAAGAAAAAGCCATGGGCGGCGGCGCGCCCGACATGGGCGGCATGGGAATGATGTAATTCCCAAACGCTTTCGTCTGCACTAGTAAATTGAAGCCCCGCATTCGCGGGGCTTTTTTTTCGACTTTAGAATCCGCAGTGGCGCGACCTAGTAGCATTGGTCCGCGCCCATCCGTGCTTCATACGTGCTTTCACTAGTTGGCTTGTGTTGCCTCGAGTGCAACTCTCCCGTGACTTGGATCGGCTACAACACCGCGACTGGGAGGGCACGCAATGGGGCGCAGGATTTTGCCGACGCTGAAAAAAACCATTTTTTCGATTCTGACCCTGCTGGCGCTGGCGCTGGCGCTGGCGCTGGCGCTGGCGCTGGCCGCGGCTCAGGCCAATACGGCGCCTGGCGACAGCGAAGCCCGGCTCAAGGCGCTGTTGGACGGCGCGGCGGATGCAAGAAGCGCGGCGCTGCAGTACAGCGATTTTGTGCGCGCGTTCCGCGCCCGTCACCAGAATAACGTCTCCACTTATACGATCTACAATCAGTATCTGGACGCCGTCGGCGTTCGCCGCATCAGCAACTACCTCGAAACCGAGGACGCGGCCTGCCACGGCGTGGCGCACGGCTTGGGCCGAGCGATCGGCGAACGGGTGCCCGATTTGCGGGAGGCGATGTCCGTCTGTGGCAGTACCTGCACCTACGGTTGTGTCCACGGCGTGTTCAAGCGCTACTTTGTCGACAAGGCGGCTGACGAGCCGGACCACAGTCATCACCAGCACAACGCCGCAAATGCCGATAAGCCCGACCAATTCGCGTATGATCGTTTCGCCGCGGAGGCCCTTGCCGCCTGTCGTGAAGATTCGCGCACGGTGGACGGCTTCTACCGCGGCAATTGCGCTCACGCCGTCGGTCACGCGTTTGGTTCGCTGGAGGCCGACATCGACAATGCACAGCGCGCCTGCGACATGTTCGACGGCGAGGAAATGCGCTACTACTGCGCGACCGGTGTCTTCATGGAGCGCGGTGGCGAGATTCGCCGGGGGTTGTTCGACAAGGGCGTGACTCGATCGGACAAACAACGTCTCGCGGTCGAATACTGCGGCCGATTCGAGCAGCATGCCGGCGCGTGTTTGCGCTTTGTCGCGCACGCCATCTCGACGCGGGAGGAGGCCGATGGGTTTCGGGCGCTTTGCAGGGATCTCGCAGGCGCCGCTCGCGGCGGGTGTTTCAACGCTCTTGGCTTTTTGACTCGAACGTTCACGGCTAAAAACCTGGATGTGTTCACACAGGTCTGTTCCGGCGCGACACAGCATGACCGATCAGCGTGCGTCATTGGACTGTTGTTAACGAAACCTAATCAGCGTCACCGGAAAAGTCTTGAACAGGCGTGTGAAAACGTTGGCGACGAGCCGCTGACCTCTCTGTGTAAGGATCAGCTTCAGCGCAATTACTACCAAGTCGGCAATCCCGCCATGCAGCAGTTGCTTCGGGTGGCGCAGGAGGACGACCATGCGCAGGTCGTCGATTGATGTGGCCTATGAAATGACAGAACCCGATCCGAACGCGCCGAAGCGGGCTCTGTCGTATCCTGGTCCGAGGGGCCGACTATTGGACGCGGATGCCAAGTTCCTTTGATTTTGCAGCCCACAACCCATTCAGCGCGGACCCTTCGGCGAGATTGACTGTGCCGGCATTGGAAATGATCTTCTGGCCTTCGATGCTTAGCGCGAAGTCGACAAATCGACGCGCCTCACCAGCAGGTGCGTTAATGTCGGTCACGATGTATAGAGGGCGGAACAGACTGTATTGGCCGTTGCCGATGTTGGCCTTCGATGGTTCGACGCCGTCGAGGGCAAGCAGTTTGACGTTGCGTTTGCGCGCGGCGCTCACGCCATCCACGGCGAGCGCGTTTGGATCTTGTTCGACGAGTTCCTCAATGGTCTCGGTGCCCTTTTCCTTTTTCGGCTTTCCGTCAAGCGCGGGGAATTCGACGTTGGGGTCCTTGAAGAGTAATACGCGGAACATGTGTCCCGCCCCGGATTCTTTGCTCTCACGGTCGATTAGGTTGATCGGCGCATCGTGGCCACCCAGCTCCTTCCAGTTCGTGATTTCGCCTAGGTAGATCTTCTTTAGTTTCTCCGACGAGACATTGCTCACGGCATTGGCTTGGTTGACGATAACGACCAGCGCGTCCCACGCCACTTGAGTTAGTGTTGAATTCTCTTCATCTGCACGCACATCCTTGCCGTTCCAAAGCTGGTGGCGACAGGTACCGCCAAGCTGGTTGTCTCCTGCCGAAACGCTGCGTATGCCTTTTGCGCCGCCGCCCCACGTTGAACGCGAGCGGCGACGGCGATGAGACAACACGAGCCATGCGGAATATTTCTCAGTCGATTGGAAACGGCTATATTTTAGCTGAAAGGTCCTGTCAGCCAGGTGACCCGAGCGTTACAAGTCTGTCATAGTGCACGAACAATGACCCCATCAGAATCGTCCACATTGTCCTCTGCCGCAACGCTTGAGGCACTGCAACAAAGCGAAGCGCGGCTCAAACTAGCGACCGAGGCTGGCGGGGTCGGACTATGGGATTGGGATTTGCGCGCCAATACAGTCTATTTCTCACCCGAATACAAGCGCCAACTGGGCTATGCCGACGATGAGCTTCCAAACCGCTTCGAGGAATGGGAGCGGCGATTGCACCCCGATGATCGCTCGCGCACGTTGACTACGGTCGAGCGGTACATTGCCGAGCCTTGGCCGGATTTTGAATCCGAGTTCCGTCTGCGGCATCGCGACGGCAGCTATCGCTGGATCATGGCGCGCGCCATGCTGCAATACGACGCCGCTGGCAAAGCCGTGCGCATGCTCGGGTCGCACATCGACATCACCGCGCGCAAGCAGGCGGAGGAGGCACTGCGTGACAGCGAGGAACGTTTTCGCGCCACCTTCGAGCAGGCGGCGGTCGGCATCGCGCAGGTGGCGCCGGATGGACGATGGCTCCAAGTGAACCGGAAGCTGTGCGACATCGTCGGCTACAGCCAGGAGGAATTGTCGCAGCGCAGCTTTCAAGACATTACGTACCCCGAAGATCTGGATGCCGATCTTGCGTTTGTCCGGCGGATGTTGGCGGGAGAGATACAGACCTACGGCATGGAAAAGCGCTATGTCCGCAAGGACCGGTCGCTGGTTTGGATTTACCTCACGGTCGGCCTAGTGCGGCAACCCACGAGCGAGCCGAAATATTTCATTGCGGTGGTCGAGGATATCAGCGAGCGCAAGCGAGCCGAGGCGGCGCTACAAGAAAGCCAACGGGCCCTCGCTACCCTGATCCGCAACTTCCCGGGGATGATCTACCGCTGCAGAAACGATAAAGACTGGACGACGGATTTCGTCAGTGATGGTGTTTTTGCGCTGACCGGGTATTCCCCATCGGATCTTAGAACGGGCGAAGTCCATTTCGGGCAGATCATCCATCCGGATGATCGCGAGCTGGTGTGGAACACCATCCAAACGGCTCTGAGGGAAAAGCGGCCCTACACACTGACCTACCGGATCCACACTGCCTCCGGGCCGGAAAAATGGGTGTGGGAACAAGGTCAGGGGACTTACTCTCCGTCGGGCGAACTCGTCTACCTGGAAGGCTTCGTCGCCGACATCACCGATCGAAAACGCGCTGAGATGGCGCTGCAGCAATCCGAGCAACGGTTACGCGACCTGATCGACGGACTTGGTCCGAACATGTTCGTTGGACTGACGACACCTGACGGCATCCTGTTGGAGGCGAACCGCCCGGCGTTGGCGGCGGCCGGCCTGAAACTGGAAGACGTGCTGGGCAATCCGGTTGAGGAAACGTACTGGGTTAGCTATTCCGAAGAAAGTAAACGGCGGATGCGCGCGGCCATCGAGCGTGCCGCGCGCGGCGAGCCCTCACGCTACGACGTGGCGATACGCGTCGGTGAAAGCCAGTTTACTGACATTGATTTCTCGATCCATCCTCTGCGGGACCTGGAGGGCAAAGTTGCTTTTCTTGTCCCGTCCGCGGTTGTCATCACCGAGCGCAAACGGGCCGAAGCCGAGAAGCTCCGTCTTGAGCACCTCTTGATGCAGTCCCAAAAGATGGAAGCGATCGGGCAATTGACGGCGGGTATCGCGCATGACTTCAACAACATTCTGGCCAGCGTGCTGGGTTATTCGAGCCTGGCGCTCGAGCAGTACGTGCCGGACACATCGAGCAAACTGGGTGAGTATCTGCGCGAGGTCCAGACCGCCGGCAATCGCGCGCGTGAGCTGGTCGCGAGTCTGTTGGCATTTTCGCGTACAGGTTCCGCGAATCGGCGCCGCGTGTTAGTGGGACCTCTCGTGAAAGAGGTGATGAAGACGCTCGCGGCGGCCATCCGGTCCAGCATCGAGCTCACAACCAACATTGAGGCATCTGATGCCCATGTCGTTGCGGACCCGGTGCAGCTCTACCAAGTCATTATGAATTTGGTGATCAATGCGCGCGACGCCTTGGGCGAGCATGGTCGAATCGCGGTGGGTGTGCGTCGGTCGCATCTCGCCGGCGGGCACTGCGCTGGATGCCATGCCGACCTCGGCGGCGACTTCGTGGAACTCACCGTGAGCGACACCGGCCGTGGCATTCCTGCCGACGTGCTACCGCATATTTTTGAGCCTTTTTTCACGACCAACGCGACAGGTAAAGGCAGCGGCGTGGGCTTGTCCGTCGTGCACGGTGTGGTGCACGACTGCGGGGGCCACGTGTTGGTCGAGTCGACCCCCGGCCAAGGGACCATCATGCGGATCGTATTGCCAGAGGCGGTGGCCGCCGAGGCGACCGCCGCGACGCCGCTCGCAGGCCCCGCTCCTGTGCAGCCTGTCGACGGTCGGCACATACTCGTTGTCGATGATGACGCAGCGTTGGGTCAGTTGATCGGCGAGACACTGCAAGCGCGCGGCTACCTCGTGACCATCTATACGGACAGCCGCGCGGCTCTCGACCGTTTTGCCGCCGCGCCGGCGCAGTTCGATGCGCTCATCAGCGACCAGACCATGCCCGGGCTGACGGGCGTCGAACTGGCAAAAGCCGTACGCGCACTGCAGCCCGAGTTGCCGATCATCCTATGCACCGGCTATAGCGCAACCCTAGATCCGGAGCTTGCGACCCAACTCGGAGTCCGTTTGTTCTACAAGCCGGCGCCGTTCGAAGGGCTAATCCCCATTCTCGCGGAACTCTTCGCCGCACACCCCGGCGCCGGCAAACCCGCACGCATACTCTTGGTCGATGACGACGCATCCGTGCTCATCCTAATGACACGTATCCTCGAGCGCCTCAACTACAAAATCAGCGGAGTTTCCGACGCCGAGACCGCACTGGCGACGCTAACCGCGAATCCACGCGAATACGATGTCTTGGTCACCGACATCGGGCTTCCCGGCCGGTCGGGACTCGAGCTGGCACGTGCGGCGCGGCACGTTCGCCCCGATCTGCCCGTCATATTGACGACAGGCGCCTTGCGCCCGGGCGAGGTCGAAACAGCGCGCGGTTTGGGCATTCAAGACATCGTGCTCAAACCCAATACCGTACGAGAACTCGGAACGACGTTGGATCGTCTCGTCCGCAAAGCCCGGAGGGCTCGCGACTGAAACTGCCTCGTGGTTCCCCTGAACTACTGCCCGTGACCCTGTAGGAACCGCCATGCGCCCGCGGAATCTTCAGCACTACTGATACCGCCCCTGAGGCTGCTCGGAGCCTGCGGCGACACGACTCCCGACGGGGCCGGCCCGTGCTGCGACGCCGCCCCACCCGGCGGCGCCGTGGACTAGCGCCGGGCCGTCCATTCCCTGCACAAGCCGAGCAAGCAGACCCCGGCGTACGCACCACCCCTGACCTGGCTGAACAAGAACACTCCGCAAACCCACTTCGAGCTGGAGGCTGGCGCAACTACGCCACCTATGAAGTCAAATTCCGCGCCAGGGAATCCGAACTGTTGCTGCCCAATCCTTGGCGGGCTATCCAAGCCATGAAAGTCGGTTGCGGCGTCATGGCCATGGCCGGCGTCGACCGCCGCGAGATACTCTTCACCCAAGCCCGAGCGCTGTTCTTCATGCCACCCGTGCGCATCCGAAATATCGGCCTCTGCGGCAGGCCGAACGACGGCTACTTTCACTGTGTTTGATTTCGAATTCTGCCCTGAACTCTTTCACAAGAAGTCCCGACTGGTCCAGGGCGTTCCAAGTCGTCAAGATGACGTGCTTGGGCCTGATCCCGACCAAATTCGTAAGATGTTATTGCGAATTGGTTGCCGATTTGGAACATGCACAAGAAAGGGGCGAAAAACCCCTCTCCGATACTGATTAGATCACTTCAGGAAAATCAGAACCGATTGAACCGGCGGAAGCGGTTGAAGCCGCGGACGACAGTTGTCGCATTGCCGTTGTTTACCGCGGTGACCCGGCGGAAATCATCGCCGTCGCCGCTGGAGATGCCCGTTCCCGTGGCGCCGTTGATAACGACGCGGCGATCATCGGCACCGAAGCGAGTGAAGCGGTCGTCGCCGGAGACAACGATGGCGGTGTTGACCGGAGCGGCTATGGTGGTGAAGCCCGAGCTGAAGCCCATTCCGCCCATACCACCCATGCCACCCATTCCCATTCCGCCCATACCACCCATGCCGCCAGCGAAGGCCATGGGCGCTGCTCCGAGTGCGACAGCCAATGCGCCGATCTTTACGGTTTTGCTCAACATAGTCCTGCCCTCCAAGTGTGATGTGCCAGTGTGTGTTTGCTTTGTTGAGGCGCATCTTGGCAGGGCAAGATTAGGCGAAGCTTAGTGGAGTCTTAGTCTGAGCTTAAGGGTGAGTAATCCGCTAGGAAATCCAGCCGTTCGTACGCAGGCCGCGAACGACGTCGTTAACGAGCTTAGTATCGACCGCGAGTTGTTGCGCCACCTCGCTTAGCAGAAGTTGATGACCGTTCGATCGGGCGATGATGTCGAACAAACGCGGAATCCAAGTCGCGGCCGGGGAAAATTTCATGGTTCCTCGCACTCGTTCGCCCTGCACGGCCAGGATCGCCTGGGGGCTTGCGGCGTCGCCGCCGAGGGCCAGACAAAAGCTGATTCCCGGCACGACGCGAAAGCGCGCGGCAACGCGATCTTCGCCGTCCCAACGGGAAACCATGACATGCACCGGGACGGCCGGGTGTGGCAAACGTTGCGTCGTTACGTATTCGAGGCCGGCCTGCGCGAGCATCGCAATGAAGTCCTCGATCGGCGGTCGCGTCCGCAGATCAAATGGCTCCGGTCCCCACAGCGGATCTTCGGCGCCGGGGTTGGGCATGTAGCATTTTGCGGCGTAGGGATCGACCTCTTCGATGCACAGGACGGCATCGCGATTGAGGAACGACGGAATCGTTCGGTAAAACGCGCGATGGAGTTTCCATTCCGGGTCGTTGGGCCGCAGATCGCCCTTTAGTTGCGCGTAGGCGGGGTGAGCCGGATTGATGCAAAAGAAGTTGGGCGGATTGCCGACGACCAGATCGAATTTTTCGTTGGGCGGGATGGCGGCCAGGTTGTCACCTTCATAGATCGCTACACGCTCGTCCAACGCATTGTCGTGGACCGTATTCTTGGCGGCGGCCACCGCCTGGGGGTTGATGTCGGCCAGCACCAGGCGTTTGCAGATGTTGTGAGCCAGCAGTGCGAAGCCGATGAAGCCTGGGCCGGCGCACCACTCGAAGGCGCAGTCGAAAGGCAGGCGGTCGGCATAGTTCGCCTTCAAGTAATCGACGAACAACCCCGCCATGGATCGGCCATCGCCATCCAATTCCGGCGTGTAGTAGACCTCGATGTCGCCGGTGGTCCATGTCTGGTAGATCATTATCCTGTGGGCCTCTTTGCTTCGCCGTGGGAGCCACAGCCTGGTGGGAGCGGATCATTCCGCGATGGTTTTGGACGGCGACGCGTCCGGCAAGGAATCGCGGAATGATCCGCTCCCACAACAGGGGGGCGATGGTGCCGTGGGAGCGGTTTCCTACCGCGATTCTTCGCAATTTCCTAAGTTTAGGCCGCTTACCGCGCTTTCTCAATCGAGGACGGGGCCGCGGTCAATCCCAGCTTCGCGACAACTGCAGCGAACTCGCCGTCCGGCATCGCATCGATACTTAGGGGCTCGTTGGTGCGGGGATGATCGAAGTGCAAGCGGATCGCCGCCAACATTAAGCGGCGACTGTGACAATACTCCCGCAGCATTGCATTGTGTTTGCCATCGCCGTAGGTGGTATCGCCGATGATCGGGTGAAAGATGTGCTTCATGTGGCGGCGCAGTTGGTGCTTGCGCCCGGTCAGCGGCTGCAGTTCAACCAGTGAGTAGCGCGCCGTCGAGTAGCGGCCGACGGGGATGGGCAGTTCGACCATAGCGAGACGGCGATAAAGGGTGATCGCCGTTTGCGGCGCCTTGTCGGGGTCGGCCAGCGCATCCGTGGTCTTGTCGAGGACTTCGGCCAGCGGGTAATCGATGCGGCCATGTTCGGCGACCAAGCCGCGGACGACGGCGCGGTAGGTTTTGCTCAGTTGGCCGCAAGCGAATTTGCTGGTCATCAGGCGGGCGGTAGCCGCATCCAGCGCGAACAGCAGCACGCCGGCGACAGGTTTGTCTAGCCGATGTACGGGATAGACCCGTTGGCCGATCTGGTCGCGCAGCATCTGGATGGCGAACTGACTTTCCCCTGCTGCGATTTTGCTGCGGTGAACCAGTAGGCCCGCCGGTTTGTGGACGGCGACGAGGGATTCGTCTTGGTAGAGTATTTCCAGCAATCGGCGTACTCGACTATCCGGACGGCGAGTCGCGGGAAGAATCGCGGAATGATCCGCTCCCACATTGAAAGCCGCTCTCGCAGTGGTAAGTGCTCCGAGGTGGGAGCGGTTTCCTACCGCGATCTGCTTGCGCCACTACTCCAACTCCGCCCAGCGTTGATAGGCGCGCTCGAGTTCCGCGGCGATGGCATCGAGTCGGGCGAGGGTGTTCTTCACCTCGTTCTGACCGCCGCGGTAGAAATCCGACTCGTTTACACGCCGCTGCAATGTCGCTTGTTCACTTTCCAGCTTCTCGATGACGGCGGGCAACTGCTCAAGCTCCCGCTGGTCCTTATAGCTGAGTTTACGCTTTGTGGCCGGTGCGGAAGCGGATGCGGAGACCGGGGCGGCAGGGCGGAACGTCGCGGTCGCAGTCTGGCCGGCCGATTGAGTCGGCCGACGGCGCTGCCGCAACCAATCCGCATAACCGCCGACATATTCGTTGATCTGTCCGTCGCCCTCGAAAACGATGGTGCTGGTGGCCACGTTGTCTAGAAAGGCGCGATCGTGGCTGACCACCAACACGGTGCCTTGATAGTTGGCCAGCACCTCTTCCAACATTTCGAGGGTCTCGACATCCAGATCGTTGGTCGGCTCGTCGAGCACGAGCACATTGGCGGGCTTCATGAACAGGCGGGCCAACAGCAGTCGATTGCGCTCGCCGCCGGACAATGTCTTGACCAAAGCCCGGGCCCGGGCGGGGGAGAACAAGAAATCCTGCAGGTAGCTCAGCACGTGACGGCTTTGGCCGTTGATGGTCACGTTGTCGCTGCGATCCGTGATGTTGTCGATGACGGTGCGGCTGGGGTCGAGCTGGGCGCGCTGTTGATCGAAATAGGCCACATCGAGGCGCGTGCCGAACTTGATTTCGCCGCTATCCGGTTGCAGTTCGCCCAGCAGGAGCTTGAGCAAGGTGCTCTTGCCGGCGCCGTTGGGTCCGATGATGCCGATGCGGTCGCCGCGCACGATGGTGGTGGAGAAGTCGCGGATGATGACCTTGTCGCCAAAGCACTTGGCGATATGTTCCGCTTCCACCACCAGTTTCCCCGACTCCGCTCCGCGGTCGAGTTGCATGACGGTCGTGCCGAGGTGCTCGCGGCGCTGACGCCGTTGTTCGCGCAGAGCTTTCAGCGCCCGCACACGACCTTCATTGCGGGTGCGCCGCGCCTTGATGCCCTGGCGAATCCACACTTCCTCGGCGGCGAGCTTCTTGTCGAATTCGGCGTTATGCTTTTCTTCGTCGGCGAGGCGTTGTTCGCGCCGGATGAGATATTGATCATAGTCGCCCGGCCATGAGGTAAGCCGGCCGCGATCGAGTTCGACGATTCGCGTGGCCAGCCGCCGTAGAAAAGCGCGATCATGGGTGATGAACAACAACGCTCCGCGGAATCCCAGCAAAAATTCTTCGAGCCATTCGATCGCCGCCAGGTCGAGATGGTTGGTCGGCTCGTCGAGCAGCAACAGCTCGGGATCGTTGACCAGTGCGCGGGCGAGCAGGGCGCGCCGCTTGTAGCCGCCCGACAGGTCGCTCATCTTGATGTCCGGATCCAGTTCCATGCGCGTCAGGATGGTTTCGACCCGCTGCTCCAGGCGCCAACCGTCGCGGGCTTCCAGCTCGTGCTGCAGATTGGCGAGCCGTTCCACCGCGGCGTCGGACGCGTCGCTGGTCATGTGGAGTGACGCCGCGTGATAGTCCCGCAGCAATTCGCCGATGGTGTCGAGCCCGCCGGCGACGACGTCATACACCGTGGCGCGCTCGTTCCCCTGTGGGACGTCTTGCGGAAGGTAGGCCAGCCGCAGTTCGGGTTGCCGCCACACTTGGCCGGATTCCAACGCCACATCCCCCAGCAGCACCCGCAACAATGTCGATTTGCCTTCGCCGTTGCGGCCGACCAGGCAGACCCGCTCCAGCGGGTCGATCTGCAAACATACGTCGTCGAACAGCGGTGCGACGCCGTAGTGCAGTTTGGCGTTATCGACTTTAATTAAAGGCATGGATGGGTGCTCAGTCTAATTTCTCGGTTCGAGGAGGGCATATCATAGCCGCGCGGCATCGGTTTGGCACTCAAAATGTTGTTAAGTTGCATAGGGTTATGGCCTGCGGGTGTTAAGCGTTGGATAAGCCTGCGATAAGGCGCCGCTAATCTTCGCTTGGTGAAATGGCCACGTTGAAAGTTGGAGCCAAACCACACCTAAGGAGATCTGGCCATGAAACTTCAGGACACAGTGTTATCGAACATCGACCGAATTTCTCGCGGCGCATTGGGGTTCGCCTTGATCGCAGTCGCTTACTTCACCAGCGGTTTCTTGGGTTGGTTGGCCGTACTGCCGATTCTTGCCATCGTGCCGCTGATGACCGCCACCCTGGGAATCTGCCCCGTTGAAGGCGCATTGCGCAACGCATTTCGCCATGAACGCAAGGTTGTTTTTCAGGAGCCCGCCATTAAGCAACGCTGATCGTTAAACGCAAAGTCGCGGTTAGAGAGTGTCAAGCGGCGGTTTATCCGCCGCTTGCGTTTTGTGCTATTTATCGAGGGAGGGTTCGATCGAAAGTTCAAGCGCGTCGCTCATGGTATCGGGCTCGTCGTCTTTTTTGAGGGACAGCTTCGAGGCGCTTTCGGCCAGTTGCGCGGCCGCGTTCTTCTCCGACAAGCTGATGCGCAGGCGCAAGTTGTTTTGCGAGTCGGCGTTGCGTAGGGCTTCTTCGAGGGTGATCTTGCCTTCCTTGAACAATCTAAACAGCGCGCCGTCGAAGGTTTGCATCCCGATGTTCTCGGACTTCTCCATGACTTCCTTGATCTTGCCGATCTCGCCTTTGAGGATGAGATCGCACACCAGCGGCGTGCCAAGCAGCACTTCGACCGCGACGCAGCGTTTGCCGTCGGTGGTCGGAATGAGTCGCTGGGAAACGAAGCCGCGAATGTTCAGCGACAAGTCCATCAGCAATTGATTACGCCGTTCTTCCGGGAAAAAGTTGATGATACGGTCCATCGCCTGGTTGGAACTGTTGGCGTGCAAGGTCGAGATGGCCAAGTGTCCCGTTTCAGCGAACGCGATGGCGTGCTCCATGGTTTCGCGGTCCCGAATCTCGCCGATCAGAATCACGTCCGGCGCTTGGCGCAGGGTGTTTTTTAGCGCGTCCTCGTAGCTGGCGGTGTCCAAGCCCACTTCACGCTGATTGACGATACATTTTTTGTGTTGGTGCACGAACTCGATCGGATCTTCGATGGTGATGATGTGGCCGGCGGAATTGCAGTTACGATAGTCGATCAGCGAGGCCAGAGAGGTGGATTTGCCCGATCCCGTGCCGCCGACGAAAAGGATCAAGCCGCGTTTCTGCATGATCAACTTTTTCAGAATCGGTGGCAGGCCTAAGCTTTCCGAGCTGGGAATGTCGGTCTTGATGGAACGAATGACCATCCCGACTTGATTGCGCTGCTTGAAGATGTTGACGCGGAAGCGGCCCAATCCGGCTTCGGAAATCGCCAGGTTCATCTCGGGCCGTTGTTCGAATTCGGCGATTTGTTCCTGGTTCATCACGCGGTAGGCGATTTCCTTGACGCGCCCCGGCGGCACCGGCGTTTGTTCCAAGGGCATCAGCGCGCCATGGATCTTGGCGCTGACCGGAGCGCCCGTAGAGAAATATAAGTCGGACGCCTCTTTTATGGTCATGATCTTGAGGTAGTCTTTAAGCTCCATGGCGTATTCCCTATTTGATTGCCGTTGCTTTATTCATTAGTTGAACGCGCAAGTTTGCGTGCGCGTTAGGACCTGCTGTCCAAGCCGCGTTCGCGGCAGCGCGGACACACGTGGCGGCCATCTGGGTGCGTTCGCCAACCTGCGTTTTCCGCCTCCACGGTCGTACCTTCAAACCAAGCCCGCCCGTCGGTGATGCGGCGTCCCGGATTGTCGGACCGCTTGGTGTTGCGGCGTTCCTCGACTACGCGTAATCCTTTGGGATTGCAGATATCGCAGAATACGAACGTGCGAATGCTCATGGTTCTTTCCTGGTTCGATCCTCGGGAGTTAATCGGCCGTACCTGTGCAGTGTTTTAGCGACCGCCACGGCCGCAAGCTCCTGTTTGTGATTTGGGATCGGATTTGCTGATAAACTTACCAACCTTATTGATATTGATATCTATTTTTGGCCATTCTTGAGCTATGGAAAAGACGCGTTGGCGGGTCAAGGGGTGGAAGCCGTTGCCGGCGGCCATGGAGCAGCGGCTGGACGAGTTATGGGGCGAGTATGAATCGGCCTGCGCAAGTCACGACGTCGACCCGGTGCGGCACGTCGAATTGCGTCAGACTCTGCGTCGCGCCTGGGCCTATTCCGGCTTCGTCGCTCAGACAACCATTCAGCACCCGGAACACTTCGCGCAACTGTGCAGCGGCGGCGGTTTGTTCGGTGAAAAGTCTGCCCATCACTACTTTGATGAACTCACGCGTCTTGCAGCTTCGATCAAAGATGAGCCGGCGCTGGCGCGGGAGCTGCGTTTGTATCGGCGCCGCGAAATGTTGCGCATCGCCTTTCGCGATCTGTCCGGCTGGGCGGATCTGCGGGAGACCTTAAACAACCTCACCGCGTTGGCCGACGCCTGCGTGCAAGTGGCGCTGGATAAACTCTACGCGTGGGAGGTGCGGGACAACGGCGTGCCCGCCGGCGCATCCGCTAAAGTGCCGGGATTGATTGTCATCGGCATGGGCAAGCTTGGCGCCCACGAACTGAACTTCTCCTCCGACATTGATCTGATCTTTGCTTATGCCGAGGAAGGCGAAACCCGCGGCGCGCGTCAAATCGACAATGAGACGTTTTATCTACGGTTAGGTCAGCGGCTGATCTCGTTGCTCGATCGCGCGACGGTGGACGGGGCGGTGTTTCGAGTCGACATGCGTTTGCGACCCTATGGCGACAGCGGGCCGCTTGCTATGAGTTTCGGCGCCATGGAGCATTATTACCAACTACACGGACGGGACTGGGAACGCTATGCGTTCGTGAAAGCGCGCGTTATCGCCGGAGACCCGGCGGCCGGCGCGCGATTGATGGCCATGCTCAAGCCGTTTGTGTTCCGCCGCTATTTGGATTTCGGTGCATTCGAAGCGCTGCGCGACATGAAGGCGATGATCGCCCAGCAAGTCGCGCGCAAGGAGATGGAAAACAACGTCAAGCTCGGACCGGGCGGCATCCGGGAAGTGGAATTCGTCGGGCAGGTGTTTCAATTGATTCGCGGCGGACGGGAACCGCGATTGCAGCAGCGCGGCATCCTCGATGTGTTGGGCAGTCTCGCGGAGTTGGGTTACTTGCCGTCGTTTGCCGCGGAGCAGTTGACGCAGGCCTATGTTTTTCTGCGTCATGTGGAAAATCGCCTGCAGGCCTTCGCCGATCGTCAAACCCATGAACTGCCCGACGATTCGTCGCAACAGGAGCGTTTGGCGTGGTCCTTGGGGTTCGACGATTGGCCTGCGTTTCACCGCGCGTTGACCAATCAGATGAAAACCGTGCATCGCCATTTCGAACAGGTTTTTGCCGCGCCGCAAACCGAAGGTGCGCAGCACAGCGGCGACGACACGTTGAACGGGATCTGGCGCGGCGCGGCGGACGACGAGACGGCGCGCGCGCACTTAAGTCTGTTGGGTTTCAAGGACGCGCCGGGGGTATTGGAACGGCTGAACGGTTTGCGCGAAAGTTCGCGTTACCGCAGTTTGTCGGCCAACGGGCGCACCCGCATGGACCGGCTCATGCCGCTGCTCATCGGCGCGGTGGCGGCAGCCCCCGCGGCGGACGAGACGTTGCAGCGCGTATTGATGATTATCGAGTCCGTCGCCCGCCGCACGGCCTATCTCGCGCTGCTCAACGAGCACCCCATGGCGCTATCCCAGTTGGTAAAGCTGTGCGCTGCCAGCCCGTGGGTCAGCGAGTTCATGGGGCAGTACCCGTTGTTGTTGGATGAGCTGCTGGATCCCCGCGCGTTGTATGAGCCACTGGAACGGGCCGCGCTGGAAAAGGAGGCGGCGGAATTGTTGCGTGCCGTGACGCCGGAGGATCTGGAGCAAGAGATGGAGCTTCTGCGCCAGTTCGCCCATACCAATATCTTTCGCGTCGCGGCCGCCGATGTGGCCAGCGCGCTGCCGTTGATGATCGTGAGCGATCGATTGACGGATATCGCCGAGGTGGTGTTGCAGCACGTGTTGCAGGCCGCGTGGGCCTATTTGACCCGTCGTCACGGCATTCCGCTGGCGCAGGAAGGCAAGGATTTTCGGGCCGTCGGTTTCGCCATCGTCGCCTACGGCAAGTTGGGCGGCATCGAACTGGGCTACGGTTCGGATCTGGATCTGGTGTTCCTGCACGACAGCCGCGGCGAGCAGACCTTCACCGCCGGCCCGGCGAAAATCGACAACCAAGTGTTCTTCGCCCGCCTGGGGCAACGCATCATTCATATGCTCACCGCGTTCACGCCGTCGGGCACGCTGTACGAAGTGGACACGCGACTGCGTCCCAGCGGCGCCTCGGGATTGTTGGTGACCAGCGTCGACAGTTTCGAAAATTACCAGCGAACGGAAGCCTGGACCTGGGAGCACCAAGCGCTGACGCGGGCGCGGATTGTAGCGGGGGACGTGGGCGTGGCGGCGCAGTTCAATCGCATTCGCGATGAAGTGTTGTCGCGGCCGCGCGATCCCCTGAAGCTGCGCCAGGACGTGCTCGAAATGCGCGAGAAAATGCGCGGCGAGCTGGGTCAGAACGATCCCGCCGTGTTCGACCTCAAGCAAGATCGCGGCGGCATAACGGACATCGAATTTTTGGTGCAGTACGGCGTGCTGCGATGGGCGCAACGCTATCCGGAATTGCTGCGCTGGACAGATAACATCCGCATTCTGGAAACCTTGTCGACGATAGGGGTAATGACGCGCCAGGAAGCCCAGGATTTGCAGGAAGCCTACCGTGTGCTGCGGCGGGAGATTCACCGGCGGACGCTACAAAAGCAGCCCGCGCGAGTCGACGGCGGCGCGTTCGGCCAATGGCGCAGTTGCATCGGGGCGCTGTGGGACGCGATTGTCGTGGGCGGGCGCTGGGATTCCTGATCTCTCCGGTGCTCCGTATAATGTGGCCCAAAACGTCGTGGCCAATTAGAGTTGGGGCGGGCCCCGTGGGAGCGGATCATTCCGCGATCGACTCGGCGAAGAATCGCGGTAGGAAACCGCTCCCACTATGTCAGCCGGCGAACATGATCGTCCGTAAGGAGTTTCAAAATGTCGATGGCAGACCGGGACGGCGTCATCTGGGTCGATGGCGAAATGGTTCCCTGGCGCGAGGCCAAAACCCATCTGCTCACCCATACGCTGCACTACGGCATGGGTGCGTTCGAGGGTGTGCGGGCGTATAAAGCCGAAAAAGGCACGGCGATCTTTCGTCTCAAGGAACACACCGACCGGTTGTTCCGCTCCGCCCACATCCTCGGCATGAAGATGCGCTTCGACAAGGACACCATCAACGAAGCCACGCGTTCCGTGCTGCGAGAGAACAAATTGGCCTCGGCCTATATTCGTCCCATGTGTTACTACGGTTCGGAAGGCATGGGATTGCGGGCGGATAATCTGATCTGCCACACCATGATCGCCGCTTGGACCTGGGGCGCGTACATGGGCGAGGAGAACATGACGCGGGGCATCAAGGTCCGCACCTCGTCCTTCACCCGCCACCACGTCAACATCACCATGTGCAAGGCGAAGGCCAACGGCAACTACATCAATTCGATGCTGGCGCTCAACGAAGCGCTCGCGGCGGGCTGCGACGAAGCATTGCTGTTGGACGCCGAGGGCTTCGTCGCCGAGGGCAGCGGCGAGAATGTTTTTCTGGTGCGCGACGGCATTCTCTATACCCCCGAACTGACTTCGGCGCTGGATGGCATTACGCGCAACACAATTATCAAGCTCGCCATCGATTTGGGAATGACCGTCAAGGAGAAGCGCATTACCCGCGACGAGGTGTATATCGCGGATGAGGCGTTTTTCACCGGCACGGCGGCGGAAGTGACGCCCATTCGCGAACTCGACGGCCGCGCCATCGGCGAATGCGGTCGGGGGCCGGTAACGGAAAAACTGCAAACGCTTTATTTCGACGTGGTCCATGGGCGGCACCATGGTCACCCGGATTGGCTGACCTATATATGACGAATCGCGGTAAGAAACCGCTCCCACAAGGTGGAGTGCAGTCTGTTGTGGGAGCGGATCATTCCGCGATGAATTCTCTGAATTGAAATTTCATTACACAGCCCGAGGGGAAGAGAAAAAATGCAACATTCATCATCCGCATCTAACGAGAAGAAAATCATGCCCAACGCGCAAAATCGCTATGAGGTGACTCGTGCCGATTTGCCGCTGCACTGTCCCATGGACAGCATGAGTTTGTGGAACTCGCACCCACGCGTTTACCTGCCCATCGAGGACACCGGCAAAGCCAAGTGCCCGTATTGCGGCGCGGACTACGTGCTGAAGGACTGATCGACATTGACGCCAGCATTGTTGTGGGAGCGGATTATTCCGCGATTGAGCCAACGCAGAATCGCGGTAAGAAACCGCTCCCGCGGCGGACTGCGTTCTATCTCGTGGGAGCGGTTTCCTACCGCGATTCTTCGCCGAGTCGATCGCGGAATGATCCGCTCCCACAGGATCCGCTCCCATACGATGGAACGCAGTCCGCTCCCAAAGTATCCGCTCCCACAGCATGATCCCAGGACATCGATTCGATGAATGATTCGCCTCACGGGACGCTCGTGGTCGGGCCATCGTGGGTGGGTGACATGGTACTGGCGCAGAGCTTGTTCATGCAGCTCAAGAAGGACGCGCCTGGTACGCCCATCGATGTGCTGGCCCCGGCCTGGGCGGCGCCGCTGACCGCGCGCATGCCCGAGGTGTGTAGTGCGATCACCCTTGCGGTGGGCCACGGCGAACTCAAACTCGCGACCCGTTTTCGATTGGGCCGCCAGTTGCGCGCAAATCAGTACGGTCGCGCGATCGTGTTGCCCAATTCCCTGAAGTCGGCGCTGGTGCCGTTTTGGGCCGACATTCCGCGTCGCACAGGTTATCGCGGCGAGTGGCGTTACGGTTTGCTCAATGATGTCCGCAGCTTGGACAAAGCGCGTCTGCCAACGACCGTCAGCCGTTTCGTGGCGCTGGGGTTGGCGCCTGATCAACCTCCGCCCGATCCGTTGCCCACGCCGCGTTTGCGCATCGATGAGACAATGCGCCTGCAGGCGTTGAGCCGCTTGAATATCCCGAAACCGACCAAGCCCATCCTGGTGCTCTGTCCTGGTGCCGAATACGGCCCGGCCAAACGTTGGCCGGCCGACTATTTCGGCGCCGTCGCTCGGCATCAATACAACGTCGGCTGGGAGGTGTGGTTGTTCGGGTCCGCCAAAGACGAGGCCATAACCGCGGAGGTGCAGAAGGCGGCCGGCGTGCCTTGCCTCGATCTGGCGGGCAAGACCCAACTGGAAGACGCCGTCGATTTGATGTCACTGGCGTCCGCCGTGATCAGCAACGATTCGGGCCTGATGCATATCGCCGCGGCCTTGGATCGACCGCTGGTGGCGGTGTACGGTTCATCCGATCCGGGCTTCACGCCGCCCATGTCCACGCGCGCCCGCATCGAGCGGCTGGGTTTGTCGTGCAGTCCATGTTTTAAGCGCGAGTGTCCGTTCGGACACTACAATTGTTTGGTCGAGCTAAGACCCGAGCGAGTCATCGCGGCATTGAATCAGTTGGATATCGCGGCATGAAAGTGTTGCTGGTCAAAATGTCCTCTTTCGGGGATCTGATCCACACCCTGCCGGCGGTGACCGATGCCGTGCGCGCCGTTCCCGGTCTCAAGCTGCATTGGGTGGTGGAAGAAAATCTGGCGCAGATTCCCACTTGGCACTACGGCGTCGAGAAGATTCATCCGGCGGCGTTTCGACGCTGGAAGAAAACGCCGCTGCATACCCTGTTCGGCGACGAATGGCGGGCGTTTCGCGAACAGCTTGCCAAGGAAGAATACGACGTCATCGTCGACGCTCAAGGTTTGATGAAAAGCGCCTGGGTGACGCGCATCGCCCGCGGCAAGACGCGTTGGGGTTTCGACGTGCACACCGCGCGGGAAAAACTCGCCGCCATGGCCTACGATCATACCGTCAAGGCCGAGTATTACATCATCCCCCGTTTGCGCCGTTTGATGGCCGCGGCGTTGGGTTATCCGCTTGACGAGAAAGGGTGCGACTATGGCATCGCCAATCGTCATTTCCCCGGCGATGACCGGCCGCGCCAGCCTTATGTGGTATTCGCCCACGGTACGACTTGGCCTAACAAGCTATGGCCATTGCGGCATTGGGTTGACTTGGCAAGGCGGGTGAACGAAGGGGGCTACATGGTGTGTCTGCCATGGGGCAACGTCGCCGAACGCGAGCGCGCCAGCCACATCGCCCGAGAATGCGACCGGGCCGAGGTGTTGCCCGAGATGTCGCTGGACGGTATGGCGGCGGTGATTCAAAGCGCGTACGGTTTGGTCGGCGTGGATACCGGCTTCACCCATTTGGCCGCCGCACTGGAGGTGCCGTCGGTTGGGGTGTTTGGTCCGACGGTGCCGCCGTTGCCGGGCGAGCGTGATAATAAGCAGCGTTACCTCGTGGCCGACTTTCAGTGTGCGCCCTGCTTTAAGCGCCAATGCGCTTACGACGGTCCGACGGAAGTGATTCCGGCCTGCTACGGCGCCTTGACGCCGCAGCGCGTGTGGGACGCTTTGCGGGAGGAACTCGATGCCAATGAGTGAGCGCCAACCCGTGTCTGCCGTGATCATTACGCTCAATGTGGCCAACGTGCTCGAGGCGTGCCTCAAGAGCGTGGCGTTCGCCGACGAAATCGTCATCGTGGACTGCGGCAGCAATGACGCTACGCTGGATATTGCCAAGACTTACACCGAGCGCATCGTGCATCAACCGTGGCTGGGCTACGGCTTGCAAAAGCAATTCGCCGTGCGCCGCGCCAAGCATCCCTGGGTATTGTGCGTCGATGCCGACGAGCGGATCAGCGACGCGTTGCGCGCCAGCATCGAACGGGAACTTGCCGCGCCGAAATTCAACGCCTACGAAATGCCGCGCTGCAACCGCTTCATGGGACGCTGGCTGCGCCATGGCGAAGGCTATCCAGACTACAACCTGCGCCTGTTCCATAGCAAACACGCACAATGGAGCGACGATGAGATCCACGAGCACGTGGTCGCGCAGGGCGCGGTCGGTCGCTTGGAGGGCGATTTGCTGCACGAGTCGGAAGAGACTCTGGCCCAGTATCTGGATAAGCAGAATCGGTATACGACACTGCAAGCCAAGAAGCTCGTGGATCAGGGCAAAACAGTCACTACTGCTCAATTGCTGTTAAGCCCGCTGGTTCGTTTCGTGAAGTTCTATTTCCTGCGTCGCGGCTTCCTAGACGGCGTGCCGGGGTTGGTGCACATCGCGATTGGTTGCTTCAATTCTTTTATCAAATACGCCAAGGCAATGGCGTTGACGCGGCGGGCGTCGTGACAGGCGCGTCGGCAACATTACGCAATGATGCGCGGATATTGGTTATTATCGTCGCGCGCATTGGCGACACCTTGTTGGTTACGCCGGCATTGCGGGCGCTCAAGGCCGCCGCGCCCAATGGAAAGCTGACCGTGCTGGCTCATCCTAAACGGGCGGAGGTGCTGCGTAACCTTCCGTTCATCGACCAGCTCGGGGCGATTACCAAGCATCGAGCGCGGATCATGGGTTGGATCGGGCGCAATCGATACGATCACGCCATTGTTTATGGGAACGACCACGCGTTGCTCGAGTACGCGTTGCGAGTGTCGCGCCATGTTGTGGCGTTTCGCGGTTCAGCGAAGCGTAGTGCGCGGAAAATCGACTGGCTGGATGAACCGAACGCACCGATGCACGCGGTGGATCATCGCGCTCTGGTGCTGGGCCCGCTGGGGGTAACGCTAAGCGACAAACGGTTGGCGTATCAAGTCACCTCTGGCGAGGGCGTCGCGGCGAAGGAGTGGCTGCGGAGTCACTTTAAAGCGCAGCCCCATCCCCTGATTGCGCTGCAACTGGTGAGTTTTCCGACCAAGCAGTACCGAGATTGGGGCGCCGCTAATTTCACCGAACTGATGTCGCGCATCCTCGAGCACCACCCAAACGCGGGCTTCCTATTGCTGGGCGGTCCGAGCGATTTGCCGCAGGTCCAACCGGTGGCGCAACAGTTTGGCGAACGTTGCGCGATCGCAGCGGGCGCGACGACCTTGCGGGAATCGGCGGCACTGATTGCGCACAGCGATTTATATGTTGGCGTCGACACCGGGCCGACCCATCTTGCCGGAGCCCTGGGCGTGCCCATGGTGGCGCTTTACCACTGTGCCCATCCGGGACGGAACTTGATTCCGCTGCAGAACCCGCGCCTGCGCTACATCGAGCATCCCTCCACCAATGCGCCCGGTGCGGCGATCGAAAAGACGTCCATGAGCGACATCAGTGTAGAGGAGGTCTGGCAAGCGGTGTCAGAGTTGCTGGCGGGGCCGGTGAACGTCCGGAAGATTCATGTCTAGCGCGGGGCGAGCATCATGTGCGGCATTGTCGGCTACGTAGGGCTGGACGCAAATAACTTTGATCTCGACGGTGCAGTGCGCGGCTTGCATCATCGCGGACCCGATGAGCAGGGACGCTGGATCGCAGACGGTGTCGGTCTGGGCCATACGCGCCTATCCATCATCGATCTATCGGGCGGTCAGCAACCGATGCGCAGCGACGACGGCCGCTATTGTCTCGTTTACAACGGTGAAGTGTATAACTTCCCCGACCTTCGCAAAGACCTCGAGTCTACAGGCGTTGCTTTTCGCAGCCACTGCGATACCGAGGTCATTTTGCGCTTGTTTATCCGTGATGGGTTCGAGCGCTGTCTGAAACGCCTGCGCGGGATGTTCGCTTTCGCGCTGTGGGACAACGTCGAGAAGACGTTGTTTCTGGCGCGGGATCGGCTGGGCGTGAAGCCGCTGGTTTACAGCGAAAACGAGCGCGGATTCATTTTCGGATCGGAGATCGGCGCGCTGTTCGCGTTGGACAAGGCCTTGTCGCGGCAGCCTGACCTGCAGGCTATCGATCATTACATGACGTATCAATACATACCCGCGCCGCTGTCCGGCTTCCGCTCTGTGAGAAAGTTGCCGCCCGCTCATGCCATGATCGTCCAGAACGGTCGGGTGGCCAAACTATGGTGCTATTGGGACGTGAATGCGACCAAGCGGTCGGGCCTGTCGCTCGAGGACGCGCAAGAGGCGTTGCGCGAAAAATTTCTGGAAGCGACGCGGATTCGCCTGGTGAGCGACGTGCCGCTCGGAGCGTTTCTCTCGGGCGGCATCGATTCAAGCATCACCGTCGCAGCTATGACGCGCTTGATGACGAGCCCGGTTAAGACCTTCGCCGTAGGTTTCGAGGAGCAGAAGTTCAATGAACTGCCTTACGCCCGCGCGATCGCCAACCACTTGAATACGCAGCACCATGAGTTAGTTGTGAAAGCGGACGCGTTCGCGGTGCTGCCCACCCTCGTCGAACATCTTGGCGAGCCCATGGCCGACAACTCCGTGATCCCGACCTACTTCGTGGCGAAGGCGGCGCGCCAGCATGTGACCGTCGCATTGACCGGAGACGGCGCCGACGAGGCGTTTGGTGGCTATCGGCGTTTCTACGACATGAAGCTGTTGGCGGATTTGAGGCAGCTCGGTTTGACCGCAGCATGGCGCGCAGGTCGCAAGGTGAGTGTGCGGCTCGAGGGCTTGCTTAACAAGCGGCGATGTCACTTGCGCTTTCCCGCCAATCGCTTCGATGAAGCGTTGTCCATGGCGGGCAATAGGCGATACAAACACCTCATGGCGTTTTTCAGCGACGGAGACAAAGCATCGTTGTATCGAACTGAGTTTGGCGAACAGATTCACGTCGATGGCAGCGATCGCTATTTCGACGAGAGATGGGCGGAGATCGGTGGTTCAGACCCATTGAACCGGTTCCTTTTGTTCTACCTCAAGACGTATCTCCCGGAGGACATATTGGTCAAAGTTGACATAGCCAGTATGTCGACCGCGCTGGAATGCCGGTCGCCGTTTCTTGATCACGAGTTGATCGAGTTCGCGGCAAGTCTTCCCGGAAATTACAAGGTCGGCCCGCGCGGGCGCTCCAAGTGGATTCTCAAGGAAGCGTTCAAGGACTGGTTGCCGGAAAACTTCATGAATCGGAAGAAGCAAGGGTTTTCGTCGCCGGTCGGCGACTGGCTGCGCGGCGACTTGGCACCGCTTCTGCAGGAACGATTGATTGCGGAAAAGCGACTGGCGATTTGGTTCAAGCAAGACAAGATTGAATCGTATGTCGCGGATCATTTGAGTGGAAAGCGAACGGAGAGCCGTAAGCTATGGTCGCTGTTGGTGTTGGCCGAGTGGCTGGAGCGCTACTCCGTCGCGGCGTAGGGTGCACCGACGTCAAGCGGTCGACCGCGCATGTTACAATTCGCGCATATTTTGTACGCCAGGTTTTTGAGTGGCGGAGAGGGCAGCGAAGGTGTCGCGCGGGTTAAGAGTGCTTTATGTTTTTCCGGAGCCATTTCCAAATGACTTCGCGCGCGGCGTGCAAGTGGCGCACAGCGTGTGTGCGCTGGCTCATCAATGCGTGGCCGTGGACTTTTACCATGTGTCCTGCGGCGATGCGGATCCGTTTGCGCACTACGGATTGAAAAAGCCTGACAATGTCACTCTCGTCGAGGGTTCGCGGCGTTTGCCTGGGCCGTTAGGTTTGCTGCCGTTCCACTCCAATCGGTTTTTCAGCCGCGGTCTTATCGCGTGGTTGAACGCGAAATTGGCCAGCGCGGATAAGCCGGATTTGATCTACTTGCGCCACGTCAAAGTCGCGGCGGCGCTGGTGCGGGCGAATATTCCGCTGCCGATCATCTATGAAGCCCATGAACTGTTCGCGCAAACGGCCAAGCCCAGTCAACGGCAGCGTATCGAAATGCTCGAGCGCGATGTGATACGGGGCGCGGCGGCGATTGTTGCCAATTCGTCGGCAACCGCCCAGCGGCTCAATGCCCATTATCAGTTGAATCGCACCATCGATGTGGTGCCCAACGGTGTTGCCGACGTAACTATCGCAGCGCGGAAAAACTGGGACGATGCGGCGAGGTCCGTTGTTTATGCAGGCAGTTTTTACCAGTGGAAGGGTGTTGAGGATCTCGTTAGAGCGGCCAATCGCTTGCCGGGATTTCGATTTACCGTCATCGGCGGCAACGACGAACAGATTGGCGCGATGCGCGCGCTGCTCGCGTCCGGCGGCGCAGAGGTCAAATTTACCGGCCGCATGCCTCATAAGGATGTCGTGGCGAAACTCGCGGAAAGCTGTATTGCGGTTCTGCCCAACCGGGTCGCGCCGGACAGTGACTATACTTGTCCTTTGAAGCTGCTCGAGTACATGATGGCGGGCTGCGCAGTCGTGGCGACCAAAATCCCGTCCGTAATGGATCTGGTGGCTGAGGACGTGGTGATGTGGGCCAATCCAAACGATCCGGAGAGTTTGGCGCAGGCGATCAAGTATCTGGCGGACAACCATCTAGCGGCCCGCGAAATGAGTGCCCGGGCTGTGGAACGTGCTAAAGACTTTACATGGGATGGGCGCGCGAAACGAATTGTGGAGGTAATTCACAGCGTTTTACGGGCCAGACAACCGGCGGCGGCAGGAGGGCGGTTAACGACATGAATTTGCGGAATCCCCGAAGAATACTCATCATCCGCCGCGACAACATCGGCGATTTGATTTGTACGACGCCGTTGTTCCGCGCGTTGCGGGAAACGTTTCCGCACGCTTATATCGCCGCCTTGGTCAACAGCTACAACGCGCCCGTGTTGGCGGGCAATGAGGCCGTCGATCGCGTGTTCGTCTACACCAAAGCCAAGCACGCGTCCTCGCCCGTCGATGCAGTGAAGGCGCTGGCGGCGCGCTTGGGACTCTATTGGAACATGCGCCGCGAAAAGTTCGACGTGGCCATCGCGGCGGGATCATGTGCCGCGCCGCGCGCCGTCAGGTTGGCGCGCTTGGCGGGCGCGAAGACAGTCGTCGGTTATGACGATCCCAACGCGCGCGGCCCACGACCGGATGCCCTGCTTGCGGCGACGGACGCGCACGGGCGCCATGAAGTGGAAAACGTCTACGCCCTTGCGGCGTCCCTGGGCGTCTCGATGCCCATACCAAAAATGGAAATCTTTCCCGACGAAGACATGCGTCGCCAAATCTGCCACCGATTGGGCGACACCGGCGCGCAATGTCCGTCCGGCCAAATGACCATCGGCGTGCACATTAGCGCCCGCAAGCCAACTCAGCGCTGGCCGGAGGAGCGTTTCGTGCAGCTCTTGCGCGAGATCACCGCCAGCCCGTATGTGCGCGTCTTGTTGTTCTGGGCGCCGGGTGACGAATCCAACGCCCAGCATCCGGGCGATAACCAAAAAGCGGAGCGCATACTCAGCGCCATATCAAACGCGGCGGTCCATCCTTGTCCGACCAACCGGTTGGAAGAGTTGATCGCCGGCCTATCATTATGCGACTACGTCATCTGCAGCGACGGCGGCGCCATGCACATCGCCGCCGCGCTGGGCAAACCCATCGTTTGTTTGTTTGGCCAATCCGACGCAACCCGCTGGTATCCCTGGGGCGTGCCGCACACGATCTTGCAGCCGGCGTCGCGAGATGTGAAAGATGTGACGGTAAATGAAGTGGTTAGCGCGTATCGCCAACTGATCTCGCCGTTGGGCGGGGTGAGCGAAAGCCGATTCGTAAGGTAGAGGCGCCGTAATACGAAGCACCTTTCCATCCGGACAGACCCGGTATACAGGCCGCGGCGGACAAACAACTCACTTCCAGTGGACGGGCCACCCGCACAGAATTGCCGATCGCCTTGAGTAAATCGAAAATCGGGTCGCACCGCAGTAACACCGCGAAACGATTAAAGAATTAGGCCAGAAACGGCCCGAAAAAGAGGCTTAGAATTGATTTTTGAAGGCAAGAAAGCGATTTAGGAAATGAACGGGGTCGGGTCAGAGACATTTCTCCCGGAAGGGGTCAGAGGCGTTTAGCGAAAGACTGACACGCCGCCGCGTCGCGAGCTGACAGAGCGCCGGTTGAGAGAAGAATAAAGTGAAGACGGAGCGATATTTAAGGAGCCGTCTTCATGGCGAGAAAGCCGAGATGTGTTGTGCCGGGTTATCCGCAGCATGTGACGCAGCGGGGGAATAACCGTCAGGCGTGGTCGATTGTGGGAGCGAATTCCTTTCGCGATTTGAATCGGCGCGGGCGCTGCTTCGGGCGAAGAATCGCGAAAGGATTCGCTCCCACGGAAGAATGGGGTCGGAGATTCCTCGAAGAATCGCGGTTGAAACCGCTCCTACGGTTGAGCCATCTTTACATGACGGTCGCGCCCCGTGCATGATGCAACTGATATAACGACGCGTAGGTTCCACCGCGCGCCAGCAACTCCGCGTGGTTGCCGATTTCAACGATCTTGCCCTTCTCAAGCACCACGATCCGGTCCGCTTTTTCGATGGTCGACAGGCGGTGGGCGATGATGATGGTGGTGCGGCCAGCTTTCAAGGTGTCGATTGCTTCCTGGACGTAGCGCTCGGATTGGTTGTCCAACGCGGATGTGGCTTCATCAAAGATGAGAATCTGTGCGTTTTTCAATAACGCCCGGGCGATGGCTAGGCGCTGGCGTTGACCACCCGATAGCCGCATGCCCCTTTCGCCGATGACGGTCTCAATGCCTTGGGGCAGTTGGCTGACATACTCCGTGGCATGGGCTGCGTTGGCGGCGCGCTGTATCGCTTCGGCATCGGCGCCGGCCATTTCGCCATAGGCGATGTTCGCGGCGACGGAATCGTTGAATAGAACTACATCTTGGCTTACCAGTGCGATGTGTCTGCGCAGATCGGCTAGCCGCACTTCCTGAGTATCGATTCCATCCAGCAGGATACGTCCGCTGGTGGGTTGATAGAAACGTGGGATCAGATGGGCCAGCGTGGTCTTGCCGCTGCCGGAGGCGCCGACGAAGGCGACCGTTTCCCCGGGCTGGATCGTCAGATCGAAGTCGTCCACCGCGTTGTGGTCGGCGCCGGTGTACCGGAAGGAAACATGCTCGAAGCGCAACTCGCCCTTGACCGTCTCCAGTGCTTTCGTACCGCTATCGGGCTCGGCGGGTTGGTCTAGCAAGGAGAAAATGGTTTCTGCTGCGGCCAAGCCGCGCTGAATTTTCTCGTTGAGGCTGGTTAGGCGCTTGATTGGCGAGAACAACATGGCCATAGCACCGAAGAACGAGACGAACTCGCCGACGGTGATTTGATCCTGCGCCGAGGGCGAGGTGGCGAGGTAAATGACGGCGGCGAGCGCCGCGGCGACGATGAGTTGCACGATGGGCACATTCGCCGCCGAGGTGGTGATGATCTTCATCTCATAGCGGCGCACCCAGTTCGCCGATTCATGAAAGCGCGCTTTCTCGTACTCTTGACCGCCGTAGACCTTGACGACCTTGTTGCCCGTGATGGCTTCCTCGAGGGTGTGGGTGACATCGCCCATGGACGTCTGCAAGCCGTGACTGAGAAAGCGCAGTCGCTTGCTGATGGCTTTGACCACGATCACGATCAGCGGTCCGACAAGAAACACGAACAGCGCCAGTTTCCAGTTCAGGTAAAACATCCACGCCAGCAGACCGATGACTGCCAGCGTATCGCGCACCAGCACGATCAACACGCCCGTTGCCGCGGCGGTCACCTGGGTGACGTTGTAGACCACTCGAGAAATCAATGTTCCCGTGGCGTTGTTGTCGTAGAATTCGCTGGGGAAACTGATCAAACGCGCAAACATGTGTTCGCGCAGGTCGAGAACGACTTTGTTGGACACCCAGTTCAGTGCAACCGTGCTGACATAGTTCGCCGCACCGCGCAGCAAGAACAGCCCGATCAAGATCAACGGCATGAGGCGAATCATGTCGGGGTCTTTCTCCACGAAGCTGCCATCGAGCAGGGGTTTAAGCAGAGCGGGCAGTGCGGGTTCGGTCAGCGCGAATACGATCATGGCGATGATCGAAACCATGAATACGCGCCAATAGGGCTTCACCCAGGTCAACAGCCGCAGGTACAGATCGCGGCTGGCGGCAAACGAAGTGGCGGGCGCTTTTCCGCGGCTTGGCTTCTTCACGCGATTCATCCTGCGCGGGCGGACAGCGCCGCGCCGCGGGCTTCGGCGACGGGCAGCAGCCGAGTGTAAAGGGAAAGCATGCGCTGACTCATCTCCTTAGGCGTAAGCGGCAGCACCGTGGTGCGAGCGGCGTGGCCGACCGCTTCGCGCACGGCGGGATCGACCAGTTCCTGCAAGTCGGCGATTATACCTTGAACGTCCAGCGCGTCTCGAATGAAGCCGTTTAGCCCGTGTTGGATGATGTCGACGGCGCCGCACTTTAAGCTTGTTACAACGGGCAAGCCGCAGGCCATGGCTTCGAGGACGACGTTGGCGAACGGGTCGTAGAGCGACGGCAGCACCAATGCATCGGCGGCGCCGTAAAACGGCGTCACATCGCGTTGTTCGCCGAGAAAATGCACTCTGCCGTTCAAGCCGTGATTGGACGCTAAGTCTTGGTAGCGCGATTGGGCTTTATCCCGGCCGATCACAATCAGGTGGGTGTTTTGCGGCAGCTTGGCCGCCGCTGCGATGCACGTGGCCAAGCCTTTGCGCAGAAAGCCCGATCCGACGAACAGCAGCGTGTAATCGGTTTCCGTGATCCCAAGGCGTTGGCGGATGCCGCCGCGATGCAGCGAGCGCAACCCCGGATGAAAGTGACGATGATCGATCCCGTTATAGATCGTGAAGAGTTTTTCGTCGGGAAGCCCGAAATAGTGTTTGATCTCGTCGCGCACCATGTTGGAGTTGCAGATCACTGCCTTTAACCGCGAGCTGCGGTAGAGTTTTTCCTCGCTGCGCAGAATGAAGTGATGAAACGGACTGAGCGTCGCGCCAATGCTGGAGAGCGCTCCCTCGACTCGAGCGCGCTGTTTCAACCATTCGCGATGCACGCCGTCGCCGGCGCGGTAGATATCGCAGCAAGGGGTGCGCTCGTGGGACTGGACGATCGCCGTCGGCCACTGAGCGGCGATGCGGCAGGCCGCCCGTCCAAAAGCCCATTGGCGCCAGGCGCGTCCGATGTGAAACGGGTTGCAGGTGATGATTTCGGCGTTGGCGACGCTGGTCCAGCGTCGAGTGATCAGGGTGAGCCGTAAGTTCTCCTCCCCAAGCGCTTCGAGCGCCCGTTCGACAAATCGCTCCGAGCCGCCGGCGGCGGTGTATTTCTGCTTGATGATTACGATGTGCGGCGCCTTCATCGGGTCAGCATCCGGTTGACGGCGGCGTGAACTTGCGCGACTTCGATATCCTGCAGACATTCGCTGACTTTGCCGCCGCCGCAGCCGTCCTGGCCGCAGGGTCGGCATGCATGGCCCGTCGTGATCACGACGTTTGGCGTCTGCCACGGCCCCCATTCAAGATCACCGCTCGGTCCGAACAAGGCGACGACCGGCGTTTTCATCGCCGCGGCGATGTGCATGGGCGCGGAGTCTACCCCGACGAAACAGCGCGCCCTTGAGGTGAGTGCGGCGAGTTCCTTCAACGACAGCTTTCCCGCCAGAGAGAACGGCGCCTGCCGTACGTTCCGCAGGATCTCATCGACAAATGCCATTTCGGTGGAATCCGGCGCGGCCGTCACGACAACGGCGCTTCCGCCGTCATGCAGCGCATCGATCAATTCCGCGAATTTGCGCGTCTCCCAACACTTGAACAGCCAGCGCGACGTGGGGTGGATGTGGATGAACGGCGTGTTGTCGAGTCCCAGCGCTGCGAGGTGTTTCGCGACGGCATGTTCGGCGGTTTGTCCCGGCACTAAAACCAACGCCCGTTCGGACTTGGCAGGCTGCAATCCCATGCGCCGCAAGGCATCCAAGTGGTGCTCAACCGTGTGCCGGCGCGGATTGCCCGGCGCTACCAGGTGAGTGTACGATTTTTTCCACAGCTTCTTGAGGGAGCGCCTGTTGGAATAGGCCACGCGGATGCGCGGCCGCAGTAGCCATGACAGCCACAGGCCTCGGTTGTGTTCGGTAAGGTGTATCAACGCGTCGTAGCGGCGCTCGCGCAGCCGGTTCGCCAATTCCAGTTCGCCACGCAAATACTCCTGGACGGATTGCTTGCCGCGGCTGCGCGCAACGGTGTGCAGATTGGAGATGGCCGGATGCAGGCTGAGCATGTCCTGGGTGTCGCGGTAGACGAGTGCGTCCAGCTCCAAGTGCGGGTAATGCGCCTTCAGCACGCTGAAAACAGGCGAGGTCAGTAACACGTCGCCGTGGTGGCGCAGCTTGATGACCAGCACGCGGGATAGGGACGTAAAGTCAACGGCGTCGCGCAGCATGTCAGCGTTCGCTCCCGTCGTAAAAACTTGGCTCTCCCGGCGGTCGATCCTTGAAGCGCCGGTGTATCCACAGGTATTGCTCGGGCATTCGTCTGACTTGTTCCTCAATCAGCATATTGATTCGATCCATGTCCTGCTGCGGGTCGTTAGTCGGGAAATCCTCAAGCGCGGGCAGTATGGTCAAGCGGTAGCGCAGGGGATGATAAGACAGCCTCTCTGACACAAATGGCACCACTCTCGCGCCGCTCAATTTCGCCAAGCGCGCGGGCGCGGGGTTGGTCGCGGCAAGCACGCCGAAAAACGGGGAGAACACACTGTGACGCAATCCGAAGTTCTGATCCGATGCAAACCATACCGTCCGGCCGTCCTGCAGTGCGCGAACCGTGGCTTTTATATCATCCCGCGGGATGGCGGCGCCAATGCGCGAGCGTCGTTGCTCAGTGGCGATGCCATCGATGACGGGATGTTCGTGGGGGCGGTACACCGCCGTAATGGGGATCGGGCTGAACAAAGCCATCATCGGACCGCTGATTTCGAGCGTTGTGTAGTGAGCGCCAAGCAGGATAACGCCGGAGCCATCCCGGGCTGCCGCCTCTAAATGCTCCGTCCCGTGCACGTCGACCAAAACTCGAAGTTTGTCTCTCGGTGCCCACCATGCGAGGCTGGCTTCGAGGAAACTCATGCCCAGCGACTCGAAGTGCCGGGTGAGGAGCGCCTCTCGTTCCGCCGGGGAAAGCGCCGGAAAACAGATTTTGAGATTGATGTCGGCGATGCGCCGCCGCCGCGGCGCGATGTGCTTGAACATCCGCCCCAGCAGCGGCCCGAGTTTCCCCAAGAAGTCTGGCGGCAACGAGGCGAGCGCGCGATGTAAAGCCAGGCCCAGGTGCGCGGCCCAGGCCGAAAGTCGACTGTAGGATCGCTGGTAGCGTACGGATTTGACGGGATGGTCGGTCACAACGATGGTGCTGGCACTCAGTAATTCAGTGAGCGGGCGCCCATTGTACCTCAGATTTGCTCGTCCACCGATGGGCGGTGGTCGCCGGTTTAGCCTGCGGGCTATGGTAAAATCCCGCCTTCAATTTTCGCCACAGCTTGCTAGAGGGGCACATGAAAGTCGCGATGCCGGAATGGGAAAAGGCGCGGGTGCTGGTTGTCGGCGATGTCATGCTGGACCGCTACTGGTACGGCGGGACGTCGCGCATCTCGCCCGAGGCGCCGGTACCGGTGGTGCATGTGCGCGACAACGAAGAGCGCATCGGCGGCGCCGGCAACGTGGCGCTTAACGTGGCGGCGTTGGGGGCGCATGTGGTTGCCGTCGGTCAGATCGGCGAGGATGACGCCGCGCAAGCCGTGAAGCGTCTGCTCGATCAAGCCGGCGTGGTGAACGCCCTGGCCATCAATCCCGCCTCGCCGACCATCACCAAGCTGCGGGTGGTCAGTCGCCAGCAACAGCTTATCCGGCTTGATTTCGAGGATGCGGACATCACTGTTCCCATCGAACCGCTGTTGGCATGTCTAGATCGACATATCGAGAATGTCGATGTCGTTGTGCTGTCGGACTACGGCAAGGGCGTGCTGCGCAACCCGCGTCCGTTCATCGAGCGGGCGCGCCGGGCCGGCAAACCCGTGCTCATCGACCCCAAGACCAAGGACTTTGGCCTTTATCGCGGCGCATCCTTGGTGACCCCCAACATGAATGAGTTCGAGGCGGTGGTCGGGCGTTGCGCGGATGAACAGGAGCTGGTGAAGAAGGCCCTCAAGCTGATCGCGCAGCATGAGATCGAGGCGCTGCTGGTTACCCGCGGCGAACACGGCATGAGCCTGATCCGCCCGAACCAGGAACCTCTTCATCTGCCGACTCAGGCCAGAGAGGTATTCGATGTCACCGGCGCGGGCGACACGGTCATCGCCGTTGCGGCGGCGGCGCTGGCGGCGGGTTGCGACTTGGCCGATGCAGTCTATCTGTCCAATGTCGGCGCCGGAATCGTTGTCGGTAAGCTGGGTACGGCCACTGTTTCCGTGCCCGAGCTGCGGCGCGCCCTGCACGAGCTGCACGAGTATAAATTCGATATTGTTCCCGAAGACGAGTTGGTCACTCTAGTGGAGGAAGCCAAGGCGCAAGGCGAGACGGTCGTCATGACCAACGGCTGTTTCGATATTCTCCATGCCGGCCACGTTCAGTACCTGGAAGAAGCGCGCAAACTCGGCGACCGTTTGATCGTCGCCGTGAACGACGATGATTCGGTTCGAAAACTCAAAGGCGAAGGGCGCCCGATCAATCCGGTCGGCCAGCGCATGGCGGTGCTGGCGGCACTCAAGAGTGTTGATTGGGTAGTGCCCTTTAGCGAGGACACCCCCGAGCGACTAATTTGCCGGGTGATCCCCGACATTTTGGTCAAGGGAGGCGACTACCGGCCGGAGCAAATTGCCGGCGGCGAGTGTGTCCAGGCCAATGGCGGTCAAGTCGTCGTGCTGAGCTTTAAGGACGGGTGTTCGACGTCGAATATCATAAACAAGATTCGAGCAACTGAGTAACCGACGGCGTGCCGCGAGGCTGCGCTCGCCTTGCGCAACATCGCAGAACCGTTGTCGGAGCGGATCGTTCCGCGATATGAATCGGCGAAGAATCGCGGTAAGAAACCGCTCCCACGATAAGATTGTAGGAGCGGATTTATCCGCGAAACGCGTCGGCGACGAATGGTCGAAGAATCGCGGTAGGAAACCGCTCCCACAGCGACACGGGCATTGAGAACAAAAAAGAGGTTCCAAATGATTATCGTTACCGGAGGGGCCGGCTTCATCGGCAGCAACATGGTCAAGGCGCTGAATGAGCGGGGTCGGCGCGACATTCTCGTCGTCGATGATTTGCAGGATGGAACCAAGTTCAAGAACATTGTCGATTGCGACATCTTGGATTACGTCGATAAGGACGATTTCATTTCCCAAGTGAACGCCGGCGGTTGGAAGCATCTCCCCGACGTGATTTTTCATAATGGCGCGTGTTCGACCACCACGGAGTGGGACGGCCGCTACATGATGGCTACCAACTACGAGTATTCCAAATCCCTGCTGTATTACTGCACCAGCGCCCGCGTGCCCTATATTTACGCCTCGTCTGCGGCGACCTACGGTGCAAGCACGGTATTTCGTGAGGAACCAGCCTACGAAGCGCCGCTCAATGTGTACGGTTACAGCAAACTGCTGTTCGACAACTACGTGCGCCGCACCATGCAGCGCACGACCAGCCAGGTCGTTGGTCTGCGGTATTTCAACGTCTATGGCCCGCGCGAGCAGCACAAAGGTTCCATGGCGAGCGTGGCGTTTCATCTCAACAACCAACTTCTCGAAACGGGTAAAGTGCGGCTGTTCGAAGGCTGCGACGGGTATGGGGATGGCGAGCAGCGCCGGGATTTCATTTATGTCGGCGACGTGGTGGCGGTAAATCTGTGGTTGTGGGAACATCCAACCAAAAGCGGTATTTTCAATCTCGGCACCGGACGCAGTCAGCCGTTCAACGATGTCGCCAAGGCGGTTATCGCCCATCACAGGCGCGGCGAGATCGACTACATTCCCTTCCCCGATCACCTGCGCGGCCGTTACCAAAGTTTCACCGAAGCGGACATGAGCCGCTTGCGCGCGATCGGTTACGACGCACCGTTCAAGACCGTCGAAGAGGGTGTGGCCGAATACCTGGCGTGGCTTAACCGGTCGTAAACGGGCGCGCCGCACGTATGGTGTTGTCGCGCCGGCTGTATACTCTCCTGCTGTATGTTCTGACGCCGTTGTTCATTGCGCGGCTCGCCTTGCGCGGCATGAAAGCGCCCGCTTATTTTGGTCATTGGCCCGAGCGCTTCGGTTTTGGCGGCCGCTTGTCGCGGTCCAAAACAGTGGTTTGGCTGCACGCGGTTTCGGTGGGCGAAGTTCTCGCCGCACGGCCCTTGGTCGAGAGGCTGCGGACGCGACTACCCCACAATGACTGGCTCATCACCGTTACCACGCCGACGGGCCGCGAGCGCGCGGAGGCCGTATTTGGGGCGTTCGCGACTGTGCGTTACTTGCCTTATGATCTGCCGGGCGCGGTACGGCGTTTCTTGGATCGCATTGAACCTGCCTTGGCCGTGGTGATGGAAACCGAACTCTGGCCGAATCTGTTCACTGAGCTTCGCCGTCGCAACGTTCCGTTGGTTCTGGCTAACGTGCGAATGTCGGAAAAATCCGCGACGGGTTACAGGAAGTTCGCTGCTCTGACGCGCGACATCTTGTCGAATGTGACCTGGGCGGCCGTTCAGACAGAACATGACCGGCGACGAATGGTCGAGCTGGGTTTGAGTGCCGAGAGGATTGCCGTGACCGGCAGCGTCAAGCTCGACGCCCAGATTTTTCCCGAGTCCATCACAGCCGGTCGACACTTGCGCGAACTACTTGGCGTGAACAGACCGATCTGGATCGCGGCCAGCACGCGGCCGCACGAAGAAGCAATCGTGCTCGACGCGCACCGCGACGTTCTGCGGCAACTTCCCGATGCCGGACTGCTACTCGTGCCGCGGCACCCTGAGCGCTTCGAAGAGGTGGCGCAACTCATCGCTCAACGTGGGTTTGTGTCGCATCGGCGCAGCAGCGCGTCGGCGCCAAGTCGAGACTGGCAGGTCTATCTTGGCGACACCATGGGCGAGCTCACGACGCTTTATGCGGCCAGCGACGTTGCATTCGTCGGCGGCAGCATCGAGCCTTTAGGCGGACAAAACATCCTTGAGCCCGCCGCGCTTGGACTGCCCGTGTTGAGTGGGCCGCATACGTTCAACTTCGCGCAAGTTGCCGACGAATTGGAGAAAGCCGGGGGCCTGGTGCGAGTCGCAGACGCGGCAGAACTGGCGGCCAGTGTTGTTCGTTTGCTGCGGTCCGCGCCCGATCGCCACGAGCAGGGTTGCTGCGCCAGAAATTACGTGACCGCCAACCAGGGGGCAACGGATAGGGTAGTGGAGGGCATCTTGGCGCTAAGCAGCCGCTGATCTATTCGGATTCATGAATTCGTCAGTTCAACCACTGAACCAGCTCTTCAAAATCCGCGATGGCCAGAGTGCCGGCGGCTTCTTTTAAGCGCAGCAGGCTCAGAATGTAGTCATAGCGGGCGCGCGCATGATCTCGCTGGGCACGGAAGAGCTCTCGGCGGGTCGTGAGGACGTCGACGGTGGTGCGTGTTCCCACCTCCAATCCCGCTTCGGATGCGGTCAGTGCGCTCTGAGTGGAAACCAAGGCTTGCTCAAGCGCTTTGACCTGGCTAATGGATGCCAGCACGCTCAAATAGGCATCTTTGACTTGGCGATGAATGTTGCGCGTGGTTTGCTCCAGTGTTTCAAGCGACTGGTCCAACCTGTAGCGTGCTTCGCCGGCGCGTGCCATGGTTCCGCCGCCCCTTGAGATGGGTACCGATAGTTGCAGCATTACCAAGGTATTGCTAACACTTAGGTCGTTGTACGTGGGTCCGCCGTCTTCTAAATAATTATACTGGCCGATGAGGTCGAGCGCGGGATAGTGTCCGGCCTGTTGACGGCGCAGTTCGTCGCGGGCGATTTCGACCTGGGTTCGCGTCGCTTGCAGTGAATAGTTGGTTGACAATGCTGTGTCCACCCACGATTTCACATCAGCGGGCTCCGGCGGCGTGAGCGGCAAATTCTCCACCAACCGGCTGAGCGAGTCGTGGTATCGGCCGGATAATTCGCGCAGGGCCTCCCTCGCCCCGGAGACCGCATTCTCGGCCGCGATCTCGGATGCCACCGTTACGTCGTAGGCCGCCTGGGATTCGTGCACGTCCGTTACGGCGATCAATCCCACTTCGAAGCGTTGTCGCGTTTGTTCCAACTGGCGGCCGACCGCTTCCTTCTCGGCGCGGACGAAATCCAAGTTGTCTTGGACTGCGAGTGCGGTGAAGTAGCGTTCTGCAACGCGGATCATCAAATTGCGTTGGGCGGCCTCGAATTCGGCATCCGATTGCTGAATTCCCGAACGAGTTTGAGCCATGAGCTTGTAGCTGTCATGGTGGTAGATCGGCTGGGTTAACGAAACGCCATAACCGAGCCCGGTGTCTTCGGTGGAGAAGTCGCCGTACTCGACGCTGCTCGAGCGCGCACTGGCCGTCAAATCAGCTTGCGGCAGCAAATTGGCGATGCTTTGCTTGTGGCGTTCACGGGCCGCTTGGCGCGCCGCCGCAGCGCTGCGTAAGGTGGGTTCCTGCTGCTCGGCCACGAAGTAGACGTCGAGCAAGTTCTCCGCATGGGCTGGGAATACGAGGGAGCACAGTAGTGCGAGCGCTGCAACCCGCGGGGCAGATCCATTCGCCAAATCGAGACTCCTTTTCGGTTTCGGTTGCCGGGGGGAAAGTATAGCAAAACCTAAAATTGGCACCCGCTACGCCGCGCGACACGCGGCAAGGTGAACTGGGATCCGTTAATAAGTGGGCATCTGGGGATCGACTTCCCGCGCCCAGGCGTCGACGCCGCCGGTCAGGTTGACGACGTTTTTAAACCCGGCTTTTTCCAGAAATTGCGCCACCTGCTGACTGCGCATCCCATGGTGGCAGACCACAACGATTTGACGGGTCGGATCGAGTTGTTTGTACGTTGTCGGGATCTGCCCCATGGGCATGTGAACCGCGCCTTCGATGTGGCAGGTTTGGAATTCCCAAGGTTCTCGCACGTCGAGCAGCATGGGAGGGTTTGTTGCGCTCTCCAGGTACTTCTTGAGCTGCTTCGGCGTTATTTGTTGCATGAGGTAGATCCTTAACGGCTCAAAAAACGAACTTGCTGGGTTCTTGAACGTTGTGCATGCGAGGGAGCGTCGTTTCGAACAAGCTCTCCCGGCTCCACGCTTGTTCCCCGGTGCGGGTAATTAGCAATGCTTCCATGACGGGTTCGTTGCCGACGACGACAAACAGGCGGCCGCCGATTTTGAGCTGGTTGAGCAGTTTCTGCGGCAGAGTTGGGTACGAGGCCGTCGCGGCGATGGCGTCATAGGGGCCGTGAGCGGCCCAACCATTCGCACCGTCACCGGTCTGCAGTGTCACGTTGGTGATGCCCGCCGCGCTGAGCTTGGATCGGGCGTCGCGGATGAAGTCATCGAAAATGTCGATGGAGTACACGTGTTTGGCGAGCCTTGCCAGCAATGCTGTCAGATAGCCGCTGCCCGTGCCGATTTCAAGCACGCTGTCGGACTCCTTGACGGTCAAGCTCTGTAATAGACGCGCCTCAATCTTGGGCGCCATCATGCATTGACCATGATTAAGCGGGATCTCAATGTCGGCGTAGGCCAATCGCCGCTCCGTCGCCGGGACGAATTGATCTCGAGGCAACTCATTGATTAACCGGAGAACATTGTCGTCGAGGACATCCCACGGTCGAATTTGCTGCTCAACCATATTGAAACGAGCTTGTTCGAAATTCATGTGCGCGCTCATCATTTTATTGTTGTGTATATATAAAGATAGTGCGGATTAATTCCCGTCAGTAAGGTTAAGCGGTTTGCAGTCGCGGTGCAAGATCTGCTCTGTCTTGGCGCACGCCCCCGCGGGAGCCCCTATACAATGCATGGATGTCGGGGCACGTTCTTGCTAAGCACTTACGCATGGGCTAAGGTGGCGGCTCAGCGGCTGGGGGTGCTCGGCGGTGTTTTTCCGACCGAGCTGAGATTAAACCCTTTGAACCTGAACCGGTCAGTACCGGCGGAGGAAAGCGGCGCAGTAAACGATATTCGGTTCTCTACCTCGTTTGCCCATTCAACGTCTTTCCTCTCGGCGACCGTTTGTGATTTTTTTGGTGCCTACCACACGGGGCGCCGTGACATCGCGAGGACAACGACATGAGTGCCTTACCCGGCGAAGTATTGAAGATTGACGAGAATATCGACACCGTCACCGTGCCGGCCTATCCCGGTTCACGAAAGATCTATGTCACCGGCAGCCGGGACGATATTCGGGTCCCCATGCGCGAAATCAGTCAAACGGCGACGCCCTCGAGCCAAGGCCCGCTCGACAATCCGCCCATCGCGGTTTACGACACCTCGGGACCCTTTACCGATCCGGATGTGAAAATAAATTTACGGCAGGGGCTGGCGCCATTGCGGGCGAGCTGGATCGCGGAGCGCGGCGACACGGAAGTACTCGAACACCTGTCGTCCCATTATGGGCGGCAGCGCCTGCGCGACAAATCACTGGATGGCACGCGCTTTCCCCATCTGCGCCAACCGCGCAAGGCGCGGGCGGGCGCCAACGTCACGCAGATGCATTATGCCCGCAAAGGCATTGTCACGTCCGAGATGGAGTTCGTCGCGATTCGGGAAAACGGCCGCTTGCAGTCGCTGCGCGATGATCCGGTACTGGGCGCCCAGCACGCCGGCGAGAATTTCGGCGCGCTCCTGCCGCGCGAGATCACGCCGGAATTCGTGCGTGATGAGGTCGCCCGCGGCCGTGCCATCATTCCCGCCAACATCAACCACCCCGAGTTGGAGCCGATGATCATCGGCCGCAACTTCCTGGTGAAGATCAACGGCAATCTGGGCAATTCGGCGTTAAGCTCCTCAATCGTCGAAGAAGTGGAGAAAATGACCTGGGGCATTCGCTGGGGTTCGGATACCGTCATGGACTTGTCCACCGGTAAGAACATCCACGAAACCCGCGAATGGATCCTGCGCAATTCGCCGGTGCCCATCGGCACGGTGCCGATTTACCAGGCGTTGGAGAAAGTGAACGGCAAGGCCGAGGATCTGACCTGGGAAATTTTCCGCGACACGCTTATCGAACAAGCGGAGCAGGGTGTGGACTATTTTACGATTCACGCCGGCGTCTTGCTGCGTTACATCCCGCTTACCGCCAGACGCGTGACCGGTATTGTCTCCCGCGGCGGATCGATCATGGCCAAGTGGTGCCTGTCCCACCACAAAGAAAATTTCCTCTACACCCATTTCGAGGAAATCTGCGAGATCATGAAGGCCTATGATGTGTCGTTCTCGCTCGGCGACGGGTTGCGTCCGGGTTCCATTGCCGACGCCAACGACGCCGCCCAATTCGGCGAGCTGCAGACGCTCGGCGAACTGACGCAGATCGCCTGGAAGCACGACGTGCAGACCATGATAGAAGGGCCCGGCCACGTGCCGATGCATCTGATCCGCGAGAACATGGACAAGCAATTGACGTCCTGCGCTGAAGCGCCGTTTTATACGCTCGGGCCGCTGGTAACGGACATTGCGCCGGGCTACGACCACATCACGTCCGGGATCGGCGCGGCGATGATCGGCTGGTTCGGCACCGCGATGCTGTGTTACGTGACGCCGAAGGAGCATCTTGGCCTGCCGGACAAGGAAGACGTTCGCACGGGTATCGTGACATATAAAATCGCCGCCCACGCCGCGGACTTGGCCAAGGGTCATCCCCTGGCGCAAGTGCGGGATAACGCGTTATCGAAGGCACGCTTTGAGTTCCGCTGGGAAGATCAATTCAATCTGGGTCTCGACCCGGAAAAGGCCCGCGAATATCACGACGCCACCTTGCCCAAGGAAGCGCACAAGCTGGCGCATTTCTGCTCGATGTGCGGTCCGAGTTTTTGCTCCATGAAAATTACCCAGGACGTGCGGCGGTTCGCCGACGAGCAGGGCATCGACGAAGAAGCCGCGCTGGTGAAGGGGATGGAGGAAAAGGCCATCGAGTTTCGCCGCACCGGCGCCAAGGTGTATCGGCAAGACTGATAAATCCTGCGTCATGGGCGCGGCTTAATGCCCGGTCGCGCCATTTCCTCATTCTCCGTGCTCGTTATCTCCTAAGCACCCGTTCGGATTCGCCGATACCCATAGCGGTATAACTTGGGTGTCAGTGTATTGGGGGCAACGTGAGCGAGCGCGCGTATCGAATTATTCAGGGTATTTTTCTTCTGGCCATGCTGTCTCTGGATTTGGACGTCATGGTAACCGCATTCATTGTCCTGACACTCTGGGAAGCGCTGACTAATCTGCGCATTCCCGTTCTCGTCACTCGCATGCGATTCGGCACCCAGGGCGTCGAGGCGATGAAGCCCGAGCCGAACAAGTTTGCATTCGAAGCCGAACGCTTTCAGCGCATCGTCTTGAGTGTGTTGCTTTTCTTCACCTGGGTCGTTTTTCCCGATGTTGGATGGTTTTTCCCCTGGTTTGTCGGCGCGATGCTGTTCGCAGCCGGCCTGACCAACATTTGCCCGATGGCGTTGTTGGGACGTTATCTCGGCTTTCGCTGATTTTCTCACCACTCTTAAGCAGCTATGACGAGCCCACGGCCGACAACATCCGATTGGCGCAACAACTGGCGCGCCAGCATCGCTGTAAAAATTTCGGGCACCATCATGTGGCTGGTGGTCGCGGTGTTGTTTCTGGTCAACATTGCGGTGCAATGGAACGTCGAGCAAAAAGTTCGCGAGGAACTAGAAAAATCCGCCGAACACATCATCTTCGAGATCAACGAGATTCTGGAGGTCGCCGAGGGCGACGATGCCATTGCCCGGACCCGCGATGTGCTCCAGCATCTATTGGCGACGGAGGAATACTCGCGCGTTGAGATATTCGTTGATGAGAGGTTCTGGTTTGGACTTGGATCCGAAGTTGCGAACCAGGACATGCTGTCGCGCTCCATTCGTATCATCGACGCCAATGCCGCCACGCATGTTTTGAGGATGGACTTTTATCACCCGCGGGTCGCCGATATCGTCAAGAGCGAACGCAAGTGGCTGTTGTTGGTGGCGGGATTGCCGATTTTCGTGATGGGTCTGGTGTTGGCGGGATTGGTTCACGTTATTGTTGCACGGCCCATTCAGGAGCTTGTAACGGCGACACGCCGTGTCTCGGAAGGTGAGCTGGAAATCCGGCTGGCGGAGAACCGGCAGGACGAATTCGGATCGCTGGCGACGTTCTTCAACCAAATGCTATCCCGGCTGCAGCAAAACCAACGCGACTTGGCCGCGGCCCTCGACCAGGCGGAGACCGCGAATCGCGCCAAGAGCGCATTCTTGGCGAACATGAGCCATGAATTGCGCACGCCGCTGAACGCCATCATGGGTTACAGCGAGATGGTCGAAGAAGAAGCGCAAGATGCCGGTCACAGCCAATATATCGCGGACCTCAAGCGGATTCGATCGTCGGGCGCGTATTTGTTGTCTTTGATAAACGATATTCTCGATTTGTCCAAAATCGAGGCCGGTAAGTTTGAACTGTACGCTGAGCGGTTCAAAGTCGCCACGTTGATGGAAGACGTCATGGTCACCGTCAAGCCGCTCATCGAACGCAACGGCAACACGGGCGAGATGCGCATCGGCCGCGGCGTCGAGATGATCTACACGGATATGACTCGCCTGCGGCAGATTCTTTTCAACCTGCTGTCAAACGCAGCGAAATTTACCCACCACGGCAGCATCAAGTTTTACGCTGATCGCGCACTGACGAGCGGTGGCGAGCCCGCTGTCGAGTTTCACGTCGAAGATACGGGGATTGGCATCGCGCCGGAGAAGCTCGCGCACTTGTTCGAGGATTTTACGCAAGCCGATGTGTCGACGACGCGCAAATATGGCGGTACGGGACTGGGTCTTTCCATTAGCCGGCGTTTTGCGCAGCTCATGGGCGGGACGCTCATCGTGGAGAGCGAACCCGGCCGCGGCTCGAAGTTCACTTTTGTATTGCCGCTGACGCAGCCCGAGGTCGCCACGCCCATTACTTAACAACAATGATTTGCTCTTCGCTTGCTTGGCCGAACTTGCGATTCTCGCGATCCGCCAGGCGCCAGCGGAACGGGTAACGCCCGGCATCGTTGGGCGCCTTGACGTTAAAGCTGAAGACTTTGATCGCGCCGGGTGCGATCACTTCGCCGGGTTGCAGTTCAACGCGATTGATAAACCACGCAAGATTGTTGTCCGGTTCCTGCGAGATCAGCGCGATATCGCCATGGCGCCACGGGCTGTCCCCCGTGTTTTTGAACACCAACGCCACTGGATAGTCATCTCCGCCGATCATCGTCTCGGGAACAGTTTGGGACATAAACTCGGCGCGGAACGTTTCGCTGATGGGCTGCGGTTCGGGCTGTCCGACGCGAATGACCGTCTGCGGCGATGGCTCGCCGAACGCCCGGTTCTTGTCATGACGCAGCTGCCACTCGAATGGATACTCGCCCGCCTTGCGCGGTGCCGTAGCCTCGAAACTGAACGTCGCCGTTTGGCCCGGAGCGATGAAATCGCGGGCGCCGAGCTTCACTTTGCCGATGCCCCAGGTGCTCTGTGCGCCGGATGTCGTCGCACCGAGATAGAAACCGTTTTCGTCGCTCCAGCTCAATTCGCCGGCGTTTTCAAATTGGATCAAGACTTTGAATTTTTCGCCCGGCGCAAGCCGATCCGGCACCAGCTGGGAGACGAACTTGGCGCGGGTATGCGGGTCGTCGACTCGGATGGTCGACACGGGTGAATGAATTCCAGGGATGGGCTTGCCCGCGCGCATGAGCTGCCACGACAGATGGTAGGTGCCGGGCGTAGCGGGCGCGGAAAGCGTGAATTCGAAAGTCTTGGTTTCACCCGGTCCGACGATTTCGTCGCTGGCGAATTCCACCTTGTCGACGCCCCACGACGTGCCGTTGCCCGCTTCACCGATGGCCAACAACACGCCATTGTCCGCTGTCCAGGCTTCCGTGCCGACGTTTTTCAGCACCACTTCCACCGGCTGCTGGGCTTGGGTCACCAGTTGATCTGGAACGGTTTGGCCGACGAAGTGACCGCCGTAAAACGTCTGGGCGAAAGCAGCGGCGTTATAAAACGCGATGCCGAGGCCAGCCAGCAGGCCAAGAACAGCGAAGCGATTCGGATTATGGTTTTTCATGGTGGAATAGACCTGCAAGAAAACGGTTGATTTATTGTAGCAAGGCGTCGACCCGGTTCTGGTCACGGGGCAACTCGGGGAACGCCCTGATTCTAACGTTCTTATTTCCGGTCTTGGATAGGGCGGTTGGCCGCCCGACTAGGTAATCGGCCGTAGGCTCGGGTTGCCTGAGGCGGCCTTTGCTTGAGTCTAAATAGTTGAAATAAAGCTAAAAAAACTGACTTTCCGGACGACAACTCGATTACGCCTCGCCTCGAGGCCATTGGATCGATTGCAGGGATTCTGGGTGAGTCAACAACTTAAAGCGCTGCTGCTGTGCGTTATGGCAGGTCTCGCCGCGGCATTGGGCGGCCTCGCCGTCGACGGATTCGCCGCACCTGAGCGTTTTCTTTACGATCAGCGCCAACGCGCCCACCGTGCCGATCTCGTCGCGCCCGATCAGCTGGTCCTGGTGATGATCGACGAACATACGCTTGCTGCATTGCGGGCGGACTTGGGGCGATTTCCCTGGCCGCGCCATATTTACGCCGACGTTTTGGATTTCATCGCATTGGGCGAGCCCCGCGCCGTGGTGTTCGACATTCTGTTTAGCGAGCCCGAGGCCGTCGATGGCCAAGGTGCGGTGAACGATCAGCGGTTCGCCGAAGCGAGCAGTGCGTTGCCTGCGGCACATGCCGCCCGCGTAGCGACTACGGGCGGGGAAGGGAAATCGGAGTTCGACACGTCGGCGTTTGAAATCGGGCGGGCGAACGCGGATCCGGGCGAGTCGGCGCTGCTGGTGCCGCCGATTGATCCGTTGGCGCGCAGCGCTCGGGCCATAGGGTTCGTCGATCTAACGCCGGATTCCGATGGCGTCGTGCGTCGCACGCCGTTGCATCGGCCGTTTTCTGGATCGGTTTTGCCGTCGCTCGGAATCGCTGCTCTGCGCGCCGCAGGATGGTCGGACTGGACTGTCCGTCCGGATGGATTGGCAGCCGCGAGCGGGCTTGTCATTCCCGCGTCAAGTGATGGTTCGTACGACGTTGGGTTCTATGGCCGATTCAATGAATTGTCGTTCTCGGCGCTCGTCGCCGGCGCGAAGAAAATCCACGAGGGTGACGTCGAAAACCTGTTGGTGCATCCCGACGAGTTTCGCGACAAGATCGTGTTCATCGGTGCCAGCGCGGCGGGTCTCGATGATCTGAAGGCCAATCCTCTTTCTCCGGCCGCACCCGGCGTGCGGATTCACGCCAGTGTCGCCGGCAATGTTCTTGACAACACTTTCTTGCGCCGTCCAGCCCGCTGGTGGGTCGGCGTGCATAGCGTGGTGGTCTCGTGTCTGATTGGCGCCGCAACGCTGCTCGGCGCGCGGCTGGTCTGGCAAATCGCGTTGCCGGTGGGCGTGCTGGCGCTGTTCGTGCTGGCCGGTTTCGAGGTATTCGCCCATGGTTGGATCGTGGAAATGTCCGCGCCGCTCGTTGCCGGGTTAGTGAGTTGGCTGAGTGGGTTGGGCTACGTGAATGTTGTCCAGGGAAAAGACCGACGCAAAGTGCGGCGATTGCTCGCGCAGTACGTGTCGCCTTCAGTGCTTTCCGCCGTCGTCGATAAATATGAGGACGTCATCCGCGCGGAGGTGGGAACGCGGGAAAACGTCACGGTGTTGTTCTCCGACGTGCGGTCGTTCACGTCCATGTCGGAGAACCTTCAAGCCGAACAAGTCGTCGATTTGCTCAACGTGCACTTTGGCGTGATGACTGAAATCATTTTCCGTTACGACGGCACGTTGGACAAGTTTATCGGCGACGCGATCATGGCGTTTTGGGGCGCGCCGCTGCGCATCGACGATCACGCGGAGCGCGCGGTAAGAGCGGCGTTGGACATGGCTCGAGGTATCGAGACCGTTAACGCCACGCTCAAGGTCCGCGGTTTGCCGCAGATTCGCATCGGCATCGGCTTGAACAGCGGCGAGGTTGTGCTGGGGAACATTGGTTCGGAGCGCAAGCTGGATTACACGGTGATCGGCGACAACGTGAATCTGGCTTCGCGCATGGAAGGTTTGACGGGCAAGTACGGCTGCACGGTTCTGTTGTCCGAGGCGACGTACTTGGCGGTGGCTGCAAAGGTGCCAAGTGCGCTGATCGATCGAGTGCGGGTCAAAGGCAAGCATCAGCCGATCGGCATTTACGTTCCCCTGGAACTGCTGGAGGGAACCGTGGATCGCGCTCAATGGGAGCAGGTGAGAGCCAACATGGATGAAGCGTTTCAGCATTACTGCGCGCGGCGCTGGGAAGCGGCGATGACCGCATACGGGAAGGTTCCGTTCCCAGGTGTCGCTGAGCTGTTCGTCAAACGCTGCAAGGGGTACATGGACGCGCCGCCGTCTGCCGATTGGAACGGTGTGACCACGTTGGACAGCAAGTAGTGAGGAGGGAGCGAATGGGAAATTGCACGCGAGTTTGCCTGGCCATAGCCGTGTGGTTGATGGCTGCCGCCGCCGGGGCTGAAGAGTTCCGCTATGTGGTGAGCAAGAAAGCCGACTTGCTGTTGGAGCCGAAGTTTGGGACTGCGGTGGTCATTACCGTCGCGCAAGGCGAAAAAGTAGCGATTCTGGAGCAGCAGGGAAGCTGGTTGCGCGTGCGCCATGCCGATGCTCGCGGCTGGGTTTCGCGGCTATTGGTCGGTCCAAACCCTCCGATGGACAAAGTCTCCGCCCTCGACAAGATCGACGATGCCGCGACATTGAATGTCCGTCGTCGCGCCTCCGACGTCACCGCCGCCGGGGCGACCCGCGGTTTGACAGCCGAGGACCGGCGTCGCGCCAGTCAGGAAGACGCGGCCGATTTCGATGCGTTGGCGCGCATGGAGCAATGGCGCGTCGATGACGAGGAAATCGCGGCGTTCTCAAACCCGATACGGGGGTTGCCATGAAAAGACCACTCGTTGTTATTGCGACGGCGGTCGCGCTGTTGGGAAGTGTGATTCATGCCGACGCCGGGCCGTCGTCCGACAGGACGCGTCTGTCCGATCAAGCGGGCGTATTCGCCGACACGCCTCAGGATGTCGCGGCAGAGATCAATTTCGGTCGCAACGTGGCCGCGCGCATTCTGGCGCGTTATCCCTTGCACGGCGACGAAGCGCTGAATCATTACATCAATCTGGTTGGCAACACGCTTACCTTATCCAGCGCGCGTCCGGAGTTGACGTTCCGCTTTGCGGTGCTGGAAACCGATGCGGTCAATGCCTATGCGGCGCCCGGCGGTTATATCTTCGTTACTCGCGGAGCGTTGAACGCCATGAGCGATGAAGCGGAACTGGCCGCCGTGCTGGCCCATGAGATCGCCCATGTCACCGAAAAACACATCGTCAATGCCATGAACATCAGCGGCGAGAGCGGCGGGACCGGTATCGGGTCAATCTTTTCCAGCATCTCGGACCCGCTGCGGGCGGCCTTCACCGTGGCCGTGGACAAAGCCATGAGCATCCTGTTTCAGGAGGGATTGGACCAGCAAGATGAGTTCGAGGCGGATCGTTACGCGCTCGAGCTGCTGGCTGTGACGGGCTACGACCCGCGCGCCCTGGAACGGTATTTGGAAAAACTCGGATCCCGTCACGACATGCCGCAGACCATAACCGATACCCATCCGGGTTTCGATACGCGGCTGGCGTCGCTGCGCGCGGCGACGGGGGAAATGGGCTTGGAGAAAGCGGGTCAAGCGCGATTAACGGAGCGGTTTACATCCTATGTGCACAAATAATGTTCAGCATTTTCGATTCCTTCTTGCAGGGGTGACTGTGGTGGCGGCGTTGTGGAGCGCGCCCGATGTGCAGGCGGACGAGTATCACTACCGCAACATTTTGGTGGGGGAGCGGGCCAGCGGAATGGGCGGCGCCTACACGGCGGTGTCCGACAGTCCGGCGGGCCTGTATTACAATCCCGCCGGCGTGGTGTACGCGGCGGGCGGCAGCATTACCGCCAGCGTCAGCACCTATGACTACATCAGCAAGAGTTACGGTCGGGGTCTGAGCGGATTAAACGATTGGAATCGCCGCTCGACGAACTTTGTGCCGAGTTTCTTCGGCGTCTTGCGCCCAGTCGGCAATGGCGTCCTGGGCATATCCTATGCGATGCCCGACGCGGTCACCGAGGATCAGGATCTGGAGTTTCAGGATTCGGCGAATAGCATTCGCCGCTATGTCGTCAACTTCAATAACCAGGACCGCACGTTCCAGATTGGTCCTTCGTATGCGCGACGTCTCAATGACGAGTTGTCGGTGGGCGCATCGGTCTATTTCCACTACCGCGAGCGTGAGTGGATTTCAAATCAGTTGACCGAATTGACGTCCGGTCTCTACCAGATGAACAACACCTACTTTCAAACCAACGAGTACGGCTATAAGCCCGTGTTGGGCGTGATGTGGAGTCCGCTGGATAAGTGGTCTTTCGGCGCCTCGGTGAGCAAAGTGACGATCTATGAGGGAAAAGCGGACAGCCAAGTGACGACCCGCAGCACGGACAACGATCTCACGTTCGTGAAGTCGGCCACCGAGGACAAGCGCAAGCATCCGCTAAACGTGACTTTGGGCGCGGCCTATTTCTATTCACCCGCGTTCATGATCTCGGCCGACGCGGCCTATTACGAGAAATTCACCGATCCGATTTACGGTGAGCGCGAGTCGGTGGTGAACCTTTCCATCGGTGGCGAGTACTATCTCAACCCCGCGATCGCGCTGCGCGCCGGGGTCTTTACCGACTATGCCAACACGCCGGACCTCGTCGCGGGACAGTCCAACCAACCTGAGCACGTGGATTACCTGGGGCTTAGCTTCAGCGTGACCCATTTCACGCGCAACTCTTCCCTATCGCTGGGTTGCGTTTACCGGGACGGCGACGGCAAGGCGCAAATCGTCGGCGGCTCGGACGAAATCCAAGACGTCTCCTACACGGGAGCTTCGTTGTTTATAACCTCGGGGTATTCTTACTGACACCGCCATTTCACGAAGCGGTTCTCGGTCTATTTAGAACACACGGCGTGAATCTGGAACATGTCCGTGTGCCCTTGCACGACCTTCTCGACACCGTCCTGACGCAGCGTCCGCATGCCTTCCTTTAGCGCCGTTTGGGTCATGACCGATACAGTGTCCCGGTCCAGAATGTGGCGCTTGATGCCGTCGCTGCCGATCAGCAGTTCGTGCAAACCGATGCGGCCGGCATAGCCTTTGCCGTCGCACTTCTCGCAACCGACCTTGCGATATAGGCTGAGGCGCTGCTCGGGACCGCCGTATTTTTTCTTCCATTCATCCATGGTCTTGCGGTACAGCGCTTCCTTTTCTTCCTCGGATTCGATGTTCTTGGTGAATTCCACGCAGTATTCCCGCGCCAGATCCAAGATTTCGGTGTCGGACGGAACGTACTTCTCCTTGCAGTCCTTGCACAGCCGTTTGGCCAGACGTTGGGCCAGCACGCCGAGCAGGGCATCGGCGAAGTTGAAAGGGTCCATGCCCATGTCCAGCAAGCGCACGATACTTTCCGGCGCGCTGTTGGTGTGCAAGGTGCTAAAGACCAAGTGACCGGTGAGCGAGGCTTCCACGCCGATGTGGACTGTTTCGTGATCGCGCATTTCGCCGACCATGATCACGTCCGGGTCGGCGCGCAGGAAGGCACGCATAGCGGCGGCGAAATCAAGACCGATCTTGGTATTCATCTGCACTTGCCGCAGGCCCTGTTGGGTGATTTCCACCGGGTCTTCAGCTGTCCAGATTTTTCGCTCGGGCGTGTTGATATAGCCCAGGATCGAGTGCAAGGTCGTCGTTTTACCGGAACCAGTCGGACCGCACACCAGGAACAGACCGTAGGGCGTCGAGACGGCTTTTTTCAGCGCATCGATGTTGTGGTCGCTTAAGGCGAGCTTGTCCAGCGGCAGCGGCTTGCCGCTGGCAAGAATACGCATGACCACGTCTTCCTGGCCGTTGGCTGTCGGGATGATCGCGACGCGCAGCTCCAATTTGCCGCCGTCGGACCTTTTGAATTCGATCTTGCCGTCCTGCGGTCGGCGCTTTTCCGAGATGTCCAGCTTTGCCAGAATCTTGATGCGGGAGATCAGCGCGTTTTTGTACTGGGACGGCAGTTCATGGTAATCCATCAAACTGCCGTCTTTGCGGAAGCGGATCTTGACTTTGCCTTTGCCCGGCGAGGGTTCGACGTGAATGTCGGATACCCCTTGCCCTTGGGCGTCGACGATGACTTTGTTCAAAAGTTTGACGATGACGTTGTCGGTGATGTCTTTGTCGTCGACATTGTCTTCGTCTTCATCGTAGGACTGCAGATCCGTGCTGCCATCGGCGATTTCTTCGATGGATTCTTTGGCGATGTCATCGGCGGTATAGTAGTAAAGGATCGCTTTCTTGATCGATTCCGCGGTCGCCATGACCGGTTCGATGAAGATGTTGGTATGAAACCTCAGGGCGTCCAGGGCATCCCAGTCCATGGGGTTTTCGATGGCCACGGCGAGTTTTTCGTTGTAGAAATGCACCGGGATGACGGTGTGCTTTTCGGCGATCTCGTGGGGCACGTGCTTGAGCGCGTCGGGCGCGATTTGAAACTTGCCAAGATCGACGAACGGAATGCCCAATTTCTTGGCCAGGCTTTGCTGAATTTCACCGGTGGTAACGAGGCCCTTTTGGACCAGCAGCTCGCCCAGGGGCGTGCCCTTCTTGGTCTTCTGTTCCTCCAGCGCTTCATTGAGCTGTTCTTCCGTTACCAGATTCTCGCCGATCAGAATCTCGCCGAGCTTTAAATGGGGCATGGACTTCTGGCGAATCAACGCCTCGTGCAGGTCCTCGGCGTTGTCTATGGCCTTGGTCGACAAGTAGGCTTGCTTGTCTGCTTGCTCCGGCGGCTCGTTTTTGGGCGCGGGCGCGGCGGCTTTTCTAACCGGCGCCGCGCTGACAGCGAATTCCAGGCTTTCGCCGTTGACTTCACAACGGGTTAAGGCGCTGAACGGAATATAGGAGTGAACATACTTATTCGCGCCATGTTTCGGGTAGATGTGAACGCCGTGTTTGTCGCGGCAGTAACCAATACATTCGCCGGACAAGTCGCTGCCGTCATGGAAGAACAGACTGAACGGCATGGCCGGCGGATCCGATTCTTGGGGATTCCAGGGCTTGGGGCTTGTAATGTGCAGCGCCTGCAAACGCGCGAAGGGAACCTTGACCGGGCGCGGCTTATCCTTGAGGAACACGGCGACGAATGCCTGCTCGACGTTGAACAGGGCAAGCTTGGCCGGCAGGTTTGTGCCGTCCACCAGGCCGACCATCACGTTTTCGCCAACCTTGATCGCGTTAGCGGGGTTGGGCTGGCAGCTCGGCGGTGACGGAAGCAGTATCGCGGTGTCCATGGTTGTCCATATCGTTGGCTTGTAAATAAAGTCCTTCGCCGGCCCGCGGGCGAGCGTGTCCCTCCCGGCTGTTATCGACTGGCTTTTTCACGGACTTAAGCGATCGCGGCCGCTAATTTCGAATTAAAAACCTCCGCTGTAGTCATAGATCCCATATCGGTCATCGCTTTCACCCTACCGACTTACTGTATAATTCGGCCCCCTATGTCTCACATTGCAGAACAAGCCGCGCTGCGCCGCACCTTTGCGATTATTTCCCATCCTGATGCAGGGAAAACCACGCTCACCGAGAAGCTCCTGCTGTTCGGCGGCGCAATTCAGCTTGCCGGTACGGTCAAGGGCCGCAAGGCGTCGCGTCATGCGACATCGGACTGGATGGAGCTGGAGAAACAGCGCGGAATCTCCGTGACCACCTCGGTGATGCAGTTTCCCTATGGCGGCTGTATGGTGAACTTGCTGGACACGCCCGGCCACGAAGACTTTTCCGAAGACACCTACCGCACGCTGACCGCCGTCGATTCCGCTTTGATGGTGATCGACAGCGCCAAGGGGGTTGAGGATCGCACGGTCAAGCTGATGGAAGTGTGTCGCATGCGCGATACCCCGATTATCACCTTCATCAACAAGCTCGATCGCGAAGGCCGCGATCCGGTCAGTCTGTTGGATGAGATCGAGTCGGTGCTCAAGATCCGTTGCGCCCCGATCACGTGGCCTATCGGCATGGGACGAGCGTTCAAAGGCGTGATTCGTTTGGATTCGGAAACGCTGCATGTGTTCGAGTCAGGCGGCGGGCACAGGATCCAGCAAGGTCGCACAATTCAGGGGCTGGATGCGCCGGAGATGGCGGACATTCTGGGTTTCGACCTGCAGAGCGTGCGCGATGAAATCGAATTAGTGCAGGGCGCGAGCCACCCATTCGATCACGATGCGTTCTTGAAAGGCGAATTGACGCCGGTGTTTTTCGGCTCGGCCATCAACAACTTCGGCGTGCGGGAGTTGCTCGACGCGTTCGCGTCCTATGCGCCCCCGCCGTTGCCGCGCCAGACTGACGTGCGTTCCGTAATGCCGGACGAGGAGGCGTTCAGCGGCTTCGTTTTTAAGATTCAAGCCAACATGGACCCCGCTCATCGCGACCGCATCGCATTCCTGCGCGTGTGCTCGGGCAAGTTCGCCCAGGGCGACAAATTGTTTCAGGTGCGCCTCGGCCGTGAAGTGCGTATCGGAAACGCGGTGACATTCATGGCGTCCGAGCGCGAGCAAGTGGCGGATGCCTTTCCGGGCGACATTATCGGTATCTACAATCACGGTACGGTGCAGATCGGCGATACGTTCACCAACGGCGAGAAGCTCAAATTCGAGGGGATTCCCCACTTCGCGCCGGAACTGTTCCGCCGCGCGCGCCTGCGCGATCCGCTGCGCATGAAGGCGCTGCAGAAGGGCCTGCAGCAGCTGTCCGAGGAAGGCGCGACCCAGCTTTTCAAACCGCTCGACAACAATGATCTGATTCTGGGCGCGGTGGGCGTGTTGCAGTTCGATGTCGTGGCCCATCGCTTGAAAGCGGAATACAACGTGGACTGTATCTTCGAGCCGGTGACGGTGGCCACGGCCCGCTGGATACACTGCGACGACAAAAAGAAGCTCGAGGAATTCAAAGTCAAGGCAAGTCAGAATCTCGCCCTCGACGGGGCGGATCATCTAACTTATCTGGCGCCGACGCGGGTCAATCTCGATCTCGCCATGGAGCGCTGGCCGGGAATCCGGTTTTCGCCGACGCGGGAGATCTAGGGAACCGCGGTAGGAAACCGCTCCCACAACCGTCGGCTCGCAGACTTGTGGGAGCGGATCATTCCGCGATCGACTCTACGGAAAATCGCGGTAGGAAACCGCTCCCACATGCGTTAACGCGTGAACACCAACGTGCGTGAATCAATCACGTGGCCGTTGATGTCGACGACCGATACCCGCCATTCGCCATAAGCGCTGGCGTTCAGCGTGTGGCTCGACCAGACTCGCCAGCGCGGCCCGCCGACTTCGAACGGTGTTTCCGCGACAATCCGACCGTCAAGCTCCCAACGGTGATAAATTGTTTCGCCAGTCAGTCCCTTCAGCTCGGTGAAAAAGTAGACGTGGCGGGCGTCCCGCTTGAGCAAGCTAAAGTGATCGACGGGCTCACGATTGACGACGGCATTGGTGAACACGGCGCGCGACACGCTGCCGCCAATGGCGTCTTCCTCGGGGTCGATGACGACGTTGGTGAGTGACGTGGCGGCGATGACCTGCTTGGGGAGGACGTCTCGGCCGGTCGATTCCGCCAGAACCGCCGGATTCCCTGCTGCAATGAGTCCGGCACTCAGAAACACGATGATAGCTTTCATAACGCGCTCCTCTGTTAGCCAGAGCGATGCGAATTCCATGCCCTAAAATTAGGATCGGCAGGCGGCGCGGAAGTTTAAATCGAGTCCAAACTTGGGAGCGTATTAAATTGTCTGATATTTGTGTTTAATAATCAGCGTGATAGGAAAATCGTGTCACGGGGTGGTGAATAACACAGAAGCGGTTTTATCTGCGATTTGTGCGCGCCGAGGACTGGATGCCGTATAAAAAGCGTGGGTTAAACCGCTCCCGCGGTGCCTCCCGGCGCATCGCCGGGAGGCGGATTTCAGCCGTCGGTCAGAGTGCCTCAATGCGCAGCAATTGCTCATCCAGGTTCTTGATGGTGAGGCGCAGCTCCTTGACCCGGTTACGCTCTTTGTCGACCACGTCAGGCGGGGCGCGGTCGACAAAATCGCGATTGGATAGCTTCGCCTCGGCGCGGATTAGTTCTTTGCGCAGGCGATCCAGCTCTTTGGTCAATCGCGCCACTTCGGCCTCTTTGTCGATCAATCCGGCCATAGGGATGAGAATCTTGAGTTGTCCCACCAGCGCGGTGGCCGACTCGGGCGCTTGCTCGGCTAGATCCAACCATTCCACGGAGCCCAGTCTGGCCAGGGCCGTGACGAAAGGTTCGTTGCGGTCGAAGCGGCGGCGGTCCTCGTCCGTGGAGTTCTGCAGCAGCACGTTCAGCGTTTTGCCGGGCGGAATGTTCATCTCGCCGCGAATCTTGCGCACGCCCAGCACGAATTCCTTGACCCACTCCAGTTCGGAGACAGCTTTGGCGTCGATCAGGTCGGTATCGGGTTTCGGATACGGCTGTAGCATGATGGTGTCGCCCTTGCGCCCGGTGAGCGGAGCAACGCGCTGCCAGATCTCCTCGGTGATAAAGGGAATGATCGGGTGCGCCATGCGCAGCAGGGTTTCCAGAACGTTCACCAGCGTGAAACGCGTGCCACGCAGCAACGCCGGAGGATTCTTTTTATTCTGCAGAACGGGCTTGGACAGCTCCAAGTACCAGTCGCAGTACTCGTTCCATACAAACTCGTAAATGGCGTTCGCGGCCACGTCAAACCGGTAATGACTCATGGCGTCCTGGACATTCTGCACCGCCAGTTGCAGGCGCGATGTGATCCAGCGATCCGCCAGCGAAAAGTCCATCTCGCCGCCGCGCGCGCCGGTGTCCTCATTCTCGGTGTTCATCAGCACGTAGCGGGCCGCATTCCACAACTTATTGCAGAAGTTGCGATAGCCTTCGGTGCGGCCGAGGTCGAAACGGATATCGCGGCCGGTCGAGGCCAGCGCCGCGAATGTAAACCGCAGTGCATCGGTGCCGTAGGACGGGATTCCCCCGGGGAATTCCTGCTGCGTGGCCTTTTCGATCGCCGGCGCTTTGTCGGGCTGCATCAGTCCGGTGGTGCGTTTGTTTACCAGGGCGGGCAGGTCGATCCCGTCGATGAGATCGATGGGATCAAGCACATTGCCCTTGGATTTGGACATCTTCTGACCGTGGCTGTCCCGCACCAATCCGTGAATATAGACTTCCTTAAAAGGTACCTCGCCGGTGAACTTCAGCCCCATCATGATCATGCGGGCGACCCAGAAGAAAATGATGTCGAACCCGGTTACCAGTACGCTGGTCGGGTAAAACGTTTTCAGTTCGGGCGTCTGTTCCGGCCAACCCAAGGTGGAGAAGGGCCACAACGCGGACGAGAACCAGGTGTCCAGCACATCGGGATCCTGCACCAGCGGGACCATGGACGGCAGGTCGTTGGCCTTGCGCACTTCCGCCTCGCTGCGACCGACGTAGACGTTGCCGCGGCGGTCATACCAGGCGGGAACGCGATGCCCCCACCAGATCTGCCGGCTGATGCACCAATCCTGAATGTTGCGCATCCAGTCGTAGTAGGTGTTGGCCCAGCTCTCTGGAACGAACTTGATTTTGCCTGTTTCAACCGCCTTGATCGCCGGACCGGCCAGCGGCTCGGCTCGAACGAACCACTGGTCGGTAAGCAGGGGTTCGACGACGGCGCCGGAGCGGTCGCCGCGGGGAACCATCAACCGATGCTTGTCGGTCTTTTCCAGATAGTTCTGCGCTTCCAAGTCGGCGACGATGCGCTTGCGCGCCTCAAAGCGATCCAGGCCGCGATAGCGCTCCGGAATCAACTCGAAGGTCGCCGGTCCGCGCGGCCCCGCGCTTGCCGCGGCCGTGTCGCTGCCGTTCTCCTTGGCGCCCGCGCGGTGCATGGAATCGTCGTCTTCGCGGCTGGCTTTGATCTTGGCGTCTTTGGTGAAAATATTGATCAGGCCGCTGAATGGCACGGTGCGCATTAACGAAGCTTCGCGGTGCCGGCCCCACACTTGGTAGTCGTTGAAATCATGGGCGGGCGTGATTTTCACGCAACCGGTGCCGAAACTGGGATCGACGTAAGTGTCGGCGATGATCGGGATGCGGCGGTTGGCCAACGGCAAATCGATGATTCGGCCGATGAGGTGCTTGTAACGCTCATCGTCGGGGTGGACCGCAACGGCAGCATCGCCCAGCATGGTTTCGGGCCGTGTGGTGGCGACCACGATGTATTCGTCGGATTCGGCGAGCGGATAGCGGATGTGCCACAGGCTGCCGTCTTCTTCCTGTGACACGACCTCGAGATCGGACACCGCCGTATGCAGCACCGGGTCCCAATTGACCAGCCGTTTGCCGCGGTAGATCAACCCTTCCTCGTACAAGCGGACGAACACTTCGCGCACCGCTTTTGACAGCCCGGTATCCATGGTGAAGCGCTCGCGCGACCAGTCCAGCGAGGCCCCGAGTCGGCGCAGTTGGCGGGTGATGGTGCCGCCCGATTCGTTCTTCCATTGCCAGACTTTTTTGATAAACGCTTCGCGGCCCAGATCGTGGCGCGATTTGCTCTGCGCCGCGAGCTGGCGCTCGACCACCATTTGGGTCGCAATGCCGGCGTGATCCGTGCCCGCTTGCCACAGGGTATTAAAGCCCATCATACGGTGGTAGCGGGTAAGCGCGTCCATGATGGTGTCTTGAAACGCGTGGCCCATGTGCAGACTGCCGGTCACGTTGGGCGGCGGGATCATGATGCAGTAGCTCGGACCGTCGCCGCGGGGGGCGAAGTAGTTCTGCTTTTCCCAAGTGTCGTACCAACGTGTTTCGATCGCGCTGGGGTCGTAAGTCTTTTCCATGCTCGTGGACGCGTCCTGATTCAATTTGTCTTTTTTGGTTGGTCGTTCGGCGGCGTCCAATTGTACACCAATCTTCGCGCCGGGCCCGGCATAGGCGCGGGTGATGTTGGCCACCATTTTCGGCAACGCCGCGACCCGGCGTAGAAATGCGCGATCGAAGCGATCTTCCAGCTCTTGCAGAATGGCATCCCGCTCGGCGCGCATGGCGTCGATTTCCTTGCGGAACTGCTTATTGTCCGTGGACTTCTCCTGAGCCTTTTTGATGTCGTCGCGGAACGCGGTGAACTCGTTTTGCAGTTTATCGAGCCGGTTGCTCAGGCTGTCGATGGGCGCGATCGCGTCATTGAGCATCTCGCCCAGATCGGTGACCGTGGACGCCAGTTGTTCCTGCAGGGCGCCGGTGGTTTGGTTGGCGAAGGTCGCCAGCTTGGCCTCGACTTGATCCGCCAAAACGGTGCTTAGGCTATCGGTGATCTTTTGGGTGACGCGCCGCTCGATGGCGTCTTTCAGCAGCGCCATGCGCTCGTCGACGGTGCGTTTTAAATCGGCGGCGGCTTGTTTGAATTCGGCGTCGCCTTGCCGTGCGCCTCCGGCAATGTCATCAAAGCGTTGATTCAGTGCTTCAAGGCGCTGACCAAGGCTATCGATGGCGGGTAAAGGCGCGGCTGTCGCCTCGAGCAGCTTTTCCCGAAATTCCGCCAGCTGACCTTCAAGCGTTTGGGCGCGGTTTTGGATGCGCTCCTTAGTGCGCTGCTCGATGTTTTGCGTGCTGTTCTTCAACTCCTCGTAAAGTTTGTTCAACTCGGGCTTGAGGAGATCGTTGAGCGCCTGCGGCAGCAGGTTCTGAGTCAAAAACGGTTCCAGTCGATTGAGTACCGCTTCGGTCTCGTGTTCGACGATTTGGCTGATGATCTGGCGGATGTCATGTTGAAACGCTTCGCGCAGCACGCCGGCAAGGTCGTCCGTTTGTCCGGCAGCCTGACGGTCCGTACCGGCCGTGTCGTTCAGCGCGGTGTCCAAATCGTCCAGTGCCATGTCGATGTCGTCCAGCGCCTGAGATTCTTGCACTGGTTGCGCGGTCGCTTCCGGCTCGCGGGATGTTTCCTTAGCGGCTGGTTTTTCCGGAGCGGCGACTCGCTTCTTCTTTGTGAGTTTCGCTTTGCCTACTCGGGAAGTATTGCCGGGCACAACGATGGCTTCAAGCAATGGAATGTCGTTATCGTCGTCACTGCCTGGCGCGGAAGAATTGGCTGACTTGTCTTTGTCTTTCGCCATGACTAACCGTCGATCTGGTGGGATTGCACCGTGCAGCCCGCTTCTCGATAGGCGCGATAGCGTTGGCGGGCCGCGCTTTTGCTCAAATCCGTGCCCGCTACCACTTCGGCGATGCGGGCGAAGCGCGCGTAGTCCGGCGGAATCTCGTCGGTGAGATTGATCAAAACGTCGTTGTGATCTGCCGGAGCGCCGGCGGCGCCGATCATCACGGGTGCGGCGCCGGGCTTGCCTGCCTGGTCGCACAGTGCGTGAGGAACGAAACTTCCCGCACGGAATGTCCACAACTGCTGATCGACCTGGTGGGCTTCGTCGGCTGAGCGAGTATGCAGATAGATGCGGTGACCGTTCTGAAACGCCTTTTCCGCCAACCGGCAAGCAAAGACGCTCGCCTCGTCGGATCCCGACTGCAATATGTAGAAGTCTATTTGTGACATTGGTTTGGTTATCGTCGGGCCGCCCATCCGAGTTAGCTACTATAACGGCTCGATGGGCGCTTTACGTACCGCTCCGCGGTATTTTATACCGCGCCATGACAGCGGAATAGTTCGGCAAGACACACAGATACTGGCTCGCCCGCGAGCCACGTTCGGAACTCGCGGGCGGATTGCGGGGTTATTCGGCGCAACGATCTAACAAAATCTGACTGAGCAGCGGAACGGGACGGCCCGTCGCGCCCTTTTTTTCGCCGGTGCGCCAAGCGGTGCCCGCAATATCCAAATGCGCCCAATGGTATTTCTTAGTGAACCGCGCCAAAAAGCTCGCCGCCGTAATGGCGCCGCCGTCCTTGCCGCCGATGTTGGCCATGTCGGCGAAGTTACTTTGCAGCAGCTCCTGGTATTCTTCCCACAGTGGTAATTCCCACACGCGATCCACGCTGTTTTTGCCGGCGGCGGTAATCTCATTGGCTAAGGGGCCGTGATTGGCGAACAAGCCGGAGGGGTGGCGACCAAGGGCAATGACGCACGCCCCGGTAAGTGTGGCGATGTCGATAACGGCGTCCGGCTGGTAGCGTTCGCAATAGGTCAAGGCGTCGCACAGAATCAACCGCCCTTCGGCGTCGGTGTTGAGGATCTCGATGGTCTGGCCCGACATGCTGGTGACGACGTCGCCCGGCTTGTTGGCATTGCCGTCGGGGAGATTCTCGCAGGCGGGTATGACGCCGATGACATTCAGCGGCATGTTGAGTTCGGCGCACACCGACATGACGCCCAGAACGCTCGCCGCGCCGCACATGTCGAACTTCATTTCGTCCATGTTGGGGCCCGGTTTGATCGAGATGCCGCCAGAATCAAAAGTGATGCCTTTGCCGACGAACACGATGGGTTTGTCGTTCTTAGCGCCGGCGCGATGCTCCATGATGATCAGTTTGGGCGGTTGGCGGCTACCCTTGGCGACGCTGAGGAACGCGCCCATGTTCAGCTTCTCGAGGTCCGCCTGTTCCAAGATTTCGGTCTTCAGATGTTTGTGTTTTTTGGCCAAGTCTTTCGCTTGTTCGGCGAGGTATGTCGGCGTGCAGATGTTGCCGGGGAGATTGCCCAGATCTTTCGCCAGCTCCACGCCGTTAGCCACCGCGGTGCCTTCTTTGCAGGCATTTTCCGCGATGGTGAGTTCGCGGCGCGACGCGACGGTCAAGATGAATTTGCGCAATGGGCGGCGCTTGGTGTCCTTCTCCGATTTAAGTTTGTCGAAGCGGTAGAGCGCATCCTGCGCCGCTTCTATCGCGTGGCGGATCTTCCAGCGCGTGTCGCGACCTTTGAGGTTGAGTTCCGTGAGATAACACACCGCATCGGCGACGCCGATGTCGCTCAATGCGATAGCGCTCTTGGCGATGATTTGACGAAACTGACTGTCGCCCAGTTCGCGTTCGCGGCCGCAGCCGACCAGTAACACGCGGTCGCACAAGGTTCCCGGCACATTGTGCAATAGCAGCGTTTGGCCGACGGCGCCATCGATGTCGCCGCGGCGAATGACGTTGGAGAGATAACCGCGGGACGATTGATCGAGCTTTTCGGCGACACTTGATAGTCGTCGCGATTCGAACACGCCTACCACCACACATGCGGCGCGTTGTTTCTCGGGGGTTCCGCTCTTGACCTGAAATTCCATGACACTTCCTTAGAATACTTGGCCCACTGGGCACTGGATCTTGGCTTCCCAATGGGCCACCATTAGGAGCGCCTCGCAGTTACTGCGCGTTTCGAATCGGTCCGAAACCTGGGCCGTGATTCTACCCGAATGCGGCAAGAAATTGCACGTTTTCCGTAGCTTACATCGGACGTGGCGCTTTTTTAAGCAGTCGGAAGGCGATTAAACGAGTGATTATTTACCGGTATTTTGTCCGTGAAACGTTTGGCACCTTCGTCGGTGTGGTGTCCGTCTTGTATCTCATCTTCATCAGCAATCGCTTTATTCGCTATTTGGCCGACGCCGCGTCCGGCAAACTGCCGGCCGACGTGGTGACGGGGCTGTTGGCCGTGAAATCCTTGAGTGCTCTTCCGGTTTTGCTCCCCTTGTCCTTCTTCTTGGCTGTTTTGATTGCGTTGGGGCGGTTTTACAAAGACAGCGAGATGACGGCGCTGGCGGCATGCGGCATCGGCGTCGGCACCGTGTTGCGAGCGCTCGGGGTGGCGGCAGTCGCGTTGGCCGTCATTGTCGGCGGGGTGACGTTTGTGGCCGCGCCGTGGGCCCAGCGGGCCGGCGAGCGCTTGCAAATCACCGCAGAGGCGCAAGCGGATTTCGCCGGCATCGCCGCGGGACGGTTCAAGGAAGTCAAGAACGCCGGCCTGGTTTTCTACGTGGAGCGCCTGGCGGATGACGGGTCGATGGAAGGGGTGTTCGCCGAGAAGGAAGAGGCGGACCAGCGCAATTTGCTGGTTGCCCGGCGCGCCCGCCAAACGGTGGACGATGCGACGGGTGAGCGCTATCTGGTGTTTTACGACGGCGTGCGCTACGAGGGCGCGCCCGGGGAGGCGGATTTCAGGATGATCGAGTTCGAACGTCACGGCGTGCGCATGCCCGCGCCGGCGGTGAGCATGGGCGAGTCCCGCCTCGGCGGACGATCGACGCCGGAGTTGTGGGCGCGACGCGCCCCGGATGACGTCGCCGAGCTGCATTGGCGTCTCGCCATGCCGGTTTCCGTGCTCATTCTGTGCGGGGTGGCGATCATGTTGAGCCGAACGGATCCGCGCCAGGGTCGATTCGCCAAACTCGTTACCGCCATTCTGGTGTACATGGTTTACAACAATCTCATGGGCGTGGGGCGCACCTGGGTCGAGCGGGGCAAAGTGCCCGAATGGGTCGGGCTTTGGTGGGTCCATGCCCTGATGCTGGCGTTGTTCGCCGTGCTTTGGCTGCGCCAGTCCGGCTGGAGTTGGCGCTACCGCGCTAAACGGCGAGTGCAGCCCGCATGATCATGGATCGATATATCGGCGCAACCGTCGCGGCCCACACGGCGCTGGTGATGGGTGTTCTATTGGCGCTGTTCAGCTTCACGACGTTGATCGGCGAACTGGATGACGTTGGCAAGGGCAACTATGGCATGTGGCAGGCCATGCAGTATGTCGCATTGGTCTTGCCGCGACTGGCCTACCAGCTGTTTCCGACGGTGGCTTTGATCGGCACGATCATCGGTTTGGGCTTGTTGGCGTCGAGCAGCGAGTTGATCGTGCTGCGTTCGGCGGGCGTGTCCGTCGGGCGCATTGTCGGATCGGTGATGAAGGTCGGCGTGTTGCTGGTCATTGTCGCGACGGTGCTCGGTGAAGTCGTCGCGCCGTTTACCGAGCGCATCGCGCAGCAAGTGCGAACGACGGCGATGATGGAGCGCATCGCTCTGAATGTCCGCGATGGCATGTGGGTGCGCGACGGGCGGGATTTCATTCATGTTCGCGAAGTGTATGCAGACGGCTCGCTTGGCCAAATCAGCGTGTACTCCCTCGATGAAGCCTTTCGCCTCAACACGGTGATTTCGGCCGCGCGCGGTTACCTCGAGGGCGACGTGTGGCGCTTGGAAAACATCGCCCGCAGCAATGTCAGTCCGGACGGTATCGCGATCGAGAAAATTCATGGTGAGCAACTGGCGTCCTTGCTGGCGCGGGATGTGTGGGAAGTGGTGACGGTGCATCCGGAATTTCTCTCGGCGTGGGGATTGACGCAGTATGTCGCCTACCTGCGGGACAACGGCTTGGAATCGGACCGCTACGAGCAGGCGCTATGGCGAAAAGTGTTTTCGCCCTTTACGACCGCGGTCATGGTGTTTCTTGCCGTGCCGTTCATTTTCGGACCTTTGCGCAGCGTGCCGGTAGGTCAGCGTGTCCTCGTTGGAACCCTGGTGGGCATCGGGTTTTACGTCATCGACCAAGGGGTCGGCTACGTTGGCTTGGTCTATGGCTGGCCGCCGTTGTTGATGGTCGCCGCACCGACCGTCGCTTTCCTGGGGCTTGCGGTTTTTCTTTCGCGCCGCGTCTTTTAGTCGACAGCGGTTCGCGCCGATACACGTTTCTAAGCTTGGAGGTCTTGCACGGAGGCTACATGCACACGATGTTGCGCGCTTGGCTGCGGTGGCTGCTGAAGACGTTGTATTCAGTCGAGGTTGAGGGAATCGAACACTTCAAGTCGGCGGGCGACCGCGTGCTCATCGTTGCCAATCACACCTCTTTTCTCGATGCCGCGCTGCTGGCCGTTTTTCTTCCCGATAAACTCACGTTTGCCGTGAATACCTATGTCGCACAAGCGTGGTGGGTGCGGCCGTTTCTCAGTTTCGTCGAATTCTTTCCCATGGACCCGACCAACCCGCTGTCGACGAAATCGTTGATCAAGCGCTTGCAGAGTCCGGGCAAGGCGGTCATTTTTCCGGAAGGGCGTATTACCGTGACCGGCTCGCTGATGAAGATCTACCAGGGCCCCGGACTGGTGGCGGATCGTTCCGGCGCCATGGTGCTGCCGGTGCGCATCGAGGGCGCTCAGTACTCCGTTTTTTCGCGCTTGCGCGGCCAGGTGCGCCTGCGCTGGTTCCCCAAAGTGACTTTGACGTTGTTGCCGCCGCGACGCTTGGCGGTGGCCGACGACGTGAAGGGACGAGCGCGCCGCAATCGGGCCGGCCAGCTGTTGTCCGATGTCATGACGGAAATGATGTTCGCCACCAGTCAGTATCAGCGCACCTTACTGCACGCGCTGCTCGATGCGCGCAAGGTGCATGGCGGCAACCACCGCATCGCGGAGGACGTCGAGCGCAAGGTTGTAACCTATGACGAACTTCTCGCCAAAATCTTTGTGTTGGGTACGGCGCTCGCCGAGCGCACCAAGTCTGGAAGCAATGTCGGAGTGCTGCTGCCCAGTGCGTTGTCCACCGTGATTACCTTTTTCGCTCTGCAATTGCACCGGCGTGTGCCGGCCATGCTGAACTTCACCGTCGGCGCGCAACCGCTCCTGTCGGCCATGCGCACTGCCTGCATCGACACGCTGATCACATCGAAGCGGTTCATCGCGGCCGCCAAACTGGAAAACGTTGTGCAGGAGATCGGGGCGAACGCGCGGGTGGTTTATCTGGAGGACGTTTCGGTTCAGTTAACCTGGGTCGACAAATTGCGCGGCGTTCTCGAATCGCGGGTGGGCGGGCTGATGTACAAGAAATATGCGCCCGCCGCGTCGGCCGACGATCCGGCGGTTGTGTTGTTCACCTCGGGTTCGGAAGGCACGCCCAAGGGCGTCGTGTTGTCCCACAGTAACTTGATGGCCAACCGGCTGCAAATGGCGGCCCGAGTGGATTTCGGTTCACAGGATGTCATCCTCAATACACTGCCGCTGTTCCATTCGTTTGGTTTGATGGCGGGCACGCTGCTGCCGTTGCTGTCCGGCATGAAGGTGTTCTTCTATCCGTCGCCGCTGCACTATCGCATCGTGCCGGAAGTCTCATACGACATCAACGCAACCATCTTGTTCGGAACCAACACGTTTCTCTCCGGCTACGCGCGCTTCGCTCATCCTTACGATTTCTACAGCGTGCGCTATGTATTCGCCGGCGCCGAAAAGTTGCAGGAAGAAACGCGACGGGTTTGGAATGAGAAATTCGGCATTCGGATTTTCGAAGGATATGGCGCCACCGAGACCAGTCCCGTTCTGGCGACCAATACGCCCATGGATCATCGCGTCGGCACGGTGGGGCGCCTATTTCCCGGGATCGAGCGCTTTCTCGAAGACGTGCCCGGCGTGACCGAAGGCGGGCGCTTGCACGTGCGCGGACCCAATGTGATGTTGGGCTACCTGTTGGCGCAGGAACCCGGGATACTCGTTCCGCCCAAGAGCAGTCACGGCGACGGCTGGTATGACACCGGCGATATCGTGAGCGTGGACGACGATGGTTTCGTGACCATTCGCGGTCGCGCCAAGAGCTTCGCCAAGATCGGCGGCGAAATGGTTTCGCTGACCGCCGTCGAGCAATTCACCGCTGCATTGTGGCCCGAGTCTCAGCATGCGGTGGTGAGCTTGCCGGATGCGGCAAAGGGCGAACAATTGGTGTTGCTGACCACGCGCATGGATGCGCAACGCGGTTCGTTGGCGGAGCAGGCCAAGCGCAGTGGTTACACGGAATTGGCCGTGCCGCGCAAGATCATCGCCCTTAAGCAATTGCCGCTGCTGGGCACGGGCAAGGTGGATTATGTCGCTGCGCGAGAACTGGCGGCGAAGGAAGTGGGCGTGGCGATTTGACTATGCGAAGAATCGCGGTAGGAAACCGCTCCCACAGGTTAGATGTTCTCGTCGTGGGAGCGGATCATTCCGCGATTGACTTGGCGATGCACTGCGACTGGACACGATGGATCATCAGCCACCATCAAGCGTATTGACCGGGAGATTCCCAGTTTCATTATGAACAAGAACGTCACCGTACTGTTGATCGCCCAGTTCGTCACCGCCTTCGCCGACAACGCGGCGCTGTTCACCGCCGTGGCACTGGTGATGCAAGCCATCGAGCCCCAGCAGTGGTATGTCTCCGCGTTGCAGGCGTCGTTTCTGATCGCCTATGTCGTGCTCGCGCCTTGGGTCGGCGACTATTCCGATCGCCGGCCAAAAGGGCGGGTGCTGACCGACGCGAACGTGGTCAAGGCGTTCGGCGCGGGCTTGATGTTGGCCGGCGTCGAGCCGCTGATATCCTACGCCGTGATCGGTCTGGGCGCGGCCATGTACAGTCCCGCCAAATACGGCATCCTGCCGGAGCTGGTGCCGCAGGAGTCTTTGGTGAAGGTGAACAGTTGGGTGGAAGGTTCGACGATTTTGTCGATTCTGCTCGGTTCGCTGGTGGGCGCCGCGATCGCCGATCGAAGTATTCAAGCGGCGTTGGTCGTGGTCGCGGCGTGTTATCTGCTATCCGCCGTGCTCGCGTTGGCCATCGAACGCGTCGCGCCGCCGGTGAAGGAGGAGTTTCCCGTGTGGCGGCGTTTTGCAATGTCGCTGCGCGGTTTGCTCAGCACCACGCGGGCCCGCTTCGCGACGTTGGGCGTGAGTCTCTTCTGGTGCGCAGCCGCTGTGCTGCGGGTGGTTCTGGTGGCCTGGGCGCCGGTAGTGCTGATGACCAGCACGGCGGAAGAAGTGGCGCGCTTGAGTATGTATATCGCCATCGGCATCGCGGTGGGTGCGATGGTGGCGCCCAAACTCATTCCCATGGAACGACTGCGACGGGCGCGGATCGCGGCGTATGCCATGAGCATTGCGGTATTTCTGCTCAGTTCGGTGAGCGATCCTGTTACCGCGAAAGTGTTGCTGATCATCGCCGGAGTGTGCGGCGGACTGTTCGTCGTTCCCATCAACGCCGCGCTGCAAGATATCGGCTATCGTACTATCGGCGCCGGCGAAGCGGTGGCGGTGCAGCACTTTTTCGAGAACGCGGCGATGTTGGCCGGGTTGCTGGTGTTTTCCATCGCCGCGGCGCAGGGATTGGATCCCGTGCTCGCCATGGGCGGTTTGGGCGTGATCCTGTTCATCGCGACGATCGCCATCTCGCTGCGTTTGCCGAAAGACCCATCCCTCGCCGTTCCTCCCGACTTGACTCGCCATGACGACAAATCGCAGTAGACGGCGTTTTCTCGGCGCGCTCGGTCTGTTCGGCGCGGCGGGGGCGTCCGCTGGATTGCTGCCGTGGCATTGGCCCGACGGCGGTTTCATCAATCCGTGTCTGAAAGAGCCGTTACCGGATGAGCTGACCAAGCACGATCTGTGGCATGCGGCGTGGCAGGATATCGATCCGGCGCAGATGTGGGACTGCCATGTCCACGCCGTCGGCACGGGCGACAGTGGCAGCGGCATCTGGGTGACGCCGCAAATGCAGTCGGCATGGGCTCCCATCAAGTATCTGCAATATCGTTTTTATCTCAATGCGTCCTGTGTCCCGCCGGAGGGTGAGGTCGACGTCCATGTTATGAAGCAGTTGCTGCGCTTGTTGGACGCTTTTCCCCCTGGCGCTAAAGTGATGTTGTTGGCGTTTGACCATCACTACACGAGTGACGGCGCGAAATCTCTGGAACGTAGCACCTTTCACGTTCCCAATGAGTACGTGCGCAATCTTGCAAGGGACTTTCCCGCCCGTTTCGAGTGGATCGCGTCGGTGCATCCCTATCGCAAGGACTGTGTCGACGTGTTGCGCTGGGCGGCGGAAAACGGCGCCCGCGCCGTGAAGTGGTTGCCGCCTGCCATGGGGATGGACCCCGGCTCACCCAAGTGCGATAACTTCTACGCCGCGATGGTGAAGCATCGTTTACCCTTGCTGACCCACGCCGGTGACGAGCATGCGGTGGAAGGCGTGGAGTTTCAGGCGCTGGGGAATCCGCTATTACTGCGTCGAGCGCTGGACCACGGCGTGCGGGTGATCGTGGCCCATTGCGCGACCCAGGGCGACAATATCGATTTGGATAACGGCGCCAACGGGCCGCGAGTCGCCAACTTCGAGCTGTTTTCCCGTTTAATGGACGAGCCGCGTTACGAAGGGTCGTTGTTTGGCGAGATTTCCGCAACAACTCAGATCAATCGCATCAAGCAGGGCTTGGCGCGCATCATCGAACGCCAGGACTGGCACTCCCGTCTGCTCAACGGCTCCGATTATCCTCTGCCGGGTGTGATGCCGTTGTTCAACATGACTTCGCTGGTCGCAGCGGGATTGTTGGACAAGGCGAATGCCGACTACTGCAGGCGTCTGCGCCCGCATAATACGTTGATGGCGGATTTCGTAGTCAAGCGATTGCTAAGGGTGGGGAATGCGAGGTTCGCTCCGGGCGTGTTTATGACTCGGGACTTTTTCCTGGCGCTACCAGATGCCGAGTGAGGTGGCGTTGTCGGGCTCCACACATCCATTGCGACTTAAGCGCCGAGCAAGGGGCGCGTAAAAAACCGCGTATAGGCGAGCACTGTTCGAGCCGACAAAAGGCGAAGCCGTCGGCGAGTTGTGCAGCCAGCGGTTTTTCGCGTCCCGCCGCGAGACGCTGCGGGGCGCGTCAGGAGCGATGGATGTGTGGAGCCCGACAACGTCTGTGGTCGATTAGGCGATGAACTCCATCGCCGCTTCGGTAGAAGGATCGCTTTCCAGCGCGGCGACGGATTGGTATTGGGCGACGCGGGGGTTGTCGCTGATGGAGGATTTGGTGTCTTCGGTGCTGTCTTCACCTTCAGCGGCGGTTTCGCTTTGGCGTTGAAACTCTTCCGCACGTTGCTGCTGAATTTCGGCACGGGCCTGGGCGGCCATTTGGGTTGCCTGGGCGGCCACGGCATGGTCTTGCGGCGACGGGTTGACGGGCGCCAATGCTGCGCGTTTGACTTGCTCAGCTTTCTCAGCGGTCGCCTGGGGATCTCCAGCGACGGGCGTGGTGTCGATGGACACTTCGCCGCCGATGGCGTACTGATTGCCGTCGGGTCCGCTTTGATACGTGTAGGAAATGCCGCCGCGCACATACTGCCCGCCGACGGCGCGATGGGCTGCTTCGTGGGCGCGTACTTCGCGATCACGCGCTTTCAGCTCTTCGAGCAGGCGCTTCTCCTCTTCGGTCAATTGTTGGGGAGCCTGACGATTCTGTTCCTTGTCCTCGGTTTCACGCGGATTGTTTTGCGCCGCTTCCTGCTCTGTGGATTGATCGACTTTTTGCGTCTTTTCCTTCAGCTCCTTTTCGAGCTGCGGATTTTGGGTGGCAACGCCATGGTTGGTCTGCAGCATGTCGCGCGTGCTGTAGGCCTGGAACATCTTGCTGACGGGTGCAACGCTCATGGCGCGTTCTCCTCGTGGCGACGCCGTTAGGCGTACTCGTCCAGGAGGTATCCGACGCTTTCCTCAATGGCGCGGGTTGCCTCGGCCGAAGCCTTCACTTGCAGTTCCGCTTGCTTGAGTTCGATCATGGCTTCCGCCACGTTGATGGGGTTGTCCGCGGTGAACTGTTCCGCGCTGGCGATTTTGGCTGCCGCTTCTGTGGCTTTGCGGAGTCCGTTCTGGATGCCGGCCATCCCTGGGTTTATCGCCGAGAGAGGATTGCTCATGGTGCCTCCCGGTCATCAGTGTTAGTCGCCGTTTCGAGTCCACGGCGACGGCCGCATTTTACGAGTTACGCTAGGGTTATCGGACCGGTCGGAACCGGGCTTTAGCGGTATCAGTCAAGAAATAACTATAAGAAACAATAATCTGAGGCTATACTTTGTAAATTCGTGACGCAGTTCACAGTGTTCCGCCAGAGGATTTTGTGGGTGAGCGGCGTTTTGAAATCCAAAAGGAATCCGTCGGCCAGCCCCGACGAGGATTGCGGTTACAATACCGTTCACGAAAACCATGAAAACATCGAATGACGGATTATTCAGCTTTGGATTACACAATCGTTAAACCGCCTCAAGTAAAGGACGCCTCCAGCGACGACGGCGCACATGCGCCCCGCATCATCCCTCGAGCTGAACACAACATTTCTCGCGGCAACATCGCGTCGTCCGCGGTGAAGGTTCTTTACACCCTCAAGGACGCCGGATTTCAGGCCTTTCTGGTCGGGGGTGGCGTGCGCGATATGCTGCTCGGCCGTGAGCCGAAGGATTTCGATGTCGCCACCGATGCCCATCCCGAGCAGGTTAAGGAGTTGTTTCGCGGTTGTCGATTGATCGGCCGCCGCTTTCGATTGGCCCACGTGCGCGTCGGGCGCGACATCATCGAAGTCGCCACCTTTCGCGCGACCGGCGATGACTTGGAGGGCGACATCGTCAAATCGGAAGAGGGGCGCATTCTTCGCGACAACGTTTACGGCACGATCGAACAGGACGCGTGGCGCCGGGATTTCACTGTCAATGCCCTCTACTACAACATCCGCGACTTTTCCGTCGTCGACTACACCGGCGGCATGGAGGATTTGAAGGCCGGCGTGATGCGGCTCATCGGCGATCCGGAACGGCGCTACAACGAAGATCCCGTGCGCATGCTGCGAGCCGTGCGCTTCGCGGCCAAGTTGGGATTTCGAATCCATCCAAGTTCGGAAACGCCGATTTTCAAATTGGCCGAACACCTTGGCGACATCCCTCCGGCGCGGCTGTTTGAAGAAGTGTTGAAGCTCTTTCTCGGGGGCAGCGCCGTCGAGTGTTATGCCATGTTGCGCCGGTATGGATTGTTCAAGCATCTCTTCCCGGATGCCGATGCCGCGCTGGCCAAAGAGGAAGAAGGCTTCCCGCATGTTTTCGTCGGGCGAGCGCTCGCCAATACCGATGACCGCATCATGCAGGACAAGCCGGTGACCCCGGCGTTTTTGTTCGCCGCGCTGTTGTGGGAACCCTTGCGCGCCCTGGCGGCGCAATATCAAGCCGACGGTGCGGATGAAATCCAGGCGTTGATGGACGCGTCGACGGAAGTGCTGCGCCGGCAAGCCGCGTCTGTGGCGATTCCGAAGCGGTTCACGCTGACCATGCGCGAGATTTGGTTCATGCAGCCGCGCTTGACCCGTTTGCAGGGCAGGCGCCCCGCCAAGTTGTTATCCCATCCGCGCTTTCGCGCTGCGTATGACTTTCTGACGTTGCGGGCCGAAGCCGGCGAACCGGTGGCGGATATCGCCGAGTGGTGGACGCGTTTTCAAACGCTGCCCGAGAATGAGAAGGAAACGGCCATGCGGGGTTTGGGCGGCGCGCCGAAGAAACGCCGGCGACGGCGCAAGAAGCCGAAGGCAGCCGCGGGTGAAGGGACGGCGGATTAGGGCGGTCGACGCGGTCCTTGCTGGGCGCAATCGCGGTAGGAAACCGCTCCCACAAAGATGTGAGATCCATTTGTGGGAGCGGTTTCCGATGCGCAAGGATGTGCGAATGTCGCGAAAGGGCAGGATGCCCGTAGCGACGACCGCGATCCTTTGCCCGACTCAATCGCGGAATAATCCGCTCCCACAATGTGCTCGCGATGCTGTTGTGGGAGCGGTTTCCTACCGCGATTCTTCGTCGGAATTGTCGCCATCGTAAATGCTCATCGCGGATGAAGCCGCCCTTAAAGGACAATGCTCATTGTCTGGACTCGTGCACAACTTAGCAGCCGCGAAGATGACTGATCCAGTGACAGCCTACGTCGGCGTGGGCAGCAATCTTCAGAATCCCAAAGCGCAGGTGGCGAAGGCGATGGACGCCATCGGCCTTTTGGATCGTGTTCGTCTGATCGCCCGTTCCAACCTGTACCGCAGCGCGGCCGTCGGCCCGCCGGGTCAGCCCGACTACGTCAACGCTGTCGTGAAGGTGGAAACGCGACTGAGCGCGCCGGATCTCCTTGCGGCCTTGCTCGCACTGGAAGCCCAATTGGGCCGTGTCCGCGGCGGTGAGCGTTGGGGTCCTCGGATTATCGACCTCGACTTGCTACTGTACGCCGATCAATGCCACGACAGCGAGCGGCTCTCGCTACCGCACCCGCAAATTCCATTCCGCCCGTTCGTGCTGGTTCCGTTGCGCGATGTCGCCGGCTCTGACCTGCAGATCCCCGGGCGCGGCCGCTTGGACGATCTCATCAAAGGCATCGACGTGAGCCAATTGCAGCGCGTTGACTATAATTAGGTCTGCGAACAACGAGGATTTGCTATGACCGCGGCGCCCGTCACCGTATCCACATTGCGGAAAATGAAAACGAGCAGCGAGAAAATCGCTGTGCTGACGGCCTATGACGCGACGTTTGCCCATGTCCTGGACGACGCCGGAGTGGAGGTCATTCTGGTGGGCGACTCCTTGGGCATGGTGGTTCAAGGGCGCGAGAGCACAGTAAGCGTGTCCATGGATGACATGGTTTACCACACACGCGCGGTTGCGCAGGGCCGCAAAAATTCTCTGCTCATGGCCGACATGCCATTCATGAGCTACGCGACCGTTGAGGATGGCTTACACAACGCTGCGCGCTTGATGCAAGAAGGCGGCGCCCACATGGTGAAGTTGGAGGGCAACGCGAATCAAGTGGAAATCGTGGCTCGCCTGACGGCCAATGGCGTCCCGGTATGCGCTCATCTTGGATTGCGCCCGCAGTTCGTGCACAAGATCGGCGGCTATCGGGTGCAAGGTCGCGATGAGCAAAGCGCCCGCGGTTTGATGTCCGACGCGGTCGCGCTGGAAGCTGCCGGTGCGGATCTATTGCTGCTGGAGTGCGTGCCGCAAAACCTGGCGGCTGACATTACCCAGAGGGTGTCCATACCGGTGATCGGCATCGGCGCCGGCGTGCACTGTGATGGTCAAGTGCTGGTGCTGCATGATTTGCTGGGCGTGACGCCCGGACAGCGGCCGCGGTTCAGCAAGGACTTTCTCGCCGACGGTGGCAGCGTTTATCAGGCGGTGGTGGAATATGTCCAGGCGGTGAAGGAGGGCACTTTTCCCGGTCCGGATCATTCCTTCAATTGATGTCGACGGCGCGAGGTAATGGATAAGATCGAAAACAACCGCGCGCTGCGTGCATTGATCGCGGCGTGGCGCAAGGCCGATCAACGCATCGCCTTCGTGCCGACGATGGGCAATCTGCACCGCGGCCACTTGTCGCTGGTGGAGCGGGCAAGGGCCGAAGCGGACCGCGTGATCGTGAGCATTTTTGTCAATCCGCTGCAATTCGGTCCCAGCGAAGATTTCGCCCGTTACCCGCGAACATTGGAGCAGGATGTCGCGGCATTGGAATCCGTTGGCGCGGATGCCGTCTACACGCCGGCCGTGACGGAGATTTATCCGCGCGATCTGGCCGCCATGACCTTCGTTGAAGTGCCGGGTTTGTCCGACATCTTGTGCGGCGCGTATCGCCCGGGCCATTTCCGCGGCGTGGCGACCGTTGTCAACAAACTGTTCAATCTGGTGCGGCCGGATGTCGCAATCTTCGGCGAGAAGGATTTTCAGCAAGTGTTGGTCATTCGGCGAATGGCCGAGGATCTGGCCATGCCCGTTGCGATCGTCAGCGCGCCGACGACACGGGAAAGCGACGGCTTGGCAATGAGCTCGCGAAACGGCTATCTCACCCCCGAGCAGCGCAAAATTGCGCCGCGCTTGTTCGCCGTGCTGCAGGATGTCCGGCAACGCATTCGCCACGGTGCACGCGACTATGCCGCCATCGAATCCGCCGGTATCGATGGTCTGAAAGCGGCGGGATTCCGGCCGGATTATTTGAGCGTCCGCCGCGCGGCGGATTTGGACTCCCCAAGGGACACCGGGGACGACCTCGTTATTTTGGCCGCGGCCTATTTGGGAACCACGCGACTCATCGACAACGTGCGCGTATGAGCGCGAATCTCAATTGACCTCACACGTGTTCCTCACGCTGCGCGTCCTGCCGCTATTGGCCAGAATCACGTTTCGACCCTGCGTGTCCATTTCCCCGCAGATGGTTAGCGTCGTATTGGAGCCGGCGGCGCCCAAAGCATCGAAATAGATCGGCTGGCTCCGGCTGGAGGCGATCGAGAGGCGCAGTGCAGGCCACTCCCGCACCTTCAGAATCTCGTCGACGTCCCCGAATGCGTGGTCGCCGTCGCGGTCTCGGAAAATCACCCAGGCGTCACTCGCCGCATTGGCCGCCGCGCGAGCTTGGGCGCAGGCCGGCCAAATTCGCTCCGCGCATACGCCGATCGGTACGCCGGAACCCAGCGCCTGAGCCCGCGCATAACGCAGGACGGCGGCGGTTTGCAGCGCCGCTGCATCCAGATGGTTGCCGGTGACCATGCCACGCACCGCCGGTATTCCGACCAGCGCTAGAATCGTCGCGACGACAATCGCGATGAGCGCTTCGAGCAGGGTGAGTCCACGTGAACGATGTTTGAGCATGGCGCAAGGTTAGCCCGCCGGGCCTGGCGGCGACAGCGGGGTTTGGCCCGCCGGCGTGTCGGTTCTGGGCTGACAGGTACTTCAATTGCCAATAGTGGGGTTGGCTCGACGCCGATGGATGGGTCCGCTCAGGGCGTCTTGGCCTGGGATGCGCGTCGTTCGTTCTTGGCGCGCGGCGCGTCGGGTTTAGTTCGAGTTAGAAACTCCATCAGCGCAACCGCATTATTGCGCTCGGTGTCCGCGGCGCCAAAGAGCAACGTTACACGCCGCGTCTTTGCCCGCTTGCGCAGCGGCTCGAGCATGTCCCCTTTGTCTTTCAATTCGGCGAAGTACTTGCGCTTGAATTGCGCCCACTTCGCTTTATCGTGGCCGAACCACTTGCGCAAGTCATCGGACGGCGCGCACTCCCGCAGCCATTCGTCGAGGGCCGCCGTTTCCTTGCTCAGTCCGCGCGGCCAGATGCGGTCGACGAGGACGCGCGTTCCGTCATTGCGATCGGGTGGGTCGTAGACGCGTTTGACTTGCAGGGTCATGACGGCTAACGACGGTGTAGAAAAACCCAATTCTGCGCCGCGCATCGACTCTTGAAAAAGCTTTTTCTGTAAAGTGCGTCCGTCACGCGTGGTCTCCCGCTTTTTCTGAAACGCGATGCCCGTTTGAAA
>JAKACW010000062.1 GCA_021821045.1 Pseudomonadota bacterium
CGCAGTTTCCCTTTGCTCATCACGCCCCCTTGCAAAACAATGTCGCCGAATTGGGCTTCACGTTTTACGCGCGAGAGGCGCGCGAGGGAAGAACGTCGGAAAGTGACCGGTTACGTCGGCATCCAATACGACCTCGGCTTCGACGGCCAACGCCTGCGGGCCGGCCGGGCCTATTCCGGTCACGGTTCTCATTATTTTCTCTCCAGCGTGCCCGACGCCAACCGCATCCGCATCCTGCTTGGCAACACCCTCGATTTCCAACCGCTGCCCAATCACTCGGTGATTGTGCCGTTTGCCGTCACCGGCGGCGGCACCAAGCAAATCGTGCTTTCGAACGTGGTCAACACCAATAGCAACCCCGATGTGGTCAACACCCAAATCCAATTCGGTTTGATCGCGGACCCGGCTGACGGGGTGTCGGACTGGGACGGCGACGGCATTCCCGATGCGTGGGAAATCGCTCACGGTTTGAACCCAACCAACAGCAACGACGCCGACGGCAATCCCGACGGCGATGGTTTTACCAATTTGGAAGAATTTGAGCGCCGCAGCAGCATCTACGACTCGGGCAACGATCAGATGCTGCGCGATATGCTGTATCACGGCACGCAAGTATTCAGTGCCGACAGCGCCGCGGTTATTGTCGACACGGCGGTAGCCAGCGACGGCAGCATGTACGTGCTCGGCGCATTAAACGGTGCGGCGGACCTGGACCCCAGTGCTGACGGCGTTGACCACATTTCGGCACAGAAGGGTCTGTTTGTCACCCGCTTTACCCCGGCGGGGGAGTACCACTGGTCCTATGTGCTCTCCAGCGATGGGACGGACGGTAACCAACTGACACCGACTGCGGTGGCGGTGGATTCGGTCGGGGATGTTTACTTTACCGGTCAAATCCGGGGGTCAGTGATGCTACGCCCCGACATCACGATCGATGCCAGTGACACTGTTCCGGGTCGAATCCTGATTATGAAACTTAACCTCTTCGGCACCTACGAGTGGGCCAGTGCGCGAGGGGACAGCCAAGGCGGCGGCATCGGCAACGATATCGCGCTTGATACCGCGGGAAATGTCTATGTCGGGGGAACGTTCCAGGGCCTTGTCGACTTCAATCCTTCGAACAATGATGAGAGCGGGTGGGACGGGCGCCGGGCAGGCAACGGCGGCGTTGGGTCGACCACCGGTGCGTTTTTGACGTCGTACACCCCAAGCGGGGGTTATCGTTGGACGCAGTCGGCGGCCAGCGAGGACCTAAACAATGGATCGGCGGAGGGCGTCGCGCTTGATATCAGCGCCAATCGCATCGCAGTGCTTGCGACGTTTGCCGGGCCGGTGGATTTCGACCGACGGGCCACCATACAGGAAACTCCCCCACGCGAGGGAGCGGTCGTTGCGTACTATGACCGGTTCGGAACCTTGGTCGGCACTGCAGTGGTTGCACCGCCCGACGGGATGAGCCTTAGCCCGACGTCGATCGCTTACGACGGTTCGGGCAATACTTACGTTGGGGGATACGTTACCGCCGATTCTATTAACTACAGTGGCTACATAGCGAAGCAGGACTGGCGCGGATTGCCGCTGTGGGCGAAGCAAATCGGTGCGGCGGGCGTAAACATTGTGAACGATGTGGCGGTTTCGCCGGATAGTCAGATTTACATCAGCGGGACATTTGACCAGGGCGCGGACTTCGTGCCGGGCAACAACGGCCTTGGCCAGAGAGATACCACCAGCGCCGGCAAGGCTGCGTTTGTCGCAAGCTACAGTTCGAACGGCAACTACACGGGCTCATGGCAAACCATCGGCGCGGCGGCGCAGGCACCGGTGGGCGGTTGTTATCCATGGGTCAGGCTAACACCCGACGAGACCAATGGCTGCGTGCGGCCGGATGCGGCTTACGGAAACAAACTGACCATTGGTCTCGACGGTGATCTTTACGTTAGTGGAACGTTTGCCGGTAGCGTGGACTTTGCGTTCGACACCGGTGGTGCTGTTTTGGCTTCCCAACCTGACAAAACGAGCAGTGATCCGTCTCTGGATGGGTTCGTTACAAAATTCAGCCGCGCCGATGAAGGGCAAGCCAACGATGCACCGATCGCCATGGATGTGGTGGTGGTCGCGTCGACCCTCTCCGAAGCCACGGGACAACTGCGGGGTTTTGATGAAGAAAATCAGCCGTTGACGTTCTCGCTGGTCGATTCGCCGCTGGGCACGACGGTGATCGACCCGGCGACGGGAGAATTCACCTACGTACCGACGGGCACACGGGTACCGGGCCGGTTTACGTATCGCGTGAGCGACGGTGTAAATGAGTCAAATATTGCGACGGTGACCGTATTTTTCCCGTTTCTGTCGGACGTTGATGGCGACGGGATGGACGACGCGTGGGAGCTCGGCACGTTCGGGACGATGGCCCGTGATGGATTTGGCGACGCCGATGGCGACGGGGTAAGTGACTTCGACGAATCCAAGCCGCAATCCGATCCGCTGGTCAATTCGGAAACGGGAGAAATTTCATCGGTCAATTTCAGAGTGGTTTCTTTCTCAAGCGAAGAAACCGGACGCATTGTCGCAGCAACCACGGTTCGTGCTTTCAACATCGACACTGCGCTGCCGTGGGAGTTGGCAAGTGCGGATGGACGAGCGGAAAACGCATTTGACGGTAATCCGGCCACGATGTGGCACACCGATTGGTCGACCAATGACGGTGACGCCAACGATCCGGCCCATCCGCACGAAATCGTGGTGGATCTGGGTCGTCAGCACGACATTGCCAAGTTCTCGTACCTGCCCCGCCAAGACCAATATTGGAACGGGACGGTTGTTAACTATGAGTTGTACGTAAGCAACTTCCTCAATGTCTGGGGAGCGCCGGTTGCCAGTGGGGCGTTTATCGCTGGAAAACAAGACAAGCCGGTGGTATTCCAAAAGATATCCGGGCGTTTTGTGCGCTTTGTTGCGCTGAGTGAGGTGAACGGTGGGCCATGGGCATCGGCAGCGGAAATCCGGTTCTTTGCTGAAGCCAAGACTAGCGTCGCCTATTCGGCGACCAAATCCTTCGGCGGCCTCGGCGACGATTACAACCGCTGGGGACGCACGCTAGCGACGGCGGTCGACCAAGCGGGCAACTTTTATGTCGGTGGCATGTTCACCGGCCAAGTGGACTTCGCGGGCGACGGCTTAGATGCCAATGATCCGACGGCGACGACCACATCCGGCGACGGCTATATTGCGAAGTTCGGCAAGAACCGCGCGTTGGTGTGGGTGAAAACTTTCGGCGGCGCCAATGGCGGCGACGTGAGTGGTGTCGCGGTGGATACCTCAGGCAATGTGTTTATCTCGGGATTCGTTAATGAAGGCGTCGCGGATATCGACGGTGACGGTTCGCCGGACTTCGAAACGGGCGTTACGGGTACCAAGACGAGTTTTGTCGCGGGCTTGCGCGCTGACGGCTCCGTGATCTGGGCTCGGGGGGTGAACGAAGCGGGCGCCGACCCGCTGAACTATCCGTCGACCGTTTCGACCTACGGCGGCGTGTCTGTCGCGAACGGCGTCGTCAACGTGGGCGGCGATTTGGTCGGAGCATTGGATTTCAATCCGGGCGGAACGCCGGTTGTGGTTCAAGGCGGACTCGGCGGTGGCATTGGTTGGACGTCGGGCGGTGTGACCTATGTGGCGCAGTACGACGCGGCCAGCGGTGCGTTGAACTGGGTGCGGGTGATCGACACCCATAACGCGACGCCTGGATTAGTGTTGCCGCGAGGCGGCATTGAGTCCGATGCGGCGGGTAATGCCTACATTGCGGGCGCGTACGAAGGCACGGTCAACTTCAATCCGACGTTAGGCGAGGATGTGCGCGCCTCTGCCACCAACGGGTCTGCATTCGTCACCAAGATCAATCGTGACGGCAGCTATGGCTACACCCGCACGCTGCGCACCGACGGCGCGTCCGAGGACGTGGGCGATGTGGCGGTGGGAACAGATGGCAGTGTTTACCTTATTGGCACGACAGGAGCGATTGGCTCGATTTCCGGTGGAGCAAGCGATCCGGTCGTGAATCGCGGCGCGACCTATCAAACGTTCTTGACCAAGCTTGGGACCGATGGCTCCACAGCTTGGACGCGCACGCTGGGTCAACCGGCAGGCGCTATCCAGCCCTGGGCTCGCGCGGCCGCGGTGGCGCCGAATGGATCGGTGGTGGTGTCCGGTCTTATCGATTCTGCATCGGCGTTTTATCCCGACGAGCTGTCCGATCTGGCCGTTACGGCGGGATCGGGCGATATTTTTGTCGCCCGTTTCGACGCCGACGGTATTTTCGACAGCGTTCAGATGTTGCTCGCCGGCAACGAAGGCAGCAATGGTGTGTGGGCAGGTTCGGTCGGGCTCAATACCGACCCGCAAAGCAGCTTCTATCTGAGCGGCGCGTTCTACGGTACGGTCGATATCAATCCGACGTCGACGCCGGAGCCGATTACGTCGGTTGGCGGCGCCGATGTCTTTGTTTCCAAGTATCAATCCGATGCCATCGGCGGGAATATCGCTCCGTTGGCCGGATCGGCGTTCTATTCGGCCACCAATGCGACCTCGATCAGCGGCGCGTTGCTCGGTGCCGACATCGACGGTTCGAATCTGGTCTTCAGCATCGCTCAGAACGGCGCCATCGGCACCGCGAGCATCACCGATCCCGCGACAGGTGCGTTCAGTTACACCTTGACCCAAGGCACGCAGGGCGTAGACGTCTTCACCTTCACCGTGAGCGACGGGGCTTCCACGTCCGAACCGGCGATTGTGAACATCAAAATTGCGAGCGATCAGACTGGAGACGCTGACGGCGACTCTATGCCCGACGCCTGGGAGCAGGAGTACTTCGGCGACACCAGCCGCGACGGCACGGGAGACTACGATCTCGATGGCGTGACGGATGCCCAGGAGTATCTTGATGGCACCAATCCGCTGATCGCTGGCAACGGCGCCACGATTCCGGATCACATCTATCAGGCGACGGCGGCAGTCGGCGGCGCGTCTTTGGAGCGTGCGATGCGCGTCGCGGCGGATACGGCCGGCAATGTCTATGCGGCAGGCTATTTCCGCGGCACGGCGGATTTCAACCCTGATCCGGTTGCCGCTGATCCGAGAACGGCCAGCGGTACGAGCGGCAACGATGCGGCTTATGTCGCCAAGACGCTCGCCAACGGCCAGCATGCGTGGGTCTGGACGCCGAATCTCAACGGCAGCGGTTGGGCCTGGGCCAGCGGCGTGGCCACGGCAGCCAATGGCGATGTTTATGTCAGTGGTGGGGCGTGGGGCATTATTGACTTCGGCAACGGCGTCAACCTCGATCTTACGGCCTCGACGGTGGGTTATGTCTTCCTCGCCAAACTGTCCAGCGACGGAACGCTGCTGTGGGTAAATACGATCGGTTCAGCCAATGGCGGTGGCGAAGCCTACGACGTTGCGGTGGGCGATGACGGTTCCGTTTATGTTACGGGCTACTTCGGCGGCACGGCGGATTTCGATCCGACTGCGGGCGTGGATGCACAAACTGTCGGATCTATCGCTGTATACGAAGGAAAAGCGCTCTTTGTATCGAAATACGCCGCGGACGGCAGCTATGGTTGGACGCGCTTCTTCGCCCCGAACGATCCGGCCAACAGCGGCGGTCACGCGTTTGGCATCGCCGTCAACGGTGAAACGGTATATGTCACCGGCCGTTTCTACGGCACGATGGACTTCGACCGCGTGGCAGCCAGCGGCGACGAGCGAGTTAGCATTCGCAGCCAAGGCTACGACGGTTTCATCGGCGCCTGGAGCACCGACGGAACACCGGTAAACGATTGGATATTCCACGGCTTGGATGACACCAGTTCCGTGCGCGTAAACGATGCAGTCGTCGACGCGGTGGGCAATGTCTACGCAACCGGATCGTTCCAGGGTGCAGTGGACTTCGATCCGAGCGCGGCAGGCGAGCTGCGTCTGAACCCGCAGCAGACCCCGTACGAGACGGCCACGTTCGTGGTCAAACTCGACCGGTTTGGCGAACTCGACTGGGCGTTGCCGATTCACAATACGGTTGGCGGCAGCTACAGCGGCTTTGGTCGGTCGCTCGCGTTGGCTGATGGCCGGGTATATGTCGCAGGAAGCTTCAGCGGCACGACGGATTTCGATCCGTCAACCGCCAGCGCCACGCGCTACGCACGCGACGCCTACGCACCCTTCGTAGCCGCTTACAGCACCGAAGACGGCACATATGTCGGAGCCTGGACACCGGTGGGGGCATATGGCGATTTCTATGGGCCTGTGTTCATCAACAATGGCGGAAGCGTGTACGGCTTGGCCGTTGCGGACGGAAAACTGCATGCCGGTGGTTACTACGTGGGCGACTTGAACTTCAATTCCACGGGTATCGCGGATGTGTTCACTTCCACAACCGCCACCGATGGCAGCAGATCTGACGACGCATTCGTAATGGCTCTGACGACGCCGACCACCACCAACACTGCGCCGGTGGCTGTGAACGACTCGGTTACAACTACAGTGGATACCGCGGTTGCGGTCTCCGTGCTGGTCAATGACTCGGACGCCGACGGCGATGGGTTGTCAATTGCGAGTGTGCAGTCCCTTACGGCGGCCGGTGGTAGCGTCGCCTCGAATGGGGACGGCACATTGACCTATGCTCCGGCACCGGGCTTTGTGGGATCGGACAGCTTCGAATATGTCGTCGGGGATAGTCGTGGCGGCTATGGCACTGCAACGGTTTACGTTTCGGTCGGCCAGCTCAATACCGATCCGGTCGCCACAAGTGATGTCGCAACCACGACTCAAAACGCGGCGGTGATTATCGATGTGTTGGCAAACGACACCGACGCCGATGGCAATTCCTTGTTCGTAAACGTCGTCGATGCAACTAGCGCACAAGGCGGCGACGTGTTGGACAACGCCGATGGCACCGTGACGTATACGCCTCCGACGAACTTCTCCGGAGTTGACACGTTTGCGTATGTTGTCGCCGACGGTTTTGGCGGCTTTGCGACGGGCTATGTCACGGTGACGGTGAACGCTGAGGGACCGTCACCGGGCGTCATCCCGCAATCCGGAATGACCGTCGTATCCTGGGACAGCCAGGAAACGATCGGCGAAGACGGTCGTGCGGTGAACGTATTGGACGGCAATCCGGCCACGCTGTGGCACACGCAGTGGTCTGGATCGCCCGATCCGACGCCGCCCCACGAGATCGTCGTGGACCTAGGCGCGGAGTATGACGTGACGGCGTTCAAGCAATTGCCGCGTCAGGGCGGATCGACCAATGGTTGGATACTGAACTATGCGTTCTACGTCAGTAACGATCTAGGCAATTGGGGTACCGCGGCGGTAAGCGGGACGTTTGCCTACAGTGCGGCGGAACAGAGCGTAACGTTGCCGAGCGCGCAGCGGGGCCGTTATGTTCGGCTGGTCGCGCTGAGCGAAGCGGAGGGTCGGGAATGGACCTCTGTCGCGGAGTTCAACGTGCTGGGTGTTCCGGTTGGCGGAGAATTGCCGTTTGCCGCGACGCCGGTATTGACGCCTAATGGCGGATCGTTTGTAGATTCGGTCCAGGTGACGCTGTCGAGTGCGACCGCCACGGCCAACATTTACTACACCGTGGACGGAACGGCGCCGACGCCGAGTGCACTACTCTATAGTGGTCCGTTCATCTTGAGCCAAAGCGCGACAATCAACGCGATCGCGGTGGCGGACGGTTACCAGAATAGTGCGGTGGCCAGCGCGGCATTCGTTGTGACACCGAGTTCGAACAACAGCCCGCCGACGGCCGTCGATGACAGTGTTACGACTGATCAAAATGTAGCCATAGCCGTGAGTGTCCTGAGCAACGACTCGGACAGCGACGGAGATGTGCTGTCGATCAGTGCGGTCGACGCCAGCAGCACTCAAGGTGGCACGGTCGTCAACAATGGCAACGGTACCGTGACGTATGCGCCGGCGGTGGACTTTGCCGGGACGGATACGTTTGGCTATACCGTGGCGGACGGAGTTGGCGGTTTTGCCAGCGCGAATGTAACTGTGACCGTCCAAGCGGCGGCGCCGACCAATCTGCTGGTTAATGCAGGGTTTGAGGACGGTGTCAAAACGCCGTGGACGACCTCGGGTACGAGCGCAATGGAAACGGTTGATGTGCACAGCGGGACGTACGCCTATCGGATTCCGGGAAATCCGACCGCCTATCCGTCTTTGGCACAGAAGGTGGCTGTGACGGCCGGTGAGAGCTACGACTTCGCTGGCTGGGTGAAGGTTAGTGGCAAGACCAACACGGGCAGCACGGGTGCCAATTACATGTTCGAAATTCGCTGGTACGATGCCAGCGGCGCGGAGATCAGCGGGACGCGCAAGCAATTCGGCAAGCGCTACAGTGACACGAACTATGTGCAGTACACGTACCGTATGACGGCGCCGGCCGGAGCGGCGCAGGGTTCGCTGCGTTTCCAAGCCAATCAAGCCGACGGTGTTGGCTACACGGACGACCTGAGCATCACGCGAGTAGGGGGTGCGGCGCCGGTAGCGCAAACGCCGACGATCTCGCCGAACGGTGGGGCGTATCTGGATTCGGTGCAGGTATCGCTGGCCAGCGCAACGACGACGGCGAACATCTACTACACGTTGGATGGCTCGACGCCAAACCTGACATCGACCGTGTACACAGGCCCGTTCATTCTCTACGCGAGCGCGGTAGTCAAGGCGATCGCGGTTGCGGACGGATATACCAGCAGCGCGGTTGCCAGCGCTTCCTTTACGGTGACGGCAAGCCAGGTCAATAGTGCCCCGGTCGCGGTCGACGACGCGGCAACGACGGATCAGAACGTGGCAGCCACGATCAATGTGTTGAGCAACGATTCGGATGGTGACGGCGATATCTTGACTGTAGACAGCGTCGATGCCACCAGCGTCCAAGGCGGTGCAGTCTCAGCCAGTGTCGACGGCACGGTGACGTACACACCGGCGGTGGGTTTCGTCGGGACGGATACGTTCAGCTACACGATTACCGACGGCCTGGGCGGTTTTGCGACGGCGATCGTGACGGTGACTGTGAATGCCGTGGCACTGCCGGTGGCCGATCCGCCAGCGATCTCTCCGAGCAGTGGCTCCTATACCAATTTGGTCAACGTGACTCTTTCGACTCCGGTGCAGGGGGGAGAGGTTCGCTACACGACGGACGGAACCGTCCCGAACGAGGCGTCGTCGCTTTATACCGGTCCGTTTGTAGTGACTGGCAATGTCAGCGTTCGGGCTATTACCGTGGCGACGGGGTACCAGCAGAGCGTAGCGGTTGGCGCCGACTACGTGATTTCCAATGACGGCACTGCCCCAGTGCCGGTGGACGGGCTGCACGTGGCTGAAGCGGCATCGGGCTTGCTCGTATTCGAAGCCGAGCGCATGGCGACCGTGGTTCAGGCTACTCCGTACGAGTGGGTTGCCATCGCTGACGCGGGCGCGTCGGACCAGGCGGCGTTGCAGGCAATTCCCGCAACAAACGACGCTTTGATTTTAAGTACCTCGACTTCGTCGGCGCGGCTTGAGTACCGGGCGCAGTTCATAGCGGCGGGCACGTACTACGTGTGGGTGCGCGCCGACGGCCGGGAGGAGCTTCCTTATCTTGGAATCGAGGACTCGGTATTCGTCGGGATCAATAATGACGTTGCTACGGCGGTGGCGCTTGACTTGAACGAGACGGGATCGTGGAACTGGACCAACGTGAAGAACGGTACGATCCAGAAAGCGACGATTACAGTCCCATCGGCAGGTGAACACATTGTTACGGTATGGATGCGTGAGGGTAACTTTAAGTTCGACAAGCTTGTCCTGAGCACGGATGCCAACTATTTGCCGTATGCGAACGATCCGACAGAGACTGGGCCGGCTGTAAGCACGCTGTACTCGGGATCGTATGTTGATCCCGGCGTCGGGGAGCCCGGGTACTATTTACCCGAGATTGCCGATACGGTGCTGGCGGTAGAGGCAGAACGCTATCAGGCGGTGACCCAGACCGCGCGCTACCAGTGGTCACGGCGAAGCGACGCGACTGCATCACAATCGGTGGCATTGCAGGGATTCGATGCGAATCCTGCTTCGGGTAACCCCGGGACGCTCGCGGTGGGCGTCGGCGCGCGGCTTGACTACGAGATTGAGATCAGGAATTCCGGGCGTTATTACCTCTGGATAAGGGCGGACGCGACTTCGGGAATCGATGATTCGGTGCACATTGGCCTGCATGACCAGTCTCAGGTCGTTACCGTGGATATCAATGAGGCCGGTGGATGGACGTGGAATGCTAATAACAACGGCGGGCCGGGCAACGTCTACCTTGATCTTGGAGCGGGACGTCAAACGCTTAGCATTTGGATGAGAGAAATCGGGGCCCAAATCGATAAGCTGGTATTGGTTTACGAAGATCCCACTTACAGTCTGCTTGGAGACGGCGGAGTGGGGCCCGCGACCACCACATTTGTAGCCGATAGCGGTGCGCCACCGAATCTCTTGATCAATGCCGGCTTTGAAGACGGCGTTAAATCGCCATGGACGACGTCGGGTACGAGCGGAATGGAAACGGTGAACGTACACGGCGGTGCATACGCGTATCGGATTCCGGGAAATCCGACCGCCTATCCGTCTTTGGCACAGAAGGTGGCTGTGACGGCCGGTGAGAGCTACGACTTCTCCGGTTGGGTGAAGGTCAGTGGAAAGACCAATACGGGCAGCACGGGTGCCAATTATATGTTGGAGATCCGCTGGTACGATGCCAGCGGCGCGGAGATCAGCGGGACGCGCAAGCAGTTCGGCAAGCGCTACAGTGACACGAATTATGTGCAGTACTCGTACCGCATGACGGCGCCGGCGGGAGCGGCGCAGGGATCACTGCGTTTCCAAGCCAATCAAGCCGACGGCATTGGCTATGTCGACGATCTGAGCATTACGCGAGTGGTGCAATAAGACAGTGTGGGGAATGGATTCCTCATCCCCACCGTTCGTCCTTGATCTCCACCCGCCCGCCGTTGATGCGAACGGGATAGCTGTAGACGTTCTCATACGCCGGCGGCGCGGTGACGGCGCCGGTTTTGACGTTGAAGCGTGCACCATGGCGGGGGCAGATGATTTCCGGGCCGTCGAGCCAGCCGCTGCTGAGGTCGCCGCCGTCGTGGGTGCAGATGTCTTCGATGGCGAAGTAGCCGTCGTCGAGGTGGAACACGGCGACCATGACGTCGTTGACGTCGACGACTTTGCAGTCGCCGAGGGGAATGTCATCGGCGGCGGCGACGTCTATCCATTCGGCCATGGCATTTACTCCTGTCTCACCACAAACCTAATTGCAGGCGCGCGGCTTCGGGCATGCGCTCTTGCGTCCACGGTGGATCCCAGACCAGTTCCACTGTCGCTTTGTTGATGCCGGGGACGGCTTCGACGGCGCGCTCCACGCTGGAGGGGAAGCTTTGCGCCACGGGACAGTTGGGCGTGGTGAGCGTCATTTTGATGTGTGCCTGGTCGCGTTCTTCGTTGATGTCGAGTTCGTAGATCAACCCAAGATCGTAGATGTTGACCGGGATCTCGGGGTCGTAGATTTCGCGCAGGGCGGCGATGATGCGTTGTTCGAGGGTAAAGTTCGAATTTTCGGCTGGGGCAGTGGGATTAGGAGTTTTGGCGTTGGGGGTGGTCATTGGTTAGGTCCCGATTTACGAGTATTTGGTTGGTAAAGAATCGCGAAATGATTCGCTCCCACAATTGATCTGCTCCTACAATTGATCCGAAGCCGCGTGTTGTGGGAGCGGTTTCCTACCGCGATTGGGCACTTTGAAGAATCGCGGAATAATCCGCTCCCACAATTGATCCGCTCCTACAATTTATCACTCCGTCGTCACCGGTTTGCCGCCGTCGTGCAGGGCGGCGCGCATGGCGTGCCAAGCCAGCGTGGCGCATTTGATGCGCGAGGGATAGGCTTTAACGCCGGAGAGCACCCGCAGTTTTCCGGTAGCGGCGTCGTTCGCTTGATCTTGTGTCATCAGCGCGTGAAAGCCCTCGAACATGGCTTCCGCTTCGGCGATGGTTTTGCCCTTGACGGCTTCGGTCATCAGCGAGGCCGAGGCCATGGAGATGGCGCAGCCGCTGCCTTGAAAATGAACGTCGCGAATGACGCCCTGCGAGTCGATGTCGAGATACACGGTGAGTTTGTCGCCGCACAGTGGATTGACCCCGTCGGCGTGATGATTGGCACTGGCTAGCGGACCAAAATTACGCGGATGGCGATTGTGGTCGAAAATCATGTCCTGATAAAGATCGCGCAGGTCGCTCATCGTCCGAACAACTCCTTCGCTTTGTAGAGGGCGTTGACCAGCAGGTCGACTTCTTGCTTGGTGTTGTACATGGCCAGCGATGCCCGCGCGGTGGCGATGACGCCGTAGCGTGTCATGATCGGCATGGCGCAGTGGTGGCCGGCGCGCACCGCCACGCCTTCGTGATCGACGATGGTGCCGATGTCATGGGCGTGGATGCCGTCCATGACGAACGAGAGCAGGGCGGCCTTGTGTTCCGCCGTGCCGATGAGGCGCAAGCCGGGAATGGATTGCAGCGCGGGCGTGGCGTAGTTCAGCAGATCATGTTCGTATTCGGCGATGGCGTCGCGGCCGATGCCATCCACGTATTCCACTGCCGCGCCCAAACCGATGGCGCCGACGATGTGGGGCGTGCCCGCTTCGAATTTGTGCGGAATGTCGGCATAAGTGGTTTTAGCGAAAGTGACTTCGCGAATCATTTCGCCTCCGCCCTGGTAGGGTGGCATGGCACGTAACAGATCCGCCTTGCCGTACAGTACGCCGATGCCGGTGGGTCCGAAGACTTTGTGGCCGGAGAAGGCGTAGAAATCGCAGTCCAATGCTTTGACGTCTACGTTTACGTGCGCCGCCGCCTGCGCGCCGTCGATCAACACCCGTGCGCCGGCGTCGTGGGCCATGTCGATGAAATGTTGCACCGGCACGATGGTGCCTAGCGCGTTAGAAACATGGGTCAGCGCGACGAAGCGGGTTCGTTCGCTTAGTTGGGCTTGAAACGCATCGAGAGTAAGTTCGCCGGCATCGTTGACCGGCGCGACCTTGAGCACGATGCCGATCTGATCGCGCAACATCTGCCACGGCACGATGTTGGCGTGGTGTTCCATTTCGCTGATCAGAACTTCGTCGCCTTCGCGTAATTGGCTGCGGCCGTAACTTTGTGCCACGAGATTGATCGCCTCGGTGGTGCCGCGCACGAAGACGATTTCGTCGGGGTCGCCGGCGCCGATGAAGCGGGCGATTTTGGCCCGCGCCTGCTCGAAGGCTTCTGTCGCCCGCTCGCTCAACGTGTGCGCGCCGCGGTGCACGTTGCTGTAATCGCGCGCGTAGTAGCGTTGCACGGTGTCGAGCACCACTTTAGGCTTCTGGGTACTGGCGCCGTTGTCGAAATAAACCAGGGGCTTGCCGCGAATCTCCTGATGTAACGCAGGAAAGTCGGCGCGAATGCGTTCGACGTCGAACGTCGGTTGTGGTGCTGGCCGTTTCAAACTCTCGATCGCTCCGTTCATGGTTGCTGTGCTCCCTCAAGTCGAGGCGTGGAGAAACCGCGCGCTCATGGTTTGCTCGAGTTGTTTGCGCAGCGGTTCAAGGGTCATGCGCTGGATGACATCGCTGGCGAAGGCATGAATAAGCAGGGCATGCGCATCGTGCTCGGAAAGGCCGCGTGAGCGCAAATAAAACAGCGCGTCGGGATCGAGTTGGCCGACGGTGGCGCCGTGGGCGCATTTCACGTCGTCGGCGTAGATCTCCAGTTGGGGTCGACTGTCGGCCTCGGCCTCATCGGACAACAACAAATTATGGTTGATCTGCTGCGCATCGGTCTTTTGCGCCGCCGGATGAACCACGGTGCGGCCGCTGAACACGCCGCGGGCATGGCCCTCGAGAATCCCTTTGAAAAACTGCCGGCTGGTCCCGCCCGGCTGCCGGTGGTCGATCCAAGTGTAGATGTCCAAATGCTGGCGAGCGCGGCCCAGGTACAAGCCGTTAAGGATGCACTGGGCGTCTTCGCCGTCGAGGGCGACACGGATTTCGTTGCGCGCCAAACGGGCCCCGCCGTGCATGATATGGGCTGTGTAGTGACTGGCTCGGTTTTGCTGTATACGAGATTCGCGAATGTGGTAACTGCCCGCGGCTTCGTGTTCCATCTGATAGTGTTCGATTTCTGCGCCGTCGCCGAGGCTGATCTCGCTGAGGGCATTGGTGAGTAGGGGCGCATCGCCGAGCCCGATGTACGTTTCGATGATCGTGGCGCGACTGTTGTCCTCGGCGATGATGAGGTTGCGCAGTTGGGCTGTCGTCGCCGCCTCGCCGCTGGCGACGTAAACCAGTTCGATAGGTTCGACGACGGCCGTGCCCGAATCCAAGTGGAGATAGACGCCGTCGCTGAACAACGCCGAATTCAACGCTGCAAAGCCCTGGGTGGTCGCGTCGGCAAGGCCGCCGAGTCGATCTTTGATGAGGTCCGGCGAATGTTCGATGGCCTCCGCGAGACTCTTGATCTGCCCGCCGTGAGTGTGGTCTGGCCCACTCGAGAGCGCGCGCGAATAACGTCCGTCGACGAACACCAAACGATAGCCGGCGGATGGCGCGCGCGGCAGCAGGTAGCTTTCGAGCGCTGCCAAGGACACCGGGGCGGTGGGCTCGCGCAGTGAAAACCCGCGCCGGGCGACGGGGCCGACGTCGGTATATTTCCAAGCTTCATCCCGCGTCGTCGGCAGACCCTTGGCATCGAACTCGCGCAGCGCCTGTTGGCGAAATTCGTGCAACCATGCCATGCGGGCGCCGGGCAGATGATCCGCCATGCGCTCGAATTCGCTACGGTAGTGGTTGCTCGCGGCGTCGCTCATTCGGCCGTTGCTCCCGATGAACGCTCGACGGACGGCGCGGCGGCCAGTCCTGCGTAACCGCGCGCTTCCAGCTCAATCGCCAATTCGCGGCCGCCGGATTTGACGATTCGACCTTCGGACAGCACGTGTACCTGGTCGGGCACGATGTAATCGAGCAAGCGCTGGTAGTGGGTGATGATAAGGAATGCGCGATCCGCGCTGCGCAGGCTGTTTACGCCATCGGCGACGATCTTCAACGCATCGATGTCCAAGCCGGAGTCAGTTTCGTCCAACACCGCCAGTCGCGGTTCAAGCAGCGCCATCTGCAAAATTTCATTGCGCTTCTTTTCGCCGCCGGAGAAGCCTTCGTTGACGGCGCGATAGAGAAGATCTTCGCTCATTTGCACCAGCTTCAGTTTCTCTTTCACCAGCTCGAGAAAATCCATGGCGTCGAGTTCAGGCTGGCCGCGGTGCTTGCGCAGAGCATTGAGCGCGGCCTTGAGCAAGTACACGTTGCCCACGCCAGGAATCTCCACCGGATATTGGAACGCGAGAAAAATGCCGGCGCGGGCGCGCTCCTCGGGGAGCAGCGGCGCGAGGGGCGTATCGTCGAACAGAAGCTCACCGGCGGTGATGTCATAGCCGGGGCGGCCGGCGATGATGTTGGCGAGGGTGCTTTTACCGGAGCCGTTGGGACCCATGATGGCATGCACTTCACCGGCGCGAATTTCTAGATCAATTCCGCGCAGGATTTCCTTGCCGCCGACGGTTGCGTGTATGTTTCTTATGCTCAGCATGAATCAGATACCTTTGATGTTCTGTCTCGCCAACTGTGGGAGCAGCTGTGGGAGCGGATCATTCCGCGATTCTTGTCCAGACTGCATCGCGGAATGATCCGCTCCCACAATGGGGGGGCATCGCTTTAGCCCACCGCCCCTTCCAAACTCACACCCAACAACTTCTGCGCTTCCACCGCGAACTCCATGGGCAGTTCGCGGAACACTTCACGGCAAAAGCCGTTGACGATCATCGATACCGCGTCTTCTTCGGTAAGACCGCGACTGCGCAAATAGAACAATTGCTCGTCGCCGATTTTCGATGTCGTTGCTTCGTGTTCAATGCGCGCGGTGGGGTTTTTCGCTTCGATATACGGAAACGTGTGGGCGGCGCATTGGTCTCCGATCAGCAGCGAATCGCAGCGCGTATGATTGCGCGCATTCACCGCGCTTTTCAACACTTTCACCAAGCCGCGATAGGCATTGCTGCCGTGACCGGCGGAGATCCCCTTCGAGACGATGGTGCTGGTGGTGTTGCGGCCGATGTGGATCATCTTGGTGCCGGTGTCCGCCTGCTGGCGATTGTTAGTCAGCGCCACGGAGTAGAACTCGCCCACCGAGCGATCGCCTTCCAGTATCACGCTGGGATACTTCCAAGTGATGGCCGAGCCTGTTTCGACTTGCGTCCACGAAATCTTGGCGTTCTCGCCGCGACAAATGCCGCGCTTGGTGACGAAGTTATAAATGCCGCCACGCCCATGCTCGTCGCCGGGATACCAGTTCTGTACCGTTGCGTATTTGATTTGCGCGTCTTTCAATGCGACCAGTTCCACCACGGCGGCGTGCAATTGATTTTCATCCCGCATCGGCGCCGTGCAGCCTTCGAGATAGCTTACATAGGCCCCTTCATCGGCGATGATCAAGGTGCGTTCGAACTGACCGGTTTTCGCCGCATTGATGCGAAAGTAGGTCGACAGCTCCATCGGACAACGCACGCCCTTGGGCACATAGACAAATGAGCCGTCGGAAAACACCGCGGAATTCAGCGTGGCGTAGAAGTTATCGCTGTAGGGCACTACCGAGCCGAGATACTTCTCCACCAACTCGGGATGTTTTTGCACCGCTTCGGAGAAGGCGCAAAAGATAATGCCTTGTTCGGCCAGCTTGGCTTTGAAGGTGGTGGCTACCGATACGCTGTCGAACACCGCGTCCACGGCAACGCCCGCCAAGATCGCCTGCTCCTGCAACGGGATGCCGAGCTTTTTATACGTTTCAAGCAGCTTGGGATCGACTTCATCCAGGCTCTTTGGCCCGTCTTGCCGCGACTTGGGCGCCGAGTAATACACAATGTCTTGGAAATCGATGGGCGGATAGTGGACGTGGGCCCACTGGGGCGGCGTCATCTGCAGCCAATGCTGATAGGCGCGCAGACGCCACGCCAGCATGAATTCCGGCTCGTTTTTCTTGCGCGAGATCAGCCGGATGATGTCCTCGTTGAGGCCGGGTGGGACCGTATCCGCCTCAACATCCGTGACGAAGCCAGCGGCGTAGTCGCGCTTAATCAATTTCTCGAGTGGTTGTGCTGGCCGAGTCATAACACCTCCGGTAATGCGCCGCTGTTCCAGCAATCCAGCCTTCGTCGGGGCCGGTGGCGTTCTCTATATTAAACATGGGGCAACGGGGCCTGTGGGTAGGCTAAAATGTCTGACTAAAATAATCAACTATTGTTCCAGGTGGGCCCCGATAAATCTCATGAAAAAAGTATAGAGTTGAGGAGAATTTTCCCCCGAAATACGACCTCGCGCCGCCAGCTTGTCAATGTGAATATTCCCCTCTGATTTTCACATCCGTTCCTTTCTGAGTTTCGTATCCGTGATTGAGCACTGGCGAAAAGGCCAGTGATCGCTTCACCACTCAATCGCTCACACGCGAAAGGAGACGTCATGAAAACGCATCGCATACGCCAACTGACCGCGCGGTTTGTGCTGATCGGCATCGCCGTGGGGACGGGGTTCACCCATCATACGCATGCGGGTGAGGTCCAGGAATTGGCACCGCAGATGTACCTCGTGCCCAGTTCGGTTTTCAAGCCCGTGCGGCCGACTGATCTCACCTTGTTCCCAACCGACGGCATTACCCCGTTGATTGATGTTCCTGGCATCAACAGCGATGGTCAGCTTGTCGGCATGGATATCGATTTGTCGGCACCGGTCGTTTCCAACGAAGCGCAGGAGTCGCCGAACCTCGGTTATCCGCTTCAAACTGAGGATCTCGTCGTCGACGACGTTATTCATCTAACCAGCGACGAGCGTTTCGATCCGTCGGTCAATCCGTGGTTCGAGTGGGATGACGGTACGATGCCACTTGAAGAGGAGTATCCCTGGGAAGAAGTGGGTCTCAAGACGACTCGCATCAAAGTCACGGCGAAGTCCTACATCGCGCCGATCGGCAACAACGTGGGGAACGTTCCCGGCGGCAACAACGGCGTGCTGAATTTGCTCGCGGGCGTCACGGACCGTTTCTTCTCCGAAAATCCCATCAATGACCGCATGGACCATGCCTATCGCTTGTTCAGTTCCGTCGTAATGGTTGTCACCTGCGACGGCAACACACTGGTCAACTGGGCCCATACGCCGTACCTGGACGACACCGGCACGGAGCCGCCCAAGCCGATCGTGAATCTGGCTGCCCTGCAAGCGCCGCCCGGCGTGCTACGGGAAGAAGTGACCGATCCGGTGCTCAACACCAAGGGCAACTTCACCCGCGTCAACAACAGCACCCTGCGCATCGACTGGGCGTTTTATGGTCGCCCTCATGCTTTTGCGGAACCGCCCCTGGCTGCGGTCGCCAGGCGCACCGGCAAATGGATCTGGCATCGGGTTGATGGTTTTGTGACCTGCGTGAATGACGTGGCCGTGCCGCGCATCAACGTGTCGGGCAGCGGCTTCCCCAGTCACCGTTTGTGGATCAATCGCGTATTGAGACAAACGCTGCCACAAGGGCCGTTCTCCAACCTGTGGGTAAACGGCGGCGAAGTGCTCGATACTAAAGGCAAGAGCTACGCGCCGAAGGTGTTTAAGGTGAAGTAGATGCCTCGTTCAGACCGTGGTAGCGCCGAAATTTCTGATGGCGGTGCCATGGTCGGCATGTGGCGACCGAGCTGCTACCGTGCGGCGCTTTGAGGGTGTCGGCGTCAACCTTCGGAAGTCTGCGGAAATCGGACATGAAACCAACGTACGCGGCCGGCCTCTAATTTCGAACGCAGCAAATCTTGCTTTCGACGTCGTTGCTGCGCTATTAAGTAAAGCTTACTGAGATGGTAAAAGCGCCTCTTCGAAGAGGCAATAAGGAGATGCTATGAAGCGAATCGCGATGTTGACGTTGTTGGGAATGTTTGCGGCAGGTTCTGCTGTCGCAGGCGATGGTGCGTGCGCCTCGAAGAAGGGCCATGACATGAGCGCCGACGCCAAGCAAAGCCCCGCCAATCCTGAAGGCTGGACGGGTGCGAAGGCACTGCCCGAGGGGCATCCGTCAGTTGATATGGAAGCGCTCGAATCCGTGCCGGCTGAGCGAGTGGCGCGCGCGGCGGACGGCGCAAGCATCTAAATCGAGCAGAGTGATATCGACGCCAGAGATTAGACCCATCTGGCATCAAGACAACGGCGTCCCAGTGGCGCCGTTGTTGCGTTTGGGATCGACGTTGGGGCCTAGCCGCGCCACCGGTTTATCCCCGCTCCAGTTGCTGGCACAATGCGACCCTTGATTATGGATTTACTCGGGAGGAGGGCGCGTTGCGCAGGTTGGTATTGGGAGGGATGGCGTTTATTGTCGGGTTCGGGACGCTCAGCGTTGGTGCTGAGGAACGACAAGAAAACAATAAACACAATAAGTTGGGCGAGATATCGATTATCGGCGCGCGTTTGCCGTCGGCGACGTTCTCGGAGCTGACCACGTCCACGGTGATCGGCGCTGAGACGTTGGAGCCTCACAGTATGACGTCGACGGTCGATGCGGTGGGGTTGGCGCCGGGTGTGTATGTCGAGCAGCCGGGCGGGCGAGGGTCGCGCAGTTCGCTGTATCTGCGCGGGGCTGATCCCAATGCCACGTTGATCATGATCGACGGCATCAAGGTCAATGATCCCAACAGCTCGCTTGGCGGGACGTATGATTTGCAGCTCATCGATCCGACTCTCATCGAGCAGATCGAAGTGGTGCGCGGGCCCGGGGCGAGTATCTATGGGGCGGACGCGCTGGCGGGGGCGATCAACGTGTATACCAAGGCGGGGCGTCCGCCGTCGGCGGCGCGCGTAAATGCGACAGTGGGCGCTGATGGCATGCGCGGCGCGCGCGGTAGTTATTCGTATTCGGGCGATGGGCAGTCGGGGATGCTGCAAGTGGCCTATCGCGACGACGGTGAGCCGGTCGAAGGAAGCGAATTCTTTAATCGCTCGCTGGCTTTCTCCCATCGCGCGGCGATCCGTTCCGCTTCAACGGTTGGCGTGCAAGTGTTTGCCAATAACAACGACAGCACCAGTTTCCAAGACGACAGCGGTGGCCCGCGTTACGCGACCCTGCGGGAACTGGAGCGACGCGAGAGCGAAGACGTGGCGACGAATGTTTCGTTTGAATTCGCGCCGACGGTCCGACAGGAAATCAAACTGGCGCTGACCTATTTCACGCGCGACGAGTTGACCGATTCGCCGGGGATTGCCCCCGGCACGCGGGATCCTTTCGGCATACCGGCGTCCGTTAGCGACAGTGAATTGAAACGCTACGGTCTCGTCGGCGCCGTGCTGAATCGCTACACGGACGGGCATCAAACTATTTTCGGCGCCGAAGTCACCTCCGAGGATGGCGACAGTCGCAGTTCCATCGACTTCGGCGGCTTTCCCGTCGACAGCAGTTTTGCACTGGAGCGCGATACCCAAGCGCTGTTTTTCTACGGGCGGTTGCGGGCCAGCGAGAACGTCACGGCTGAGGCCGGTTTGCGCGCGGATCACGTCGAAGACGGCGACACCGAGATCAACCCCAGCGCCTCGGCGCGTTGGGACTTCACGTCCACGACGGCGCTGCGTGTGAATTGGGGACGCGGGTTCAAGCTGCCCAGTTTTTATGCGCTCGGCAATCCCATTGTCGGCAACTCGGATCTGGTGCCGGAAAAGAGCCAGATGTTGGATGGAGGATTGGTCTTTTCGCGGGTTGGTCCGTTCGAGCTAATTGAGTTGACCGTGTTTCGTAACAAGTTCAAAAATCTCGTCGATTTCGACGCCGGTCCGCCGCCGCAGTTGGTCAACCGGGATGAGGTCGTTACTCAAGGCGCGGAGGTATCGGCTTCTGGGACGATGAGCGACAAAGTGTCGTTGGCGGCCCAGGCAACCTACGCCGAGCACGAAATCGTCGGCAGCAGCGATGTTCTGTTCAATCGTCCCGAATGGGTTGGGTCGGCGTCGGTGAGTTATGCATTCAGGCCAGCCACGACCGTCGCGGCGCGGATTCGATACACAGGGTCGCGATACGATTCGTCGGTGCCGACGGACACGGTCAAGTTGGGTTCATATTTTCGGGTCGACGCGAATGTGAATCATCAATTCACCGAATCGACTCGTGGCGTCCTCGGCATCGATAATCTGTTTGACGAAGATTATGAAGAGGCGGTCGGGTTTGAATCGCCGGGAATGCGGGCCTATGCCACGGTCGAGGTGCAGTGGTAGGGGGGTTGATTGTGGGAGCGGATCACTCCGCGCTGGAGTCTGGCGAAGAATCGCGGTAGGAAACCGCTCCCACAGGGACCGAGCATCGGGGGTTGATTGTGGGAGCGGATCACTCCGCGCTGGAGTCTGGCGAAGAATCGCGGTAGGAAACCGCTCCCACGGGGACTGATCATCGGGAGTTGCTGTGGGAGCGGATTCATCCGCGATATGCCTTTACGGCGACCGCTTTTCCGGTTGCTGAAACGACGCCACCGCCCGCTGAGCCGCCATGCGGTGCAGATGCCGGTCCACGTCCGGTACTTGCTCCAGATACTTGCCGTAATGCTCGTTGTCCAGCCGCATGAGCTGCATCCGTGATTTGGCGATGACATTGGCGGTGCGGATGCCGCCGGTGAGCAGGCCGATCTCGCCGAAGTATTCCCCCGGCCCCATGGTACGCATGACGCGCTCTTTGCCGCTGGGGTCGGCGATGCGCACTTCGGCCTCGCCTTCCTCGATGAGAAACAAGTCGTCACCGAAGTCGCCTTGCTTGACGATGTGCTCGCCGGGGGCGACGGACACGGTTTCCATGCAGTTGCGCAGAATGGACGCTTCTGCGACAGACAAGCCGGAAAACAATTCGGTCTTGCGCAGTTTGTTGCCGAGATCCAGCAGTTCGCGCCGCTGCTGCATCTTGAGTTCTTTTTGCGGAACCGCTGAAACGTTCAGGTTGGTCATGCCCGCGGCGGGTTCGAGACTGCTCTTGGGAATCTGCAGGTCCTTCTTCAGGGCGAGCAGGGCGCGCATGGCCTGTTTTCCCGTTTGATTTAATGCATCCTCGATCTGGTTGAGGCGCGTCTTCATGGCCAGTGACACGTCCGACACGGCCACGGCGAACGGAAACACGTTACAGAACTGGTAGCGGGGAAACAGGTAGTCGTCTTCGCCTTCGTAGGGGATGGTGCCGTGAATGAGCACCATGGGCACGTGGAAGTACTTCAGGTTTTGCGCCGCAATGCCTTCCTCGAGGTCGCCCACGATGGCATCGATATCGGCGCGCAGGGGGCCGACCAAAGTGCGGAATGCCGCCACGCCCACTTCGATGGGGCCGCGTACGCCGAGTTCGTCGAGCGCGCTGAGCTGCTGGTTTTTCACGAAACGGCCAATCTCACGGATCTTGTGCACCGGAATATCGGGCAACAAACGCAGACGATTGTAGACGCCCCAGCCGTGGGTCTTTTCCGCTGGGAACAAAGGCCGCTCCCGCGTCTCGAGGGTGGTGCCGGCGGGCGCATCGGGCAAGGACTTGATGACCAGATAGCACAGAATCTGTCCGGTCGCCGCGGAACCGGCGATGACGTGAATGTCCTGCGGCAACACATGGGAGCGCGGCTCGTGTTCGATGCGCTCTCTATAGACGCGCTGCGCGTCGACGAAATTGATGGGCAGGTATTGGGCCAGTCGGTATTTCAGCAGCCGGATGATATGGTCCTCATCCAGCGCCGTCGTGGGAAGCACCGTGACGCTCACCCCGTTGCGGTCGTGAATCTGGTAGTAGGCATTGCCATTCGGCTCGAACAGTTCAGGCATGCGGTCCCGATCGGCGATATCGATTAGCTTCTGCGCGTAGGCGGCGATTTCGTTTGCTTCCGTTTGGTCGGTCATGTTTACCTCGTCCTAATCGTTTGTTGTGGGGGGCGGTTAGCTGCCGAGATTCTCCGTCAACTCTATCGCGGAATGATCCGCTCCCACATGGACGACCATCGTTACTGTGGGAGCGGATCATTCCACGATTTTCCACTATGCTCCAAGTTCCTTTTGCACCAGCGCCGCGATGCCTGGGTAGTCCGTCTTGCCGGTGCCCATCAACGGCAATGCCGGAACCGACAGGATCTTTTTGGGCACGTTGATTTCGTTCACTAGATCCTTCCGTGCCTGCTGCAGCAACACCGAGCGCTCGGGCTGGCTGTGCTCAGTAACAAGAATCAGTTGCTCACCCCGCTGCGAGTCGGCGATGGCGACCACGGCGTGACGTTGTTCAGGCCAGGCGCGGTAAATCAATTCCTCCACCGCCGTTAGAGACACCATTTCGCCGCCGATTTTGGCGAAACGCTTCAGGCGTCCGACGAGGGTGACGAATCCGTCTTCGTCGATGGTGACGATGTCGCCCGTGTCATACCAGCCTTCGCCCTGATCGCTGCGCGGCGGCACGATTTGGCCCGGCTTGTCGTGCATCAGGTAACCCAGCATGACGTTGGGCCCTTTGACGTGGAGCTTGCCCCCTTCCGCCACACCGGGCACGGACTCGAGGTGAGAGCTGATGTCGGGGAGAAACCGGCCCACGGAGCCGGGCTGATTCTCCATGGGCGTGTTGAACGCCAGCACCGGACTCGTTTCCGTCGCCCCGTAGCCTTCGAAAATGCGCACGCCGAAGCGATCGACCCACAGGCGGCGTGTTTCATCCTGGAGCTTTTCTGCGCCCGCGAACACATAACGGATGCTGTAGAAATCATAGGGGTGCGCATTTTTGGCGTAGCCGGCCAAGAACGTGTTGGTGCCGAACAGAATGGTTGCGTTGACTTCGTACGCCACCTCGGGAACGACGCGGTAGTGCAGCGGCGAGGGGTAAAAGAACGCTTTCATGCCCGACAGCAGTGGCAGCAAAGTGCCGCCCGTTAGGCCAAAGGAGTGAAACAGCGGCATGGCATTGAGGATGACATCGTCGGCATTGAAATCGACGCGCGAGGTCAGCTGGGCGCGGTTGGCCAATAGATTGGCGTGGGAAAGAACGACGCCTTTGGGCGTGCCTTCGGAGCCGGAGGTAAACAACACCACCGCGGGGTCGCTTGGCGAAACGCCGCCGTTGTGGCGCTGGTAGGTGCGGCGCGGGATATAACTGCCAATCAGCGCGCGCAGCTTGTCGCCGCGCCTGATGCCTTCGCCCACATCTTCGAGATAGATCACTTGGGTTTGCCGGGCCAGAATCTCCACCTCGCTTTGCAGCTCCGCCGTCTCAATGAACTTGCGTGAGGTAACGACCTTTTTCAGTTGAGCGGTGCGGCAGGCGGCGGCCATGCCGTTGCCGCCCGCGGTGTAGTTGAGCATGGCCGGCACGCGGCCGTGGGCCTGCAGCCCCATGAACACAACCACAGTGGTGGCGACGTTGGGCAGCAACACGCCGACATATTCTTTGTGATCCGTGATCGCCGCCAGCGCTTTGCCGATCGCCAGGGAACGGGTAATGACTTGGCGATAGGTGAGCGGTCGCCACTGTACATCCTCGACGACAATGTGCTTCGGGCCGTAAATCGCCTGCGCATCGATCAATGCGTCGAACAGCGTCGACTCGTAGTGGCTGGTCTGGAACATCATCTTCGTCATGGTGTCCGCCAGGTGCCGGCTCGGGTAGGCCCGGCGAGCGCGGCCTTTTAGGGCGGCGGGAATTTCGAGCCGCTCAGGTGGCAGGATGAAGAGCTTGATGGCGGGAAACCAGCGTTTGGCGGCGCCGTACTTGAGTTTGGAGAACGGCGTGAGCTGCGCGCCGTCGATGC
>JAKACW010000129.1 GCA_021821045.1 Pseudomonadota bacterium
TTGGAGCCGAACCAATCCATTGTGACCCGCGACGGCATCTGGCTCGGCCGGCACTGGTTGCGCCTGGCGCACACCGCCGGCGGTGAGCACAGCGTGTTGGCCCGCGAGCAGATGCTCAAGTCTCTGCGGTCGAGCGCCGACCAGGCCGGCGCGATGCTGGCCGAATGGGAAGAGCGCTTGGCCGAATCGGAGCAGCGCGCCGCCGAGCTGGATAACGAGCGTGAACAGTTGTTGGGGCGGCGTCCTCAGATCGCCGCGCAACACGGCACGCTGCAAGCGAAATCCAGCGCGCTGACCACACGCTTGGAGGCTTTGCGCCAGCGCATGGGCGCGATCGCTACGGAGCTTGAGGAAGCGACCAAACAGTTCGCCAGTGACCAAAGCGAACTGACCAACGCTCGCGGCCGCCTCAACGACGCGCTGCTTGCCAACGAAGGTCATGACAAAGAGCGTGAATCCTTGCTCCAGAACCGCGACACCTTGCGCCTGGAGCTGGAAGATGCGCGCAAGCAATCCCGCACGGATCGCGACACGGCTCATCAAATCGAACTGCGTCTGCAACGCAATCAAGCCCAGTTGCGGGCAACGCAGGAAAGTCTCGTTCGCACTGAGCACCAGCTTGAACACTTGGGCAAACGCCGCGACGAGTTGTTTGCCGCGTTGGAAGGCGCCGAAGGGCCGCTGGCCGATATGGCGCGTCAGTTGGAAGGCTTGCTGGCCAGCCGTCAGGCCGTCGAATCGAAACTGGCCCAGGCCCGTCGTCAGGTCGAGGAGATCGATCACAAGATTCGAGAGCTCAATCAGTTACGTCAAGAAGTTGAAGTTCGCATTCAATCCGCGCGGGACGCCATCCAACAATTGCGCATGGACTGGCAGGAGGTTAACGTGCGGGCGCAGACCGTGCTGGAGCAAATCAACGAAGCACAGTTTGAACTCAAGCCGTTGTTGGAAAGCCTGCCCCCCGAAGCGACCGTTGCCGTGTGGCAAGAGGAAGTGGACAAGGTCGGGCGCTCCATCCAACGTCTCGGTGCCATCAATCTGGCCGCCATCGACGAATACACCGAGCAAGCCGAGCGCAAGAAATACCTCGACGCGCAGCACGAAGATTTGACTAACGCGTTGACGACCCTCGAAAACGCCATGCACAAGATCGACCGCGAAACGCGCAGCCGATTTAAAGAAACCTATGACAAAGTCAACGAAGGTTTGCAGGCCAAGTTCCCACGCTTGTTCGGCGGCGGTCACGCTTACCTCGAATTGACCGGCGAAGATCTGCTGGAAACGGGCATCACCGTCATGGCCCGTCCGCCCGGCAAGCGCAACAGCACCATTCATCTGCTCTCCGGCGGCGAGAAGGCGTTAACCGCGGTGGCATTGGTGTTTTCGATTTTCGATCTCAATCCGGCGCCGTTCTGCATGCTCGACGAAGTGGACGCGCCGCTGGATGACGCCAACGTCGGCCGCTTCTGCACGCTGGTCAAAGAAATGTCCGAGCGCGTGCAGTTCATTTTCATCACCCACAATAAAGTGACGATGGAAATGGCCAACCAACTCACCGGCGTCACCATGCACGAGCCGGGCGTGTCGCGGTTGGTGGCGGTGGATCTCGACGAAGCGGTGCAGATGGCGGTCAACGCGTAGTTTGTATCAATCGCGGTAGGAAACCGCTCCCACAACGCGACGCGAATCCACTGTGGGAGCGAATTCCTTTCGCGATTCTTTTTGTGGGAGCGGTTTCCTACCGCGATTCTTCACCCGACTCATCGCGGAATGATCCGCTCCCACATTGGATGATCCGCTGTCGTGGGAGCGGTTTCCTACCGCGATTCTTTATTCCACCTGTCGCCAATCCCACCGTTGTATGCGCCGCGCGGATGGGTATATCATTGATTGCATCTCAATAGGTGCCTACGGGGTATCTTTCCCACGTAAGGGCGATGGATCGCAACGCACAGGGGGCACGGCGCGACATGGAGTCGTTAGATTTTATCGATGCGGACACTCTCAAACTCACCATCATTCCCGGCCTGATCGTTCTCGTCGTTTTGTTCTTGTGGTTCCGGCGCAGCGAACCGAAAGTATCGACCGCGCGCGAGCGGGACATGCAGCGTTCGCGATTTGCCGGTGCCGATGAAGTTGACGACGGCTACGACGTGGCCTTGGTCAATGAAGGCATCGGCGGCAAAGCGGCGCCGCGTTATGTCGATCAGAATGACTACATCGCCGATCCGCTGGATGACTGGGAGCCGCCAGTGGCGTCACGGCCAGAACCCAAAGTTACGGTGAAAAAGGCGCCCGCCAAAGCGCCGGTTGCTGAGCAGCGCAGCGCGCCGCCGGCAAAGAGTGCGCCCGCCGAATCCGTCGCGTCCGAGCAGGATTTGCCTGAGCAGACCGAAACGGTGGATGCGAAGGCCCCACCGCAACAGGACGGCCTCATCCTGGTATTGAACGTGGTCGGCAACAATCACACCCTGCGCGGCTCGCAAATTCTCAAAGCCTTGACGGCCACCGGCATGTCATTCGGCAAGATGAACATCTTTCACTACGTCGGCCCGAACCGACCGGCCAATCGCCCGTTGTTCAGCGTCGCCAACATGATGGAGCCCGGCAGCTTCAATCTCACCACCATGGAAGAGCTGGCCACGCCGGGTCTGATCTTGTTCGCCAACATTGCCCGTCCCGAAGAAGCCATGGCCACCTTCAGTCTCATGTTGGAAACGGCCCGTCAATTGGCCCGCACCTTGGACGGTCTGGTGTGCGATGAGAAGCGCAGCACCCTGACCAAGCAAGGTATCGACCACATTCACTCGCGCATCGCCGACTTCCAGAGAAGGTCGCGTCTGGCCCAAGCCGCCAATGCATGAGCAGTGTGCGTGATCGCGTAGAGCAACTGCGCGAGAAAATTAACTATCACAACCACCGCTACTATGTGCTCGACGATCCGGTTATCTCGGACGCCGACTTCGACAAACTCTTCCAAGAGCTGCAAGCGCTCGAGGCGGCTCATCCGGAATTAGTGACTCCCGATTCGCCGACCCAACGGGTCGGGGGCGCGCCGCTGAAGGAATTCGGCGCAGTGCGTCACGCCGTTCCCATGCTGTCTTTAGGCAACGCGTTCGAAGATTCTGATGTCGAGGATTTCGATCGGCGGATCCGTCAGGCGCTGGACAAGCCGATCATCGAGTACGTTGCCGAGCCGAAGCTGGACGGGCTCTCCCTCAGTTTGCGCTACGAGAACGGCGTACTCGTCACGGCCGCCACCCGCGGCGACGGCGAGAAAGGCGAGGATGTCACCGCCAACGCCCGCACCATCAAAACCGTGCCGCTACACTTGCTGGGCAAGGGTTGGCCCAAGGTATTGGAAGTGCGCGGCGAGGTGGTCATTCGCAAGAAAGATTTCGAAAAGCTCAACAAGGAACGGCTGCAGCGCGAGGGCAAAGTGTTTGCCAATCCGCGCAACGCGGCCGCCGGCAGTGTCCGTCAATTGGATTCATCCATCACCGCCAAACGGCCGCTGTCGTTTTTTCCTTGGGGCACGGGGGAGACATCGGCCGAAGTCGCAGCCACTCATTCGAAGCTGATGGCTAAATTGGCCGATTGGGGCTTTCGTGTCGGCGAGGAACTCAAGGTGGTTAAGGGGCTGCAAGGATTGCTGGCCTATTACAACGACATCGGCGCGCGCCGCGATAAGATTCCCTACGAAATCGACGGCGTGGTGTACAAGATCGATCATTTCGACGATCGCGAGGCCATGGGTTTTACCGCGCGAGCGCCGCGCTGGGCGGTGGCGCACAAGTTTCCAGCTCATGAGGTGACCACCGAGGTCGAAGACATCATCGCTTCCGTCGGGCGCACCGGCGTGGTGACGCCCGTTGCCCAACTCAAACCTGTGGCGGTCGGCGGCGTGATTGTCAGCCGCGCGACGCTGCACAATCAGGATGAAGTTGAACGCAAAGACGTTCGCGTCGGCGACACGGTGATCGTGCGCCGCGCCGGCGATGTGATTCCCGAAGTGGTGGGGGTGATCGCTGACAAACGCCCCAAGGGCACCAAGCCGTGGCACATGCCGAAGAAATGCCCGGGGTGCGGCTCCGAAGTGGAGCGCATCGAAGATGAAGCCGCCCACCGCTGTTTGGGCGGGTTGTATTGCGCGGCGCAACGCATGGGCGCCATCGGTCATTTCGCCTCCCGCGGCGCCATGGACATCGAAGGGTTGGGCGACAAGCTGGTGATGCAACTCGTCGAACAAGAGCTGGTGAAAACGGTGGCGGACATCTACCGCCTCGAGCACGACCAACTCGCCGCCCTCGAGCGCATGGGCGACAAATCGGCCAAAAACGTGATCGATGCCATCGAGAAATCAAAACACACGACGCTGCCGCGATTTCTCTATGCGCTGGGCATTCCCCAGGTGGGCGAAGTCATGGCGAAAACCTTGGCGCAGCATTTCGGCGATATCGGGCCGCTGATGGATGCCAGCGAGGAAGACCTGTTGGAGGTGCCCGACGTGGGGCCCATCGTGGCGCACAACATCAGCCATTTCTTCCAGCAGAGGCACAACCGCGAAGTCATACAGCAAATCATTGACGCCGGCGTGCGCTGGGACAAAGTAAAGAGGACCGCCGGCGGCGCGTTGGCGGGTAAGACATTCGTGCTCACCGGCGGCTTGGAAACCATGACCCGCGGCGATGCCAAAGCGGCCATCGAAGAACTGGGCGGAAAAGTCAGCGGCAGCGTGTCCAAGAAAACCGATTACGTGGTCGTGGGTGACGAAGCGGGCTCGAAGCTGGATAAGGCCAAGTCCCTCGGCATCGAGCTGCTGGATGAGGCCGCGTTTCTGAAGCTGGTCGGCAAGAAACGATGATTAGAGTAGGTTGCAGTGGGAGCGAATCATTTCGCGATGAGTCGGGTGAAGAATCGCGGTAGGAAACCGCTCCCACAGGTATTGCGGTCGATCATTGTGGGAGCGGATCATTCCGCGATTCTTCGATGGCTTCATCATTGTCGCCCGACTCAATCGCGGAATGATCCGCTCCCACGGTAGAATGCTAAACCATGGAGCCAATCATCCCCGAAGGCGAAGCGCTGCGTCATGCCATTCAGTGGCTGAGTGAGCAGCCGCGGCACGACGTGAAAACCATCGAAGAGGCGTCGCGGCGCTTTGACCTGTCGCCCGCGGATGAAGAGTTTCTGCTTCGACATTTCGTTGAAGAGTCGTAAAGGCGAAGCCCTCGTGGGAGCGGATTATTCCGCGATGA
>JAKACW010000063.1 GCA_021821045.1 Pseudomonadota bacterium
GTGCGCGCTGAAATGCTGGTCATCGAGATCAATGCCGTCGGTTCGCTGATTGCCAACGAGTCCGTTACGTTGCGGCCGGAGATCTCGGGGCTGATCGAGAAGATCCATTTCAAGGAAGGTGATCGGGTCGAGCAGGGCGCGGTGTTGGTGACGCTGGCCGCGGCGGAGTATCGGGCGCGGTTGGATCAAAGCAGCGCCAGTTTGAAAATTCGCCAGCTGAACTACGATCGTGCCAAGCGTTTGGTGGAAAAGAATCTAACGAGCCAACAGGAATACGACCAGGAAGCCGCTTTGCTCGAGGAAGCGCGCGCGGTGCGCGCTCTCGACGAGGATCGATTGCGCAAGACGGTTTTGCGGGCGCCGTTCAGTGGCACTTTGGGGTTGCGCTTGGTGAGTCCCGGCGACTTCGTTCAAGACGGCGACGACCTGGTGGAGATCACCGATATTAGTTCGTTGAAGTTGGATTTTCAGGTGCCCGAGGTCAATTTGACCCAACTACGCGTCGGACAGAAGGTCGATATTCAAGCCGACGCTTATCCGGGCGAGACGTTCTCCGGCGAGGTCTATGTCATTGCGCCGCGACTGGAGACAGCCAGCCGCAGCGTGCAACTGCGGGCGCGAGTGGCGAACGACCAGGGCCGCTTGCGCCCGGGGATGTTTGCGCGGGTGAAGCTGCGGGTGTCCGAAAAGGACAATGCGCTCGTGATGCCCGAAGAGGCCCTGTGGCCCATCGGCGAAAAGCAGTTCGTTTACCGCGTGACGGAAGGTGCGGTGAACCTGGTCCCGATCACCATCGGCTACCGGCGGCGCGGCGAAGTGGAAGTACTGAGCGGCTTGAGCGCGGGAGATATGGTTGTTACCGCCGGGCAAACCAAAATCCGCGAGGGCGCGGCGGTGACCGTGATCAATGCGCCGCAAGCGGCCGCGAAAGAATAACCCATGTTTCTGCCTGAACTCTCCATTCGCCGGCCCGTATTCGCCACGGTAATGAGTTTGATGCTGGTGCTCATCGGCATCATTTCCTACGATCGTTTGTCGGTGCGCGAGTATCCGAAAATCGACACGCCGGTGGTTTCCGTGCGCACGGTGTACCCCGGCGCCAGCGCCGAGATCATCGAGAGCCAGATCACCAATCCGCTGGAGGAGTCCCTGGCGGGCATCGAAGGCATACGCACCATCAAATCGGTGAGCCGCGAGGAAGTCAGTCAGATCACCGTCGAGTTTCACCTGGAGCGGGACGTCGACGCCGCGGCCAACGATGTGCGCGATCGGGTCTCCCGTGTCGGCGGCGTGTTGCCCGATGAAGCCGACGATCCGGTGGTCGCGAAAATCGATGCCGACGCCCAGGCGATCATTTGGGTCGCGTTTTCCAGCGACCGCCACAATCCCCTGGAAATCACCGATTACGCCGACCGTTACGTCAAGGATCGCCTGCAAACGTTGCCCGGCGTCGCCAGCGTGATCATCGGTGGTGAGCGCCGCTACGCCATGCGCTTGTGGTTGGACCGGGATCGTCTCGCTGCTTACCGCTTGACGCCGCAGGACGTGGAGACGGCGCTGCGGGAGCAGAACGTCGAAGTGCCGTCGGGGCGCATCGAGAGCGCCATGCGCGAGTTCACTGTTTTCACCCAAACCGGTTTGACCACGCCGGAGCAGTTCAACAACATGATCATTCGTCAGGTGGACGGGTATCCGGTGCGCATGCGGGACGTCGGCCATGCCGCATTGGGCGCGGCGGACGAGCGCAACGCCGTGCGGGTGAACGGCAATCCCGCGGTGGGTCTGGGCGTGGTCAAGCAGTCGACGGCCAATACGCTGGAGGTGGGCATTGCGGTCAAGGCGGCGCTGCCCGAGATCAGCGCTGCCTTGCCGGAAGGCATGAAGCTCCAAGTGGCGTTCGACTCGTCGCGATTTATCGATGAATCCATCAAATCCGTTTACGTGACCATCGCCGAAGCCTTGGTGCTGGTTGTGCTGGTGATTTTTCTGTTCTTGCGCACCCTGCGGGCCACGCTCATTCCATTCGTCACTATTCCGGTATCGTTGGTGGGCGGATTCTTCTTTCTTTTTGTGCTGGGTTTCTCGATCAATATTCTGACTCTGCTGGGCATGGTGCTGGCTATCGGTTTGGTGGTGGACGACGCCATTGTCATGCTGGAGAACATCTATCGTCGGGTCGAGGAAGGACAAAAGCCCTTCGAAGCGGCGGTCGAGGGCAGCAAGGAAATCGCATTCGCCATCGTCGCCATGACGCTGACGCTGGTGGCGGTGTTCACGCCGTTGGCGTTCATCACGGGTAACACGGGGCGCTTGTTCTCGGAGTTTGCGCTATCCGTGGCCGGCGCGGTGGTGGTGTCCGGCTTCGTCGCTCTGACGCTTACACCCATGATGTGCTCCAAATTGTTGAAGGCGGAAAAGACTCATGGCGCCTTTTACACCGTCACTGAGCGCTGGTTGAACGGCATGAACAGCGGCTATAAATCGCTGCTGAACACGGTGTTGAAGGCCCGTTGGCTGGTGATGGCCGGGGCATTGCTGGTCGCCGGGGCGGGCGGGTACTTCTTCACGACGTTGAAATCGGAACTGGCGCCGACTGAAGATCGCGGGATCATCATCGGCATCATTTCGGCCCCCGAGGGCGCGACCATGGAGTACACGGATAAGTACGCCCGCCAGATCGAACAGTTTTACAGCCAAATTCCCGAAGTGCGCACCTATTTCATGGTGGTGGCGCCCGGTTTGGAGCGACCCAACCCGGTCAACTTCGCCTTGTCCTTCGTCAGCCTCGAGCATTGGGACGATCGGACGCGCAAACAGCAGGACATTGCCCAGGAGCTCATGCCCAAGATGTTCGGACTGCCCGGCGTGTTTGCGTTCCCGATCAATCCGCCGTCATTGGGACAGAGTTTCCGCAACCCGCCGGTTCAGTTCGTCGTGATGGGCACGTCCTATGCCGAACTGCAAGACACGGTGAACAAGTTGATGGCCAAGGCGCGAGATTTCCCAGGATTGGCCAATGTCGACAGCGATCTCAAGCTGAACAAGCCGCAGCTGACGATCAACGTCAACCGGGATAAGGTGTCGGACGTCAAAGTCGACGTCGAAACCATCGGACGGACGCTGGAAACGCTGCTGGGCGGTCGCGAGGTTACTCGCTTCAAACGGGAAGGGGAGCAGTACGACGTTATCGTGAAGCTGGAAGACAAGGACCGTGCGACGCCGCAGGATCTCACCTCCATTTATGTACGCGGCGCCGACGGCGAATTGATTCAGCTTTCCAATCTCGTCGATGTCAGTGAAACGGTCGCGCCCAAGGAGCTGAATCACTTCAACCGCTTCCGCGCCGCGATCATCTCGGCCAATATCGCGCCGGGTTACACCTTGAGCGATGCATTGACGTTTTTGGACCAAGCGGCGGCGGAGGTTCTGCCACCGGAGGCGCAGACGGCGCTGGATGGTCAATCGCGCGAGTTTAAAGAGTCGGGCGCGGCGCTGTTTCTGATTTTTGCGCTGGCGCTGGCGTTTATCTATCTGGTGCTCGCCGCCCAATTCGAGAGCTTCATCGATCCGCTGGTGATTTTGATCACCGTGCCGCTGGCAATTTCAGGTGCCGTCGCGACCATTTATCTGACCGGAGGCTCGGTGAACGTCTACACCAAAGTCGGCTTCATCATGCTCATCGGGTTGATCTCCAAGCACGGCATCTTGATCGTCAACTTCGCCAATCAACTGCGCGATCAAGGCAAGGACATTCGCGAAGCGGTCATCGAAGCTGCCGCGCTGCGTCTGCGACCCATTCTTATGACCACCGCCGCCATGGTGCTTGGTGCGGTGCCTTTGGCACTGGCCGTGGGCGCCGGCGCCGAAGCCCGCCAACCCATCGGCTGGGTCATCGTCGGCGGCTTGTTGGTGGGCACGGTACTGACGTTGTTCGTCGTGCCGTCGGCTTACTTAATTATGTCGCGTAAGACGCGTGCAACGGTTGCGTCGGCGCAAGCGGATGCTGCCGCCGCGGGCTAGACGAGCGGTTCGTGGTGGGCCAGCAACGCGCCGCAGGGCAACTCGCTACGGTGCGCACTTGGGTAGAAAACTCATCAATCCATTGAACCAGCGTTCGGACATTTTGTTATAGCCCGTAATGGTTGGATGAAGGGTGTCCGCCATCTCGGTCGCATAATCGATCGCTTGCTCCATGTCGACAACGACAATCTTGTCCCCTGCCGCGATTCTTTGATCCGCGAGAGTCTGGATGTTCTTGTTGTATTGGGTGACGGTGTTGCGCGGTTCACCGGCACTGTTCAGTTGACCGATGATTCGGGCCAAGACGACCGTTACATTCGGATCGAATCGGTCTATCTCATCCAGAATAGCCGCAACGTCGGTGACGCTCGAGTCGCTTGGATCCCTCGCGATGTCATTGGTGCCCACATGTAGCAGGACCACTTCGGCCGGGTTGGCGACCAACCAGTCATGGACAGTTGTCGCTATTTCGTCCGCGCGCCAGCCGCCGCGCCCTTCATGTTGGGTATCGAAAGATGCGCCGCTGGCGGCACCGCTTCCGTTATTTTGACTGCCCACGAAATCCACTTGATAGCCGGCGCCGGTTAGATCGACGAACAGCTTGCGGCGATAGCCGACGAAGTCGCCTTCCGTTGCGGGTGTGCCGGAACCGAGAGTGATCGAATCGCCCAGGGGCATGATGCGGACCGGGTGGCACGTGCCCACGGTGAATTGTGCGGTAGCCTCTTGGCTGGCGCGATAGCCGTCCGCCGTCGCCACGGCGCGTACGGTTGCTTCCGCATTCACGATGAACGGCCCCGTGTAGATGTTGCCGGTCGCAAGCGGGTCACTGCCGTTAGTGGTAAATACAATCTGCGCATTGGAGGTGACCGTCGAGATCGTCACCTCGACGGACTCAGTGAATATTTGGCCCGGCGGCGCGATGGTCGGCGCCGCGACGATGGGTTCGGACTTCGGGCTTTCAGCCGGACCGGATCCCGTCGGAACATACCGTCGATTGGTTGTTAGCAGGACTTTGTCCACGACCAGTCCGTCTTCACCCATCCAAATATTCAGAACATGAGCGCCCGGTGTGGCGACTTCTATCCGGGCGACTGCATCGTCACTTCGGCGATTGCGCCATCCCGGCGAGGTGCCGAAGAGCGATATCCCTTCGGCACCGCTTTGGAGGGCGCCGTCGAGGCCAATGTTCAGCGAATCATCTTCTGGGCTGAGGGCCAAACCCCGAATCCAAACGTAATGGGTGCCGGCATGAGAAAAATTCACCAAAAAGTCCATTCTAGGGCTGGCGTTCACACCGGCTTGGGTCGCATTCCGGCCTGTGTTCGGAATAGCTTCCATCGCACCCAATCCGGATGCGCCGGAAACGGACACAAATTGCCAGGTGTGGTCGTCAAACAACGCAATAGAAGCGGCGTTTTCAGCCTCCATGACCGCCAGACCGTCGGGTCCGCCATCTTGCTGAAAGGCTTGTGGTCCTGCAGATGCCGGCGGGGCCTCGCTTGGTGGGTCCGCGGGTGATGCGTCGTTCGAGTTGCTGGCGCCACCGCCACAAGCGACGAGTGACAGAGCAAGGATCGTCGCCGACAAAATCCGCGGCTCTCGCAGCATCGCGCCATGATGTGTTGACAAAAAGAAACGTCGCACAACAAGTCTCCATTGGTTTATCTGCAACTGTGGGTCGCTCGAACAGCCATAACGTCGACGCTCGACCAAAACAGTGGCAATTTTCGCGCCAGCCGGTTTCGGGCCATTTGGGACGTTCCCGCGGCTGCGGAATGGGTACGTGATGTCGCTATTGCGCGACGTGGTGTATGGTTGATTTAACGCAACTTGAGCGATTTGAACCATCGATCCTGGACAAGAAAACTACGGCTATATACTGGAACCCTCTGCATTCCTCGCAGCATCAAAAGTGACGTCCCGTAAGGATTACTGTTTTCCGTGAAGTCGCCGGCGGCCGACGAGCTTCTCCAACTCCACCAACACAAAAACTGTCGAAGCCACGAGCGTGATGGCGATCCAATCTGTTACCGTGATATCCCGCGTGACGAACAACGTTTGCATGGGTGTCCAGTAGGTGAACAGCAGTTGGAAAAGAATGACCAAGGCGACGGCGTAAAGCACGTATGGATTGCCGACCAAGGTCCGCCAACTGCCAACGGCGCGCCACAGGTAGCGCGTATTGAAAAGATAAAAGACCTCGAACATCACCAGCGTATTGACCGCGACGGTGCGCGCGTACGCGACTTCGGCTCCTTGTTGAATTTGCCAGGCGAATAGACCGTAGGTGCCGACGACGAGAATCGCCGATACGAAGGCAATCCGCCACAGCAAGAGTCGCGACAGCAAAGGCTCGTTTACTGGTCGGGGCGGACGCTGCATCACGTCCGTCTCGGCCGGTTCGAATGCCAGCGACAATGCCAGAGTGACCGCGGTGATCATATTGACCCACAAGATCTGCGCCGGCGTTATCGGCAGAGTCGTGCCGAGAATGATCGCCGCGATGATGGTAAACGCCTCGCCGCCGTTAGTCGGCAATATGAAAAGAATCGACTTCTTGATGTTGTCATGTACCGTGCGGCCTTCCTCGACGGCGTGACTGATGGAGGCGAAGTTGTCGTCAGCCAGCACCATTTCGGCGGCTTCCTTCGCCACTTCCGTGCCTTTGATAGCCATGGCGACGCCGACGTTGGCGCGTTTCAAAGCGGGCGCGTCGTTGACGCCGTCGCCGGTCATGGCCACGACTTGATTGTTGGCTTGAAGCGCGGTGACAAGGCGCAGCTTGTGTTCGGGACTGGCGCGGGCGAAGATGTCTGTTTCCATGACCCGCAGGCGCAAGTCCTGTTCGCTCAATGCCTCAAGATCTTGGCCGGTGAGAACGGGTTGTCCACGGCTCAGCCCCATTTTCTCGCCGATCGCTTTTGCGGTCGCGGCATGATCGCCGGTGATCATCTTGACGCGAATACCCGCGCTTTGACATTGCGCGATGGCGTGAATGGCTTCATCACGCGGCGGATCGCTCATGCCAACGATGCCAAGCAAGCTCAGACCTTCGGCGAGATCGACTTCAGTCAGTGACTCCCGCGGCGCATCCAGGGCTTTCGATGCGACGGCGAGAAGTCGCTGACCGGATTCGGCGAAGCGCGCCATGATCGATTCCCAATAAACCTGATCCAACGCGCTGTCCTCGCCGCGCATGCGTTGAAGCTTACACATCTGCAACAGCTTCTCCGGCGCGCCTTTGGCGTAAATCACGCCGTGTCCCAGCGCGTCACTGTGCAGGGTCGCCATGTAGCGGTGTTCGGAGGCGAAGGGAATCACAGCGCGCCGCGGGTACTCGCCATTCATACTGCCGGCTTCGAGGCCGACCTTGTGTGCGAAAGTCACCAGCGCGGCCTCAGTGGGATCGCCCACGGCTTGCCATGCGTCGTGCTTCGGTGTCACCACCGCGTCATTGCACAGCAGCGCGGCCTGCGCCATCTCGCACAGTACCGGAAACATTTGCGGATCAACCTTCTGTTGATCGAGCAGAATATCGCCTTTGGGCGCGTATCCGGTGCCGGTAACCGAGAAAATCCCCGCCGCCGTGGCGGCCATTTGCACGGTCATTTCGTTTCGCGTAAGCGTTCCCGTTTTGTCGGAGCAAATGACGGTGACCGAACCGAGGGTTTCCACCGCGGGAAGCCGCCGAATGATGGCCTTGCGTTGGGCCATGCGTTGCACACCGATGGCCAAGGCGATGGTGACGACGGCGGGCAAACCCTCGGGAATAGCGGCTACTGCGAGACCGACGGCCGCTAGAAACATGTCCGAGGCCAAATGTTCCTGCACCACGACGCCGTAACCGAACGTTAAAAGGGCAAGGAGAACGATGGCGACGGTCAGAACCCGTCCGAAATCGTTGAGCTGACGAATCAGGGGTGTGGTGAGTTCGGAAACTTGGCTCAACATCGAGCTGATGCGGCCCAGTTCGGTGAGGTTGCCCGTGGCGACGACAACGCCCTCGGCGTAGCCCGCTGTGACCAACGTGCCCGAATAGGCCATGCAGGTGCGATCGCCCAGCACAGTTTCCGGCGCGACCGCATCGGTATGCTTGGTCACCGGTACCGATTCGCCGGTAAGGGCGGCCTCGTCGACATGCAGCTCGTGGATTCGATGCAACCGAATGTCGGCGGGCACCTTGTCGCCGGGTTCCAGAAAAACGTAGTCGCCGGGAACGATTTCGTCAGCCGCGATTTCAGCGCGCACGCGGTCGCGTAAAACCTGCGCGCGCAGCGACAACATGCTGCGTATGGCATCGAGCGCCTTTTCCGCTTTGCCCTCTTGGATAAAACCGATGATGGCATTGATCACCACCACCCCGATGATCACGGCGGTGTCGACCCAGTGCTGCAGGATGGCGGTGATGACGGATGATCCCAGTAACAGGTAAATGAGCAGATTGTGAAACTGCAGCAGGAATCGCCGCATGGGGCCGCGCTTGCGTGGCGGCGGCAATCGGTTGGGGCCGACTTTCTGTAAACGCGCGGACGCCTCATCCGCCGTCAGACCGTGCGTGGTGGTCTGCAAATGCGCGCGCAGCTCGTCCAGCGATAGGGCGTGCCAAGGTTGGCTTGATTCTTCTTGCTGCAGGGTGGGCATGTCAGACGCTCGGCAAGGGTCTGCGGCGATTTTAACATGAGCACCGTCGTCTCAAGCGCAAGGCAAAGGAGAATCGCGGAATGATCCGCTCCCACATGAAAGCGTCCCAATGTCGTGGGAGCGGATTACTCCGCGCTCGGACTTGGCGCCGACTGTGCGCCGTTTCGGTCGCGGATGAATCCGCTGCTACGCTTTGGTCAGCAACCGGCGCAGGCGTTGCAAGTAGGTGCTTTCGTCGGGCATGGCGCCGTTGCGCTGGGCTTCCCACAAGGTTTCGGCCAAGCATTCCATCATGCGGTGTTCGGCGTCGTGGGGTTCGGCTCGCTTCAATAGGGTTTGATGTATCGCGCGGATGCCAGCAGGCCGATCGGTGGTGATCTGTTCGCGTATTCCCAAGTGCAGGCCGAGATGCAGGAAAGGATTGGTTTCACCCATCTCGGGCAGATAGTCCTTCTCCAGCGCGTCTTCGTTGCCAAGTATCGCTTTGTGATATTCGGGGTGCCAGGCGATGGCATCGGCGATGGCGGATTGCAGAGGGTCGAGCGGCTCGCCGGCTATTTGCTTTTTCCAGGCCTCGGCGAATTGTCGGCGCAGGGACGAGCGGTCGTTGGTGAACATGGTGTCATCCAGCCATTTTTAATGATTTTTCGGGAAACTCGCACAAATCGGCGATGACGCAGCGGTCGCAATGCGGCTTGCGCGCGGTGCAGACATAACGTCCATGCAGAATGAGCCAGTGGTGGGCGTCTTTCTTGAATTCGTCCGGCACCGCCTTGAGGAGTTTGTCCTCCACCTCGCGCACATTACGCCCCGGCGCCAAGCCGGTGCGGTTGGCGAGGCGGAAAATGTGCGTATCCACGGCGATGGTCGGCTCGCCGAACGCGGTGTTAAGGATAACATTGGCCGTCTTGCGGCCGACGCCAGGCAGCGCTTCCAACGCATCGCGCTCGCGCGGAACCTGGCTGTGGTGCTCTTTAACCAGGATTTCGCAAGCCCGCAAAATGTTCTTGGCTTTGCTGTTGAACAAGCCGATGGTTTTGATATACGAGGCGAGGCCGTTCTCGCCAAGTGCGAGGATCTTCTCGGGTGTGTTGGCGACTTTGAATAGCTGCTCGGTGGCTTTGTTGACGCTCTTGTCGGTGGCTTGCGCGGACAGGACGACCGCCACCAGCAGTTCGAAGGGCGTCGTGTAGTGCAGCTCCGTTGTCGGCGCGGGATTGGCGTCGCGCAACCGGCGGAACAGCTCAGCGCGTTTCTTGGGGCTCATGGGCGCGGATCGAGGGTGGTGTCGCCTGCGCTTGGAATCGCGGAATGATCCGCTCCCACAGGACAGGCCCCCGGCGTGCCGTGGGAGCGTTTTCCTACCGCGATGGAATGCCGGAATCGATGCGGCCGTGGATTCATCGCGGAATGATCCACTCCCACAACAGCGCTAGACATTAGCCGCTGCAACAGGGGCCGGCTGCGCAGCGGGTCGCGGTGCGCGCTCGGCCCGCCATCGGTCGATGACATTCTTCAGCGCGATAAGACACCCCAGGCCGATGAATGCGCCCGGCGGCAATACGGCCAGCAGCCAGCCGCCGTAATCGTCAAACACGGTTATGGTCAGCGCGTGGGCCCGTTCACCGAACATCAGGTGAGCTTGGCTGAGCAGCGTACCTTTGCCGAGAATTTCCCGAATGCTTCCCAGAGTGACCAACACCAGCAAGAAGCCGAAGCCCATGGTAAAGCCGTCCCACATCGCCGCCGGCACGGGGTTCTTCGAGGCGAATGCTTCCGCGCGCGCGATGACCACGCAGTTGGTGACGATCAGTGGGATGAAGATGCCGAGAATGTTATAGAGGTCGTGGAAAAAGGCATTCATCAGCATTTCGATGGCGGTGACGATAGCGGCGATCATGACGACAAATACGGGGATGCGAATCTCGGAGCGCAAATAGTCGCGAATAAGCGAGACGGACGCGTTGGTCAGCGTCAATGTCAGGAGTGTCGCCAGACCCAGCCCGAGTCCGTTCACAAAATTGGTAGAAATAGCCAGCAGCGGGCACATTCCCAAAATCTGCACCAACGCCGGATTGTTGCGCCACAGGCTTTCCGTCGCGATATGGCCGTAAGTGTGTGGTGTGCTCATGGTTAAGGCGCCGCCTTTGTCGCCAATGCAGTGTTGGCCGGTTGCTCGAAAATTTGCTCTTTGTGCTGTGAAAAGTATTGTAGTGTCTTATGCACCGCCTTGACTACCGCGCGGGGCGTGATTGTCGCGCCGCTGACCTGATCGAATACGCCGCCGTCCTTCTTGACGCGCCATCCGCTACGTGTCGGATTGGACAGCGAAAGCCCCAGGAAACTCAGGATCCAGTTGGATTTTTCTTCCTCGATGTAGTCGCCCAATCCGGGGGTTTCCCGATGACTGACGACACGCACGCCAGCCAGCGTTCCATCGGCGGTGATCGCCAGGAGCAGACGGATGGCGCCGCTGTAGCCGTCGGGTGCGACGGATTCCATTACTACTGCTACGGGTTCGCCCATGCGTCGGGCGCGATACACGGTCTGTGGCTTGTCGGTGCCGAGAGACTCGGGTGCGACAATCGTGATGCGATCGGCAAATACATCGTTGTCACGCGACGTCACCGGCACCAGCGCGTCGATGGTGCGCACCACGGCTTTGCGCTCGTTTTCGGCGATGGTCTCGTGGGTCACGCTTTCGGTGGCCGCGAGTATGCCGGTACCCGCCACGGCGAAGGCGACGAGCAATGCGGCCGTTCGCAATATGTACGAAGCCATCATCGGATCATTGTCAGCGCTTGTGTCCATAAACGCGCGGTTGGGTGTAGTAGTCCAGGGTCGGCGTCACCATGTTCATAAGCAGCACCGCGAACGCGACGGCATCGGGATAGCCGCCGTAGCTGCGAATGACAAACACCAGCGCGCCGATGCTGGCGCCGAAAACAATCCGGCCGCGCGGTGTTGTCGGTGCGGTCACCGGGTCGGTGGCGATGAAAAACGCACCGAGCATGGTGGCGCCGCTCAGTAAATGAAACAGCGGCGATACGTACTGTTCCGGCGCGATCAAATGGGCGATCAACGAGATCAAACCCAGCGAAACCAGCATGCTGCCTGGCACGTGCCAGGATACGACCCGCTTATAGATGAGCCATAAACCGCCGAGCAGAAACGCGCCGTTGATCCACTCCCAACCGATACCGCTCATGGAACCGAACAGCGGCGAGGTTTGAGTGATCGCGGCAACGGTCTTTTCCAGCGCCAATTCGGTCTTGAGTATGTCCAGCGGCGTGGCCATGGTCACGGCATCGACGGTGATGTTGTCGGGAAGCGTCTGAACAAAAATCGCCTTGACTGTGTCGACGAATGACAAGGTCTGCGGCGCGAGCGAGAGCGGTGCGGTCCAGATCGTCATCTCCCGAGGGAAGGACACCAGCAACATGGCGTAGCCGGCCATCGCCGGATTGAACGGGTTGAACCCCAGTCCGCCGTACAACTGCTTGGCGACGACGATAGCGAACAGCGTGCCGGTGACGGAAATCCACCACGGTGCCATCGGCGGCAGGGCCAGAACCAATAGACAGGCGGTCACCGCGGCGCTGCCGTCGCTCAGAAACAGACCTATGGCTTTGCGCCGAATGGCGAGCAGGGCGAGCTCGGCCAGATAGGCCGTCGTGAGGGCGAGGGCGAGATGCACGATCAAGCCGGTGCCGAAAAAGTACACCCAGGCGATCATGCCGGGAACCAAACCCAGCAAGACGCGCACCATGACCGTGGTCACGGAAGTGCGAACGTGATTGTGGGGAGAACTGGCTGTTCTGAATTCCATAATGATCGGCGATGGGCAAGACCGCTATTTGTCTCCGTTCGATGCCGCCGATTGCTGCTCGGGATTTGGGCGTGATTGCCGGCGGCGTTGTTCGACTTCTTCAATCATTTGTTGTTGCTGCGGCGTGAGCGCTTCCGTGTTGGCCGGTGTGATGCGCGGAGCGTCCTTTTTCTTCTTGGCGCGCTCCATGGCGGCGAGAATGGCGGCCTTCTTGGTCTCCGTTGCCGGCGCCGCGCTGGGTTCTTCGCTGTGCAGTTCGTCGCGCTTTTTTTTGTGGCGGGCGGCCCGCTCCGCCTTTTCACGTTCGAGCCGGGTTTGGCGGAAGTCGAAGCGCTGGCGCGCCAATTCGGCTTTTTCTTTCTCGCGCTCGCGCGCCCAGATCTCTGTCTTGGCGAAGCGATAGTAGTGCACCAACGGGATGTTGCTCGGGCAAACGTACGCGCAACAGCCGCATTCGATGCAATCGAACAAATTGTATTCCTGGATCTTGTCCAGATCCTTGGCCTGGGCGTACCAAAACAATTGTTGCGGCAGCAGCCGCGCCGGGCATGCATCGGAACACGCGCCGCAGCGAATGCACGGCAAGGCGGGCCCGCGATCCGGGATTTCCTCGGCCGTCGCGGCCAGCAAACAGTTGGTTGTCTTGACCACCGGCGCGCGGTCGGAGTGCAGCGCGAAGCCCATCATCGGGCCGCCCATAATCAGTTTTCGCGTCTCGGCGGTGGGTCCGCCGCAGTGCGCCAGAATATCCTCGATCACCGTGCCGATGCGGGCCTCCACGTTGCGCGGCTGCGCCACGCCCCCGCCGGTGACGGTGATGATGCGCGAAGTCAGCGGCTCGCCCAGCATGATGGCGCGATAGACGGCGGCGGCGGTGCCCACGTTGTGCACGACAATACCGACATGGAGGGGCAACGCCTCGCTGGGAATTTCCTTGCCGGTCAGTGCCTCCACCAGCTGTTTCTCGCTGCCTTGGGGATAGCGCGTCGGGCACGCCACGACTTCCATGGCGGACTCGCCGCGAATCGCTTCCTCGATGCTCTTGATGGCTTGCGGTTTGTTGTCTTCGATGGCGATCAAGACCCGATTGGCCTGGAGGGCATGACGGATGATCCGAATGCCGGCGACGATCTCCGCGGCCCGCTCGCGCATCAGCATGTCATCGCAAGTGATGTACGGTTCGCACTCGATGCCGTTCATGATCAGCGTGTCGATCTTTTTGTGCGTGCCGGGATTGAGTTTAATGAACGAAGGAAATCCGGCGCCGCCCAGACCGACGATGCCGGCTTCGCGCACGATGTTGCGCAAATGACTGGGGTTGATGTTCTCGTAGTCGGGCAGAGCCACGCACTCGGTCCATTCGTCCGCACCATCGGCGGTCATCACAATACAGTTATCGCTCAGGCCCGACGGATGAGGGACGGGGTAAGCGCCGATGTCGGCGATGGTGCCGGAGGTCGGCGCGTGGAGTGCCACGCTCACATAGCCCTCGGCGTGGCCGATGCGTTGCCCTTTCAGGACCCGCTCGCCGACACTCACCACCGGCTTGGCGGGTTGGCCGATGTTTTGATGCAACGGCAGGATGTAGCGCTCGGCCAGCGGCATCACGTCGATCGGCTGCCCCGTGCTCACATCTTTGTGCATGGGCGGATGGACGCCGCCGAAAAACGAGAACAGTGGCCGTGTGCTCACGCGTCACTCTCCGCGCGCGGCCGCGTTGCGGGAGCGGGGGGCGCTTTCCACTTCCAACTGCCGATGTCCTCCTTGACGGGAATCATGTCGATGCATTCCACGGGACAGGGCGCGACACAGAGCTCGCATCCCGTGCACTCTTTTTCGATGACCGTGTGCATTTGTTTGGGCGCGCCGAGAATGGCGTCCACCGGGCAGGCTTGAATGCACAGCGTGCAACCGATGCAAATATCCTCGCGGATGATGGCGACGGTTTTTTCGACCTTTTCCTGTCCATTCTCCGGATTCAGCGGTTTGGGGTCGCGACCGAGCAAATCCGCCAGGGCAACGATGGTGGTCTGACCGCCCGGAGGGCACTGATTGATGTCGGCTTCGCCTTTAGCGATGGCCGTGGCGTAAGGACGGCAGCCGGGGAAGCCGCACTGGCCGCATTGGGTCTGCGGCAACAGCGCATCGATTTTTTCGACCAACGGGTCGCCCTCGACCTTGAAGCGCACGGCCGCGAAGCCGAGCAACAAGCCGAAGACAAGCGCCAACGCGCCCAATGCGAGGATTGCCGTTAACATCAGACTCTCACAAGGCCCGAGAAGCCCATAAACGCCATGGACATCAAGCCGGCCGTGACCAGCGCGATGGCCGGGCCGCGAAACGCCAGTGGGACGTCGGCCGCCGCGATGCGTTCGCGCATGGCGGCGAACAGAATCATGACCATGGAGAAGCCGACCGCGGCGCCGAAGCCATACAGGAGCGACTCCACGAAACCGTGAGATTCTTGAATATTGAGCAACGCCACGCCCAGCACCGCGCAGTTGGTCGTGATCAGCGGAAGGAAGATGCCGAGCACGTTATAGAGCAGGGGGAAATGTTTGTGCATCACCATTTCGGTGAATTGCACCACCACGGCGATCACCAGGATGAAGGTCATGGTGCGCAGGAATTCCAGGCCGAGCGGAACGAGCAAATACTCGTTGACCAAGTAGCTGCAGGCCGACGACAAGGTGAGCACGAAGGTTGTCGCGAAAGACATGCCTGTCGCGGTTTCGAGCTTCTTGGACACGCCCATGAAGGGGCATAGGCCAAGGAACTTCACGAGCACGAAGTTGTTGACCAGGACGGTGCTGAGCAAAATTAACGCGTATTCTTTCATGTGTCCGCCAGTGAGCACACCGCAAAAGCAAGCCCCCTAAAGTCGGGCGCAACTATTCAATCAGGGATGCGGCGGTGACGGCGTTGCTGCACGACGATGACTTTGAATGCATCGCCCGTAATTACGCCTCACTCCGGCATCGTGAATGAATGAGTGGCTGCCCATTACCTGAGTAGTTTACTCAGGAATAGTTCCTTGGCACAAAAATCCGCGCGTTATTTCACTCTCATGCCCGGTTGCGCTCCCTCATCGGGCCCCAGCAACCATAGATCCGTCCCCCCCGGACCTGCGGCCAGTATCATACCTTCTGAGACACCAAAACGCATTTTTCTTGGTGCCAAATTTGCGACCACCACGGTGAGCCGACCCACCAAGTCCTTTGGGTTGTACGCCGATTTGATTCCCGCAAAGATGTTGCGAGTTTCTCCGCCCAGGTCGACGGTGATGCGCAACAGTTTATCAGCGCCTTCCACGCCTTCGGCGGCGACGATGCGCGCGATGCGCAAATCGATTCTCGCGAAGTCGTCGTAGTTGATGGTGGGCGCAATGGGTTCGACATTGGCAGTTGGCGCCGACGGTGCAGCGGTCTTTTCGAGGTGTTCCGTCGATGCGTCCACCATGGCGGCGATCTTGGTCGGGTCGATTCGTGTCATCATGGCCTCATAGGGATTGATGGAGTGGCTGACGAGGGGCTTGGCGACGGCGTTCCAACTCAGCGCGTTGCAGGCGAGAAAGCGTTCCGTGTTGGCGGCCGTTCGCGGCAGCACCGGCTTCAAGTAGATCATGAGCACGCGAAACAGATTCAAGCCCATGGTGCAAATCGCCTGCACTTGGTTGCGCTGCGCCGGATCCTTCGCCAGAACCCACGGTTTTTGTTCGTCGATATATTGATTGGCCCGATCCGCCAGCGCCATGATCTCGCGCATGGCGTGGCCGAAATCCCGTTTCTCGTAGTGCTCGGCGATGGTTTGTTGCGCGGCCAAGAACTGGTCGTAAAGAGCCGGTTCGCTTAGGGCGTCGGACAGTTTGCCATCGAAGAGCTTCTGGATGAATCCCGCGCAGCGGCTGGCGATGTTGACGACCTTGCCGACCAGATCGGCATTCACCCGTGAGGCGAAGTCTTCCAGATTGAGATCCAGGTCGTGAATGGCGCCGCTGAGTTTCGCCGCGAAGTAATAGCGTAAGCATTCCGGGTCGAGGTGATCGAGATACGTGCGCGCCTTGATGAACGTGCCGCGGGACTTGGACATCTTGTGGCCGTTGACCGTCAAGAAGCCGTGGGCGAACACGGCGGTGGGTTTGCGAAATCCCGCGCCGTGCAGCATCGCCGGCCAGAACAAGGTATGGAAGTAGACGATGTCCTTGCCGATGAAATGATAGAGTTCGGTGTTGCCGCCCGTTTTCCAGTAGGCGTCGAAGTCTAGCCCCTTGCGCTCGCACAGTTGTTTGAAGCTGGCCATGTAGCCAATCGGCGCGTCGAGCCAGACGTAAAAATATTTGCCGGGCGCCCCGGGAATCTCGAAGCCGAAATACGGCGAGTCGCGGGAGATGTCCCACGGCTGTAGACCGGCATTGAACCACTCGTCCAGCTTGTTGGCGACTTCCGCTTGCAGCGCGCCGCTGCGTGTCCACTCGCGCAGAATGTTTTCGAATTTTCCCAGCTCGAAGAAATAATGCAGGGAGGATTTCTCGATCGGTTTGGCGCCGGAAATGACCGAGTAGGGGTCTTTCAGTTCGGTGGGCGAATAGGTTGCGCCGCACACTTCGCAGCTGTCGCCGTATTGATCGGGGGCGTTGCAGCGCGGACAGTTGCCTTTGATGAACCGATCGGGCAGGAACATTTCTTTGACCGGGTCGTAGGCTTGATTGATGGTTCGGGTGGAAATGAAACCATTGATGTTGAGTTCGGTGTAGATGCGCTCGGCAAGCTCGCGGTTCTCCGGCGAGTGGGTGGTGTGGTAGTTGTCGAACTCGATCAGAAAATCGCTGAAGTCCTGGCGGTGCTCAATACCGATGCGGGCGATGAGTTCTTCCGGCGTGATGCCTTCCGCCTGCGCCTTGAGCATGATCGGCGTGCCGTGGGCGTCGTCGGCGCAGACGTAGTAGCAGTTGTTGCCGCGCGATTTTTGAAACCGCACCCAAATGTCCGTTTGGATGTATTCCACCAGGTGCCCCAAATGTATCGGCCCGTTGGCGTAGGGCAGGGCGCTGGTTACCAAAATATTACGTTTCGGTTCGGACATGGTCGGCCTTCGATGGACGCGGTTGGTTTTCGACTGGGCGTAAGTATAGCGCCGTCGAGGAAGTTTGCGGGCGCGCTGGCGTTAGCGTCGGCTGACCGTGCCGCCGCCCGCCGCGCCGCCGGCGCTGCCTCGTGCCGTGCTGGTAGTGGTGGATGTAGTGGTGGTGAAGATCGCAGTGCTGGTGGTGATTCCGCCCAGGAACGTCGATGTCGTGGTTCGTGTTACAAGCGTTGCCGATGTTTGCGCGCTCGACGTCGACCCGGCGCCGCCCGCGGTTAGACTGGCGGTGGTGCTGCCGCCGCCTGCCGTCGTCCCGTCGGTGCCGGCCGGTATCGCGAGAGCGGCGCCCATGCCACCGCCGCCGCCACCGGCGCCGCCGCCTCCCATGCCGCCGCGTACGCCGCCATAGTTGGTGCAGCCTGACACCGGATTCTGGGCCGGGTCGCAAAACGTGGCCCAGTCCACGTTATAAACGTCGAATCCGTCGGCGAAGTACGTGTACGCCCCGCGGCTCTGTCCATCGCCGGGACCGGCGGCGTAAGTGTAGCGCCCGCCGGTGATATCGACTCGCGACGTTACGCCGAGATTGTTGATATCGAAATTGCGCGACGAGGGGAACGGGTCACCGGTGATCGGGTTGTTGCCGGGCTCCGGCAAGCCTTCGATGTCGATGGTCTGAGTCAGCGTAATCGTCCCCGGCGTGTCCATCTGGGTGTAATTGCTGTTGGTCATGTCGATGGTGAAGTCCATCGTCAATCCGCCGCCGGTTACCGACTGGGTGATGCGCGGTTTGAGGGTGGTCGTCGCCTTGAGAAATTCCTGGGACATATCGGCGGTATTGTTGAACTGGCGAATTGCCGCGCGGGTGGGATTGCCCGCGCCGGCGTTCACTCTTGCAAAGGGATTGCTATCGTTGGTGGCCAGGCCGGAACTGGACGAGATGGGCGCGGTGCCGCCCATGCCGCCCATGCCGCCCGTTACGCGCGCATTGGCGCATCCAAACCAGCAGACGCCCGTGCCACCGGTTTGGATGTACGTTTCGATGCCGAATTCGCCGCCGCCGTTGCCCACGATGACGTGGTAATAGTTTTGACCATTGACGTTGATCACTTGCTGGGAGAAGGGGGTGCCGTCGCAGAAGCCGCCCATGCCGCCGCCGCCCATGCCGCCGACGCCGGTGCCACAAGACTGATTCGCAATGCTGTTGACGACCGCGCCGCCCGACGCCGCGAAGTTGAATTGAAACGTCTGCGCAAATACGGATTCGGACGGCACGCCGGCGGCGAGAAGGAAAGCCAGACACAAAAGCTGCCTTGCTATGTGGGAAACTGGCCTCATCCGCACTCCGGATCGACAATATTAGGTACTGCTTATATCAGCGCGCGCTACACAGTCAATCGTGGATAATACGCAATCGCCCGAATATAATTCAAGGAAAACATATAGTTAAGAAGCATGCTTGGTGCCGTTTCCGCTGCTGATCCACCCTCCACGAATGTTGGAGAATGCCCTAGCCGCGGCGGGCGCAGGAAATCGGGAATTCTCTAATGAAACACAAGACGATTGGACGCGCTTGGGGAAAGTACTTCTTATTCTTCGAGCCCGCTAACCGACGCCGGCGTGTGCCAGCTGCGAAGGGTACGGAGTCTACATGGGCGCGACAAGAATTTCTGTAGGGAAATGCCCTGAGGAGCGAGTCGGGGGTGCGTCAGAGTCCGCCGCCCATGCCGCCGCCGGTTGAGCCGGTCCGAGTGGTGGAGGTGGTTGTCGACGATCGAGTCGACGTTGAGGTGGAGGTGGTCAGTCCGCCGGATGCCCCGCCGCCGCTCATGCCGCCGCCGGTCGACCCGCCGATTTGAGTGGTGGTCGTGGTTGCGGCGACGGTGGTAGTGGTCACGATGCCGCCGCTCATCCCTCCGCCGGAGGTTGTGCCGCCGCCGGCTCCACCCATGGTGGCCCCGCCGCCGGTGCCGCCCATCATTGCGCCACCGCCCATCGCGCCACCCATCATCGCTCCACCCATGCCACCGCCGCGCACGCCGCCATAGTTGACGCAGCCGGATGCCGGGTTCTGCAACGGGTCGCAGAACGACGCCCAATCGACGTTGTAGATGTCGAAGCCATCGGCAAAGTACGTATAGGCGCCCAAGCTGCCGCCGTCGCCGGCCCCGGGGCTGTAGGTGTAACGGCCGCCGCTGATCACGCGATTGGCCGTGCTCGCTAACGCATCGATGTCGAAGTTGCCCGCGTTCGGCAGCGGGTCGCCGGTGACCGGATGAGTTTGTTGGGGAGGAAACTCTGGCGCATTGATCGTTTGACGCAACGTTACTGTGCCGGCCTGCGACATGTCGTTATAGCCGATGTTCGACATGTCGATGCTGAAGTCGAGCGTCATCTCCGCCGAGGTGACGGTTTGAGTGATGCGCGGTTTCATCAACTCGGTCGCTTTCAAGAACTCCTGCGACATCTCGGCGTCGTTGACGAACATGCGAGTCGCGACGCGATCGGGCCGGCCGGTGCCGGAGTTCGCGCTGGCCAGCGGCGCGGAGTCGTTGGTTGCCGTTCCGGCACTCGACGACAATGGCGCCGGTCCGGTAGCGCCCATCATGCCGCCGCCCAGGGGCACCCGCGCCGCGGGACAGCCATACCAGCACACCGGCCCGGGCGCGGTGCGAATGTAACTTTCGATGCCGAACGTTCCCGTGCCGTCGCCCACCACGACGTGGTAGTACTGGTTACCGCCGATGGTAACGAGCTGCTGCAGAAACGGCGTGCCGTCGCAGATGCCGCCGGCGCCCATGCCGCCCAGCGCGCCGACACCGCCGGCGCAGCTGGTGTTGGCGACCGACGGGACGACGGTACCGCTGGGGCCGAAGTTGAAACTGAATTGGGCCACAGCGCTGCCGCAGGTCAATCCAGTCGTCAGAACTGACCAGGAGAGTGTGACAAGCCCCTTCCAACCTACCGAGCCCATGCAGTCCCCCGTTGCGGTCCACGCTCAGGCGCAGCCGACCTTCAAGCAGGCGGTGCTCGAGTTTCCGGTGCTCCCCGGGGGTTGTTCTTGCTCGTTGGAGGAAGCGTGCGACGGATCCGTCACAGCCGGCGGCGACATGACCACGCGCCCCTTGTAACTGGTTTTATCGTCAGTTGGTGCTACGGGAGTATTGGGAAGTTTTGGTAGCTGACGGGGTAACGACCCTGGCTGGTCTTAGGGTATGTGTGGCGGTTCCTCGGAATTTGCGCGAGAGCTATCCGCGCAACATCGTGTGAGCGTGGGGGAATGGGACTTCGCGGCGGCAACCCTGGTTGTCGCCGACGCGCTGTTACATGCCGCCCGAGCCGCCGCCCGAGCGGGTGGTGGTCGTGGTCGACGTCGTCGTGGTGAAGGCCCGCGTCGTTGTCGTGGTAGTGGTCGTCGTCAGCAACAGTGTCGTTGTCGTCGAGGAGCCGAGGGTGGAGGTGGTTGACGATGCGGTCGCGATGGTGGTTGTCGTCGTGGTGGTGGTGGCGCCGCCGGAAGACGAGCCGCCCGAAGAGCCTCCCATTGACCCGCCGCCCATGGATCCGCCGCCGCTTTGCGTCGTGGTTGTGGTGGTCGTGGTGGTCGTTGTCGTGGTCGTCGAACGAGTGGTCGTCGTTGTGGTGCTCGTGCTGGCGCGTGTTGTCGTAGTGGTTGTTGTCGTGGTGGTTGTTGCGCCGCCGGAAGACGAGCTGCCCGAAGAGCCTCCCATTGATCCGCCGCCCATGGACCCGCCGCCACTTTGCGTCGTCGTTGTGGTCGTTGTTGTGGTCGTGCTCGCGCGCGTCGTGGTGGTAGAGGTGGTGGTCGTCGTACCGCCGCCGGACGATGAGCCGCCGGACGAACCGCCCATTGAGCCGCCGCCTCCCATGCCGCCGCCACTGGTGGTGGTCGTGGTCGAAGAAGTGGTCGTCGTTGTTCCGCCGCCGGAAGTGGAGCTTCCCCCCGATGAGCCGCCCATGGACCCGCCGCCGTCCATCCCTCCGGATGTCGACCCGCCCATGGACCCGCCGCCATCCATCCCGCCGCCGCCATCCATCCCACCCATCATTCCACCGGCGCCGCCGCCGTAGTTGGTGCAGCCCGAGGCGGGGTTCTGCGCCGGGTCGCAGTACGAGGCCCAGTTCACGCCATAGACGTTGAAACTGTCGGCGAAGTAGGTGTAGTTGCCGAGCGAGCCGCCGTCGCCGCCGCCTAGTGTGTAAGTGAAACGGCCCCCGGTTATTTCCCGTTGAACTTCGCTTCCGACCAACTGGTTGATGTCGAATACATCGGAGCGTGGCAGCGTCGCGCCGGTTGCCGGATTGGTCTGCGTCGCGGGGAAGTCGGGATCGTTGACCGTCTGGCGCAGCGTCATGTTTCCGGCCCGCGAGCTGTCGCTGTACGAGCTGTTCGACATGTCCATGGTGAAGTTCACCGTAGTGGTGGCGTCGCTGACGGTTTGGGTAATGCGCGGCTTGTTGCTTTCAGTGGCTTTGAGAAATTCCTGGGTCATGCCGGCGGTGTTGTTGACCATGCGAATCGCCGCGCGATCCGGTCTGCCAACGCCGCTGTTGCTCGATGCCAGCGGATTGGTGTTATTTCCGCTTAGTCCGCCGGCGCCATCGCTCGACGACAGCGGCGCGACACCGCCGCCACCCATCATGCCGCCCATTCCCGTGACGCGCGCGCCGGTGCAGCCATACCAGCACACCGTTCCACCGACGGTGCGAATGTAATACTCGATGCTGAACGCGCCGCCGCCGACGACGATGTGATAGTACTGATTGCCGCCGACGGTTGTGAGTTCTTGCATGAATTGCGTGCCGTCGCAGACGCCGCCGCCACCCATCGTGCCCATGCCGCCCATGCCGCCGCCGGTGTCGCCGGCGCCACACGATTGATTGGCGATCGATGATGTGACAGAGCCGGCGGATCCGCCGTTGAACGAAAATTGCGCGAGCGCGGGGGTATGCCAAGTGGCGAAGAGGGTGACTAGGACGACTGATAGTCGATGCCGCAGCATTGGCCCGCTTCCTTCAAACGGCTTCGGCGGCCGTCCTTTGCCTGCCCGCGGCGTATCTCCGCGGACGTCAACCGAAGCTGGACGGGAAGGGGAAGACCACCACACCACAACGACCCCGTACCCGACCGACTGGAATTAGAGTTCTTGCTGGATATATCGGCAGCTGGGGAGGGATTTTTTCTGTTTCATAAGTGTTGGAATAAAACCATTCTTGAACAGTGTGAAATCGGATTAAGTTAAGGGTGGGGACGAGGGTCAAATCCGTTCTCCGGCTACATGCCCCCACCACCGCCGCCCATGCCGCCTCCGGCGCCGCCGCCGTAATCGGTACAGTTTGAAGCGGTGTTCTGGGCGGGGTCGCAGAACGAGGCCCAGTTGACGTTGTAGACGTCGAAGCTGTCGGCAAAGTAGCGGTAGTTGCCCAGTGAGCCGCCATCGCCGCTGCCCGCGGTATAAGTGAAGCGTCCTCCCGTAATCTCGCTCTGCACGCCGGGGCCGGACAATTGACCCAAATCGAACTGATCGGAGCGGGGCAGCAGAGCGCCGGTTTCGGGATTGCGTTGTTGGTCCGGCAAGTTTGGATCGTTGTTAGTCGAGCGCAGCACAACCGTGCCCGCTTTCGACATGTCGCTGTAGGTGCTGTTGGTCATATCGATGCTGAAGTTCTGGGTGATCGGCCCGCCGCTCGTGGTTTGGGTGATCTTCGGCTTGTTCGATTCGGTGGATTTGAGAAACTCCTGCGTCATGCCGGTGGTGTTGTTGAACATGCGAATGGCGGCCCGGTCGGGGCGCCCCACACCGCTATTGCTTGAGGCGAGAGGGTCGGTGTTGTTGCCGTTCAAGCCGCCGGCGCCGGCGCTCGAGGAAAGAGGCGCGACGCCACCGCCGCCCATCATGCCGCCGCCCGATACGCGCGGACTCGAGCAACCGTACCAACAGACGGTTCCGCCGGCGGTGCGCACGTAGTATTCGATACCAAACGCGCCGCCGCCGTTGCCGATGACGATGTGGTAATACTGATTGCCGCCGATGGTGGTGACTTCTTGCAGAAACTGGGTGCCGTCGCAGACCCCGCCGCCGTCCATCATGCCGCCGCTGGTGCTGCCCGAGCCGCAGGTCTGGTTCGCGATGGAAGACACGACGCTGCCGGTGGAGCGGGCGTTGAATGAAAATTGCGCCAGTGCCGTAGAACTCCACAGCAGCGTCGCAACGCAGACAAGAACACGCCAATCGAACCGCATCATTTAGCCGCTTCCAAGTGAATGCTTCGGCAGCGGTCCATTGCTATTTCGCGCGGTAACGCCGAGCGAAACATCCGAAGAACGAGCGGGAGCCCCGGTCCGTCGCGGACCACGTTCAGACTCGCACCACAACCTAATCTGACGCTTCCTTAGTCGATTGTTTTATCGGCCGTTTTTTGTCACTTTTTTGGTGTGAGATTTGGGTTTTTAGAAAGTCTTTGCAATCAATGGCTTATTAGGTTTTTCTAATATTGCTGCGATCTGGAGCGGTCGGGCCGCAA
>JAKACW010000130.1 GCA_021821045.1 Pseudomonadota bacterium
GCTCACCCCGCGCCACTGGAAGCAACACTTCGCCGCTCATCCGCTGCGATCGGATCTTTTTGCTTGTCGCAATAACGTCGGAAAGTGACCGGTTACGGCTGTGTTGGTTATGGCCCTCTACATCAACGGCGAAGCCGTGGCCCAAGGTTACAAGAACCCGTATTTGTTGTGGCTGATCTGCCCGATGCTTCTCTATTGGGTGTCGCGCATGTGGCTCAAAGCCGGCCGTGGCGAAATGCATGACGATCCGCTTGTATTCGCCGTCAAGGATCGTCAGAGTCAGATTATTGCTTTGGCCATTTTTGGTGCTGCCTGGGCCGCGCTCTAACGTTAGCTCCCCACGAGAATGGCGAAAGCTTTCAAGGCGTTTTTAATATAACTTGGCAGGCTTTGCGCGAACGCCAGCGCGGCCCAGGCGCTGAGGACAACGGCAACCCAGTGGAGCTTGACGAATTCAATGGGACGCACGGCGGTATACCTCCACTCCACGTTCTTCAATCACTCGGTCGAAGAGGCCCGTCTCTGTGATCTCCCGACAGCGACCGCCGTCGCTGGCGCACACTGCGAAATCGTACTGCGACGCTTGACTCGGATCGAAAACCTCTAGCGGATTATCCCAGCGGGAACCGAAATAAAAGTACCAATGAGGATTGTCGGCGCCGCGGGCCAGGTCAACGATGCCGATTCGTTGCGGAGAATCGGCGGCATTGACCAGGGCGAAACGCTTGTACCCTTCTGCCTCACCCATTTGCTCGATCGCCGGCGGATTGCGTGGTCCCAAGCTCTGTGGATCCATGTTCATAGCGAGCGGCAAAACGGATGCTGTTGCAGCGACTATGGCAGCCGCTGCCAGAAGTCGAGACCAGATTAGGTTGCGCACATGTTCCTGCATGACAAATGCGAACGAAAGCGCGCCAACCGCGGTTACCACCGCCGCATAACGGTCGACAAAGGAGAACGGCGTCACAATCAGATAGACCGCTGCGAACACGAACAGCCAGCGCAGCGGCTTATTGCCCTTGACCAGACACAACGCTGTGGCGGGAAGTCCGAATGCGAAAAACTGTAGTCCCCAGCCCGAAGACTGAAACATACGGAAGTATCGCAGCGGCCACGGTTCGTCCAGATTTATGCGTTGTCCAAGATTAGCCAGCATGGAGTCCTTCAGGTCCATCGTTCCTTCGAATAGGGCAGTGTGGGTGCCCGGTACCATGATGCGGAAGGGGTAGAGGGGGTTGCCCATTACCCACCAGGTGTGAAGGTACCATCCTGCGCCCAACAGCGCCGTGGGCGCTGCCACCAGTGCAAGAGTCTGGACGAGTTTACTGCGTTGCCCGGTCAGCCATTCGTGCACGAGAACAAAGCCGCCGATGATGAAGACCAAATGGAGGCCTGTCCCCTTGATTTGTGCTAGGTGTCCCAGGGCGCATCCGAGCAATATTGCCCATACCGCCCGTGTTGCGCCCTGGGATTGCATCCATGTGAATAGAAAATACAACATCATGACCACGCTATCGGCGAATACTCCGTCGATGTAGCCGGACCAGGACTGGGAGATGAGAACGGGGGTTAGAAAGTAGAGGAGCGCTGCCAAAAACGCCCAACCAGGCTGCAATCCGATGCGTCGTCCCAGCCCATAGGCGAAAGGTATAGCGATCCAGTGGAGCAGTAGGTTGACCATGTCAATATGGCCGTCATTGCCTTCAAAGCGGAACACCCAAAAACCAAGGAATTCGATGTTTTTTGGATAACCGATGATCCACGGCATCCATGGCGCTGGAGTGATGGCGTTCTGTTGGTGAAACCACGCCATGGCGGCGGCGTGGTAGACCCATCCGTCCCAGCCGAATTGGGAAAAGCGGATGCTGATCCACAAACTTAGGCCACTGGCGGCGAGGGCGACGATTAAAAGGGTCGCAATCAATGGGCTGCGCAAGGCGGTCTGCAGTGACGCGAATGTAGATTGCCTGAGAATTGGAGGCGAGACCGTTGCTGCATCGACTCGGGCGCCGACACGTCGCCCCGCGAAATACAGACCTCCTGCAAAGGCGCCGCTTATGAGACCGAGCGACACCCATAGACCGGCGGTACCCAAGGTCCCGAATAGCAGGTGACTCAACTGGGGAGCATAAATTGGCGCCAACACCGCCAAAAACAGGGCGACGGCGACTTGTCCAAGCGGTTCCCGGGTGAAGCGTTTGGCCAGCACCCCGAATACGACGGTCAGCACGGCGATGAGCAGCGTCAATATCAACATCGATCTTTGGGTGCCTCGTCCTGGGGTTCGCGCGTGGTTTGCCGTAGTGGACTGTTGAGCCGCGGTCGGCCCGGCTCGGGAGGGGAGTTTGCCATAGTTCGCTCGTTGAATCAAAGACTTTGATTCGTTTGCTTGGCCGAGAGAGTCGCGTTGTCGTCGCCTGTTATGGGGACGCTTTAGTGAAAATCCCGCGATTCGGTTTTGAGTTCACCTAGCATCGCGGTGTAATCCGATAAGTTTTCTGCGATGACATGAATCACTTCGCCATCCCGCTCCACCTTGCCGCTGATCACCAGCAGGCGCGAACTGATTAGCGTCTTGCGTTGCCGTTCGGCGAGGCGTTGCCAAACCACGGCGTTGATGAAGCCGGTTTCATCTTCCAGGGTGACGAAGGTGACGCCGGACGTGGAAGAGGGGCGCTGGCGGCAGGTGACGAGGCCCGCGACTTTGACGAAGCGGCCGTGCTCGATGGTGGTGAGTTGATCGGCGCGGCGGATGCCCTGGCGCTCGAGTTTGCGCCGCAGCAATGCCAAAGGATGACGGCGCAGCGTCAAGCCTAACGCGCCGTAATCGGCTACGATGTTTTCGCCTTCGCTCGGTGCGGTGAGTGCGGGCAGTGCTGATTCTTCAGCATTCAGGGAAAGCGGCGTGGCGGCATGATCGCCGGCCAGTGTTTGCCAATGGGCCAGGCGGCGGTGGCCGGCGAGACTGGCCAAGGCATCGGCTTCGGCCAAGGCCGCGCGGTTCTTCTTGTCCAATGCCGCGCGTTGCACCAGCTCGGCGACGGACGAAAATGGCCCCTGCCGACGCGCTGCGATAATCGCTTCGGCGGCGTGTTGTGCCAAACCTTTCACCATGCGCAAGCCCAAGCGCAGCGCCGGCTCACCGCGCGCATCATGTTCCAAGCTGCAATCCCAATCACTGACCGTCACATCCACCGACCGCACGGCGACACCATGACGCCGCGCGTCCTGCACCAATTGGGACGGCGCATAGAATCCCATTGGCTGGCTGTTGAGCAGGGCGCAGGTAAACGCCGCCGGTTCGTGACGTTTCAACCACGCCGACACATACACCAATAACGCGAAGCTGGCGGAGTGGGATTCGGGGAAGCCATACTCGCCGAAGCCGAGAATCTGTTGGTAAATCTGCTGGGCAAACGCCGGGCTGTAGCCGCGCTGGCCCATGCCTTCGATCAAGCGCTGTTCGAAATGCTCCAATCCGCCCTTGCGTCGCCAGGCCGCCATGGCGCGGCGTAGTTGATCGGCTTCACCGGCGCTGAAACCGGCGGCCACCATGGCCACTTGCATGACTTGTTCTTGAAAAATCGGCACGCCCAAGGTGCGGCTGAGCACTTTCTCCAGCTCCGCGCTGGGATAGGTCACCGCTTCCTTGCCTTGGCGCCGGCGCAAATAAGGATGCACCATGTCGCCCTGAATGGGACCGGGGCGCACGATGGCCACCTCGATCACCAGATCATAGAAACATTGGGGCTTGAGCCGCGGCAGCATGGCCATCTGAGCGCGCGATTCGATTTGAAATACGCCCACCGTATCGCCATGCTGCGCCATTTCATACACGGCCGGATCCTCCGCCGGGATCGTCGCCATGGTCCAGTGTTGGTCGCGAAAAGCCGCGATGTAATCGAAGGCGCGGTGAATGGCGGTCAACATGCCTAAAGCGAGGCAATCCACTTTCAGCAAGCCCAACGCGTCGAGGTCGTCCTTGTCCCATTGAATGACCGTGCGTTCCGCCATGGCGGCGTTTTCGATGGGCACCAAGCGGTGCAGCGGCGTGTTGGAAATGACGAAACCGCCCACATGCTGGGATAGATGGCGCGGGAAGTTGATTAGTTCATCGACAATCTCCATCACCCGCTGCAACGCCGGATTGCTCGGATCAAAACCGGCTTCCTGCACCCGCTCGGCGAGAATATGGGCGCCGTCCCACCACGACATATTTTTCGCCAAGCGATCCACTTGCTGAATATCCAGGCCCAATGCTTTGCCCACATCGCGAAAGGCGCTGCGCGGTTGATAGGTGATCACCGTGGCGGCGAGGGCGGCGCGGTCGCGGCCGTATTTGCGATAAATATATTGAATCACTTCCTCGCGCCGCTCGTGCTCGAAATCCACGTCGATGTCCGGCGGTTCATTGCGTTCTTTGGAAATGAAGCGTTCGAACAACATGCTCATGCGGGCCGGATCTACTTCGGTGATGCCCAGACAAAAACACACCGCGGAATTGGCGGCGGAACCGCGACCCTGGCAGAGAATATTTTGACTGCGAGCGAAATGAACGATGTCGTGCACAGTGAGGAAATACGGCTCGTAGTGCAGTTCAGCGATAAGATTTAGCTCATGTTCGATTTGCTGGCGCACAGTGGCGGGCACGCCTTGAGGCCAGCGCCGCTGCATGCCGTCTTCGGTCAAGCGGCGCAAATGGCTGGTCGCGCTTTCGCCTTGGGGTACCAGTTCTTCGGGATATTCATAGCGCAGTTGATTAAGAGAGAACTCGCAGCGCTCGGCGATACGCAGCGTCTCCGCCAACAGCTCGGGCGGATAAATCCGCGCCAACTGCTTACGCGGCCGCAAAAACCGCTCGCCGTTGGGATGCAAAGCCAAGCCGGCGTTTTGCACCGTGGTGCCCAGGCGAATGGCGGTCAAGGTATCTTGCACCCGACGGCGTTCACGCACGTGCATATGCACATCGCCGGCGGCGGTCAGCGGCAATCCGGT
>JAKACW010000010.1 GCA_021821045.1 Pseudomonadota bacterium
ACGCTCACCCAGCATGGCCAACGCAGCATCATGGGGCAGCGCTACATCCCAGAAATCACCAAAGGTGACAAACGTATCCTCATGATAAATGGCGAGCCAGTGCCCTACGCCTTGGCGCGAATTCCCGCTCAAGGCGAAACCCGGGGTAACCTCGCCGCCGGTGGACGGGGCGAAGGCCGACCGTTGACCGAGCGGGACAAATGGCTGTGCCAGCAGGTCGGCCCGACCCTACGCGAGAAGGGGCTATTGTTCGTCGGCCTCGATGTGATTGGCGATTATTTGACCGAAATCAACGTCACCAGTCCGACCTGCATTCGCGAGCTGGACGAGATCTTTAACCTTAAAATAGCGTCGCAACTGTTTGATGTAATTGACGGGAAGCTGGCGGCGCGACCGTGATATTCAACATCGTGCGCAACAGTTGTGGGAGCGGATCATTCCGCGATGAATCGGCACCACCCTCGATTCCGGCATTCCATCGCGGTAAGAAACCGCTCCCACGACAAGAGGCAAGCCAGAGTGGGAGCGGATCATTCCGCGATTCTTGGCCCGAATCGTCTCTCCGACTGAGTCATCGCGGTAGGAAACCGCTCGCACAGCGGTTCATGGCTCTACTGGTGTGCCTGTTCGTCGCCGCCTGCTCCAAGGACGAAGCACCCCATGTCCACCAGGAACGCATCGTTGCCTTCGGCACCCTGGTCGACGTCAGCATCTACGGCGCCGACGCGGACGACGTTGCGACGGCGACGGAAAAACTGCATAGCGAATTCAATCGTCGCCACACCCTCTGGCATGCCTGGAAGGGAGGCGAGCTATACCAAGCCAACTTGCTACTTCGCGAAGGCCAGCCGGCCAAGGTCTCCCAGGAAACTATCGTCATGCTGCAGAAAGCGCGCGCCATTTCCGACCGCTCGGGCCATCTGTTCAATCCGGCCATCGGCTCCCTCGTTGCGCTATGGGGCTACCACGCTGACGAGCTACCCACCGGCCCGCCCCCGCCCGCCGCTGAAATAGCCAAGCTTGTTAAAAAAAGCTTCACCCTCGACGATCTGACGTTTAGCGGCAACGAGATCATTCCGCGCCGGCCCGGCATCACCCTCGATGTCGGCGCCTTTGCCAAAGGTTACGCCGTCGACCACGCCATCGACCTGCTGCGTGCCATGGGCATCAACAACGCCATCGTCAACGCCGGTGGGGATTTGCGGGCCATCGGATCCAAGGGCGATAAGGCATGGCGCGTCGGCATCCGTCACCCGCGTCAGACCGGACTGCTCGCGTCGCTGTCGGTGCACGACAATGAAAGCGTATTTACATCAGGTGATTACGAACGCTTCTACATACATAATGGAAAGAGATACCATCACATCATTGATCCACGAACGGGATATCCGGCGCCCGACAGTACCTCCGTTACCATCCTGCGCGCCGATGCCGCCACGGCCGATGGCTCGTCCACCGCGCTGATGATCGCCGGCCCCAAGGACTGGACCCGAGTGGCCAAGGCGCTGGGCTTAGAATACGTGATGCTGGTCGATACAGAATTGAACGTCCACCTCACTCCCGCCATGGCGGAACGGATTAAGTTCGAGGTGGATCCAAAGCCAGTGACCGTGATTGAAACACTTGATTAGGTGCGCCCTTGTGGGAGCGCATTCTTTGCGCGATTCTTCGCCCAAATCATGGTTGGCGCGAGGTCGCATCGCGGAATAATCCGCTCCCACAAACGGTATCACCGACGTCTTTGTTCATATTTATCAGCTGGCTAGATCATGAACTCTAGAATTCACGCCAACATCACCAAAGCCGACTGGGTCGTCGTCGCCCTGGCCATCGCCGTGTTGCCGGTGCTCTATATCAAGTTCTGGAGCCACGGCTCCGTCTTCGCCGAAACCGTACAGCTCAATATTCCCGGCCAGTCCATCCAGAACCTGTCGTTGCGCGAAAACCAAACCCTCAAAGTGGAAGGGCCGCTGGGCATCACCACCATTGAAGTGCGCGACGGCAAAGTTCGTTTCGTCGATTCGCCCTGCCCCGGCAAGCAGTGCATCCACGCCGGCTGGCTGAGCGTCGACGGCGACTTCGCCGCCTGCATTCCGAACCACATCAGCTTGCTGGTAGCCGGCAGCGATTTCACGGTGGATACGATAAACTTCTAGGTCAGTTGCGGTGGGAGCGGATCATTCCGCGATTGACTTGACGAAGAATCGCGGTAGGAAACCGCTCCCACGACATGATCAGCAATATCCTGTGGGAGATTCTATGTTCCATGTCTAGCCCCCGGCAAGGATTGGAGCACGGTAATCTGACTTGTTCTTGAGCAAGGAAAAGCAGATCCGGGCAAGCTTGCGGCAGAGTGCGACGGTGGCCTGTGTTGTGCTAAAGCCCCGTTCGATGAGACTGGAGTAATAGGGTTTCATTGCTTGGCCGCGGGCGGCGGCGCGAGCGGCGTTGAAGAGCAGGCGGCGACATTCGGCCTCGCCCTTCTTGGTGAGTTTGCGTTTGCCCTTGTAGGTGCCCGAGTCGCGCACCCGCACGTCCAGACCGAGGAAGGCGACGAACGCATCGCTGTTTTGGAACTGGCCACGATGGAAGGCGGCGACCATGGCGAGGGCGTTGAGCGGGCCGACGCCGTAAATGGTGCGCAGGCGCGCGATGTCCTCGCGCCAGCCTTGTTCGGTGGCCAGCTGCAGGAGTTGTTTTTCGATGCTCAGGACCAGGTTGTCCAGTTTGCTGAGCGCGGCGGTGAGGCTCGATTTAACGGCTTTGAGTTCGCCGCAGGACTGGCGTAGCTGACCCATCAAGGCAACCACCTTGGCGCGGCGTTTGAGCAATTGCCACAGCCGTTGCTGTGCCGCAGGCAGCAGCTGGTAAGGACGCAACTCTTCGCGCTCCTTGGCCAGGTAGCGGGCGATCAACTGCGCATCGGTCAGATCGGTCTTGGCGCGCACGCCGACGCTGTCGCGGTAATGGCTTAAGCGATAGCCATCGATGAGATAAACCGTCAGTCCGTGTTGGATGGCCAATTCCACCACCTCGCAGTGGTAAGTGTTGGTGGTTTCCACGCCCAGACACGCGTTCTGTGGCAACTGCTTAAGCCACGCTTTGATGGCTTTACGTTCATTTTGCACCGATACCACCGACGACGAATCGCCGTGGCAGCACACTTCCAACGTGCGTTTGCACACATCAACACCGTAGATGATGGGGGTCACTTTCTGTGCCATACTGACCTCGCTTGTGAAATGAGGAAGCCGGGGTCCACCGAGCACGAGCTTGCGAAATTGGGCGGTCATAGCCGCTAGATTCTTCATCGGTGCTTAAGGTGGGGGTGGGGTGAACTCTCCCACGGGCCGTACTCCTTGGAGTCGGAAGCGGATTTTGTCCCACCACCCCGGTAACCTCTTTATGCACTCACAAAGAGGTCACCTGCAAACATACAAGCGGTAGCCGATGCACATGGATGTGCGAATGTCGCGAGAGGGCAGGACGCCCGTAGCGACTACCGCGATTCCAGCCTTCAACGTAGATTTTACCCATGACCACAAACCCAGCTCCGGCCCGCTACTTCCCCTTCCGCAGCGGCCAGTACAAAGTCGCCGCCGGTTTGTATGCCCTGGGCCAGGATTTCGGCAACGGTCAACGCGACAAGCAAATTTTTCAAATCGATCACGACTGGCCCGACTACCGCGAGGCCAAGCTGGCCGCCCGCGCCGAATCGCTCGCCAAATATGTGTGTCACGACGGCTTCGAGGCGCCGCTCAAACGTGAAGTGAATCTGTGGTTCATCCGGCAGTTGGCCAAGGAACATCCCGCCCAATTCACACTCCATGACGACGCCCGGCAGCTTGTCCTGCGCTGCAATCTCAGTCACGAGACGCTGCGCTTCTCGGTGGACGGCGAACTCATTGCCGCCGAAACCGGCGGCCTCGGCGCCGCCATCGAACCGGCGTACGCCGACGCCTGGGATGCCCTGGCCTGCCAGATTCAAGAGGACCTGGCCGTTGTTCACGCGCCAAGCGACGCCGAAGAAAAACTCGTCGCCCTGCACCTGTGCTTCCCCAACCACTGGGCGGCCCAGGACAAAATCGGCAAGCCGTTTTTGAACATCCATCGCCCCGTCGCGGACTTCGAGCAGATCGCCCGCACCGCGCCGGCGCTGCTCAAGAACATGATCACCCGCGGCCCCTTCGTGCGTTTCGCCTGGGGCCTGGCAACGGACTCGCGCCTCAACCATCACCCGCGCCCGCCGCCGGACTTCCCGGCCGATGCGGCCTGGCATGGCCGGCGCTTCGATCCCGATCAGCCTCAGCTCTATGTCCGCGTCGAACGCCAGACGTTGACGGGATTGCCCCAAGTCGACGCTTGCGTGTTCACCATTCGCACTTATTTTCTCGACGTCGCCACCCTCGACAGTAACGACCGCCTCGCCTTGCGCGACGCGATTGTGTCCATGTCGGATGCGGTGCTGCGGTACAAAGGCATCGCTAGCTACCAGGATGCCGTGACCGCGTGGCTGGGGATGCGTCACTGAATAGACAAACAGGACATTGATACACGTTATCGAAATCTACCTCACATGAATTGAGGTTGTCGCCGAATTCGCGCAGTTGCGCTCGGCGAGATTGAGTACTTCAATTATGATGCAATCAAGATGCGCGTTTAGCATCGCAAAGCAAGCCTACCGGACAAGGAGCCATGGAACGGCATCACCCCTCCCTCAGCCGACCTTGTGGAAAACTCCCAACGACAACAATGCATAAGCAACCGTCGATTTACCTAGCGTTGGTTTGTGCCTGGGCAGGTTGGATGTTCGTCCTATCCGCTCCGCCGGCAGTCGCGGCCGAAAAGGCGCGCCCCTATCAATTCGGCGTGCATCCTTATCTCGTACCGCGCATCATGGCGGCGGCCTATGGTCCCGCCGCACGCGACTTGAGCAGCAAACTCGATCATCCGGTGCGCCTACTCACCACGACCAACTTCACCAAGTTCGTCGACAAACTGCGCCGCCAGGAGTACGACATCGCTATCGTTCAGCCCCAGGATTTTCCACGTGTGGTGAAAGAGTTCGGCTATGTGCCGGTGGCGCGGGTGAACGAGGAATTGCGCGCCATCTTTGTCATCAGGACGAACTCGGACGCCAACACGCTGGCGGATCTGTCCGGCCGGCGGGTGGCCATGCCGCCGCGCGACGCGGCCACCAGCCGCACGGCGTTGCGCGCCATGGAAACCGCGGGGCTCAATCCCGCCAGCAATGTGACGGTCAGTTTTCTCAATACGCACGACGCCTGCTTGCAGGAAGTCTTGCGCGGCGCGGCGGCGGCATGTGTGACGTGGCCGCCGCCGCTAGAAGAGTTCGTCCACCGCACCGGCGCCAAACTGCGGGTGCTGGCAACAACCGAGCCCGTGCCACACCTCGCGACGGTCGTCCATTCGCGGGTCCCGATGGAACAGCGCGAGGCCGTGCGCAACATCATGCTGACTTGGGACGACACTTCGGACGGCAAAATAGTCCTCGCCGCGATGCGCTTTCCCGGATGGACCGAGATCGGGGAACGCGAACACGCCGAGATCGAAGGTTATTCCGAACTGGATCGCGCACAGGCAGTGCCGGCCGACAAGCCAGGGCTGCTCTTCGGCGCCTTCCCCTATCTCAGTCCGCGCCTCTTGGCCGCGCACCTCGCCCCCCTGGCCGAAGCGCTCGCCACCCAGGTAAGCGTGCCGGTGCACTTGCGCACCGCATCTAACCATGAACAGTTCGAGCTGAATCTGCGCGAACGCAAGTACGATATCGCGTTGATTAGTCCCTTTCAGTTCCGACTGGCAATGGAGTCGGACTACGAGCCCGTCGCACGGTTCAGCGACGATTTGCAGGGGGTGTTTTATGTGCCGATGGACTCCCCGGTTCGCGACCTCCAAGGTTTGCGCGGCGCGACGATTGCGATGCCGCCACCCGCCGGGGCAACGACCATACTGGGAATGGCGCATTTGCGTGGACAGGGAATCGAACCCGGGCGCGACGTACAGATCGATCATCGCGCGTCCCACGACTCGTGCGTGGAGCGGGTGCTGCAAGGCAACGCCGCGGCCTGCGTGACGACGTCCGTCATTATTGGACAATTGCCCGCATCGCAGCGCGCGAAGTTGCGCGCCGTCGACAAAACGGCGAGTATCCCCAGTTTGGTGCTCGTCGTTCAGCGCCGCCACAACGTCGCCTCTGGCGCGAAGCTGCGCGAGGAAGTGTTGTCCTGGCCGTCCCGACCCGAACAGAGCGCCGCGCTGGAGCGCCTGGGACTGGGCGATTTCGTTGCCGTGCACGTCAGAATGTATCTGGCATTGCCTTTCCAACGCTGAGGGATTGTCGCGCGATGTTTTCCCAACTGTCGCTGAAATTTCGCATCGCTCTGGTCATCCTGCTGCTCGAGGCAGTCATGATGACATTCGTGTTGTGGCCGACGCTGTCCCAATCCAAGCGCTCCGCCGAGGCGTTTCATACGGCAACGGAAAACGTCCTGCTGGGCTTGATGCAGGAGATCGCGACCGGCGCACTGCTGACTGAGGAATACAGCGACCTGCAACTTTACGTGGCGAAAGTCGCCGCGCAGCCGAGCGTGGAGAGGATTCTCGTCACCGACACCAACGGCAAGGTTGTCGCCAGCAGTGACGCGACCGAAGTCGGCCAATCGCCGCCGGAACAACTCGCCGCCAAGAATCGCTTCTGGCGCACCGTCACGGTGGAATCGGCCGCGGGCACGTTGGGTGAGGTGATTGTCGAGTTCTCCACGGCGGACATCGAGGAAGCCAACCGGCGCGCCCGCAACCTGGGCGCCGCATTGGCGATCATCGGCATGAGCGCCATCGCCGCCATCGGCATTTTGGTGGGATTCGCGCTGACCCGCCGCTTGGAACGAGTCACCGCTGCCGTGACCCGCTTCGCGCAAGGCGATGTGAACGCGCGCTCGGGCGTCACCGGCCGCGACGAAATCGGCGGACTCGGGCAAGTGTTCGACAGCATGGCAGCCGTCGTGTCGACACAGCAAAAACAATTGCGCGAACAAGCCGATCGCATCCGCCTGTTGTTGGATTCCACCGCCGAAGCGATCTACGGCGTGGACCTAAACGGCAAGTGCACCTTCGTCAATCCGGCGTGCGTCTCACTGCTCGGGTATTCCGAGGAAGCCCAATTGCTCGGCCAACCCATGCACCAGCTCATTCACCACAGCCATCCGGACGGCTCGCCCTACCCGCGGGAGAAATGCCGCATCTTTAATGCCGAGCGCAACGACCGCACCGTGCGCTGCGACGAGGAAGTGTTTTGGCGCGCCGACGGCACGGCGCTGCCGGCGGAATATTGGGCCCACCCCATACACCAAGAAGGCAAAGTCGTGGGGCACGTCGTCGCCTTCGTCGACATTACTGCACGCAAGAGCACCGAGGCCGAGCTGAAACGCCATCGCGATCATCTGGAGGATCTGGTTGCGCAACGCACCGCTGCGCTGCGCCGCATGACCGAGGAACTCGCGGCGACCAACATGGAACTGCAGTCGTTCAGCTACTCCGTCTCTCACGATCTGCGCGCCCCGCTGCGGGCGATCGACGGCTTCAGTCACGCTTTGGAGGCCGATTACGGCGCGCAATTGGATGAAGGCGCGAAGAACTACCTGCGCCGAATCCGCGCCGGCGCGCAAAAAATGGGCCGCCTGATCGATGATCTGCTGCAGTTGGCGCAAGTCAGCCGCCAGGAGCTAAGGCGCGCGAATGTCGATTTGAGCGCTTTGGCGGCCGTGATCATCGCCAATCTGCGGGAAGCCGAGCCGCAGCGCCAGGTGCGGGCCGACATCGCGCCGGGGTTAGTCGTGAAGGGCGATCCCGGCCTTCTGCAAGTCATGCTGGAGAATCTATTGGGTAACGCTTGGAAGTACACCTCCCAGCGCGACGAGGCGGAAATCACCTTTGGCAGCCGCGATGAAAACGGCGAACGTATCTACTTCGTGCGCGACAACGGCGCCGGTTTCGACATGCGCTATGCGGACAAGTTGTTCGGCGCATTTCAGCGTTTGCATCGACCGGACGAATTCGAAGGCACGGGCATCGGGCTCGCAACTGTCCAACGCGTGCTGGCGCGCCATGGCGGGCGGATTTGGCCGGAGGCGGAACCGGATCGCGGCGCAACCTTTTACTTTGTTATTCCAAACGTCGAAGTGGACACGTCTTCGGCGCAGGTCGCCGATATGACAGACCCGGACAACAAAACTGTTGATCGAATCACTCGCCGCGATGCTCGCAAGATGCGATAGAGTTCATTACTTACGGGGCGCCCGCCCGCGCGTCGTCGCGGGATGCTGCCCTCTCACGCCGGACCCGCGCGCCAAGAGATTTAGTACTTCGACCGACCAGCGTCGCGATTCGGCCCGTAATTCTCGACCAGATAGTCGAGAATCCGCTGCATATGCTTGTCTGGAAGGAAGTTGCAGCCCTGGTCGTTGATCATGTCACTGATCACCCATTCCCAATGTTCGCGATTAAGGCGCTGCTGTTTAGGCAGCGCCGTAGAATGACAGGTGTTGCACACCATCTCAAACAACTCGACGTCCGAGAGGTCCGCCCAATAATCCTTCGCTTGGGCTAACACACTGGAACTTAGAACAAACAGAACAATTCCGAACCAAACTTTCATGCCATATCTGCGTCCGAGCCGCATCCTCAGGTAATCCAATTACTTATCGTACCCAGTTGGACTTTGTTTAAGCGCACCAGAAACGAGGGGTTCGCCCGCTGCGCAATTCACTCGGGGTCAGACCCCCAACGAATCGATTAATCGGGGGTCTGACCCCCGATGTTAGTCGTTAATCGGAGGCCTGACCCCCGATTAATCGGTGCTTAGGAAGCGGGGGGATGGCGCCGACAATATGGAGACGGCAGAAACCGTATTTAACGCGCTTCTATTGCGGATTTAATCAAGCCCGCTTCGAGGCTAAGATGCGTTACACAAAGGATTGTTCGAACATTGGACGGAATCAGGATATTTAGCCGTGACCACGACGTTAACCACTAACCGTGAAGACCACCTCATCGCCTGGCTGGCGGCGCTGGCCATTACCATTCATCTCATTGAAGCCGCATTGCCCAGCCCCGTGCCGGGGATCAAGCCCGGCTTGGCGAATGTGGTGACCGTGGCGGCGCTGATGCTGTTCGGCTGGCGCGTGGCCGCCTGGGTCAGTCTGCTGCGGGTCTTGGTGGGCAGTCTCTTTGCGGGCACGTTTCTGTCACCCACGTTTGCTCTCAGTCTGAGCGGCGCGGCGGGCGCGCTGCTGATCCTCGGCCTGGCCTCGTCACTTCCCGGCGTGCGTTTCGGTGCGCTCGGTTACTGTATTCTCGCCGCCATGGCCCACATGACGGCGCAATTTTTCGTCGCCTACAGCTTGTTTATTCACCACCCTGGATTGTTCACCTTGCTGCCGGTACTGATGACCGCCGCCGTCGTATTTGGCGCGCTTAGCGGCGTTTTGACTCAAACAGCACTCGGTTCACTGAAGGAGCCGCGCCCATGACGGCAGCCGTATACACCACCCGTCCCGTCACCGCCAATGATCGCTTCGGCATCACATTGTTCTTCGCCATCATTATTCACGCGGTGATCATTCTAGGGGTTTCATTCGATTACAACCGCGATGACGGCGACAAAAAGGACACACTACCTTCGCTGGAAGTGACGCTGGTAAATACCCCGACCAACGACAAGCCCGAGCAAGCCGACTACATGGCTCAGAGCAACCAGGAAGGTGCCGGCAACACCCAGGAACGCGTCCGACCCCAAGCGCCGCCGGAAGCCATGGCCGAGCCCGTGCCCTCCCCCGGCAACGCATCCCAGATCACGCCGCCCCAAACGCAGAATGCCAATCCCAAACCGGCGCAAACGGACGTACTGACTGTCGCCCACGCCGAAACCACGGTGCACACCGCGGAGGAAAACCCGGAAGAAGACTCGCCGGAAATGACCGCCGCGGAGCTAATTCGTAAAAGCATGGACATGGCCAAACTCGAGTGGGAACTCAACGAACTCAAGCGCGTCTATGCCGAAAAGCAGGACGTTCGCAAAAAGTATCTTTTGCCCAAATCGGCCAGCGCCAAAGAAGCCGCCTACCTCGATGCCTGGCAGAAAAAGGTCGAACTCGTCGGCAATACCAACTACCCGGAAGAAGCCAAACGCCGCAAGCTCGCCGGAACCGTCTTGATGATGGTGGATATCAATGGCGACGGCAGCCTGGGCGATGTGCAAATCCTGCGCTCATCCGGCCACAAGGCGCTCGACGACGCGGCAAAGCGCATCGTGAAAATGGCGGCGCCATATCCGCCTTTACCGGAAGAACTAAAAGAAAAATATGACGTGCTGCAAATCTCCCGCGTCTGGCGCTTCCTGGATGGCAACACCTTGCGCACCCACGCCGCGGAATGACTGTCGGCTGGACAACAGCGCGCCATATCATTTACTGTAACCGCAACAATCCGACGCGGTGTTCCGGCTGCGCGAAGCGGCGCCCGGGCACATCTGTATTACGCGACTTTATCGCGGCCATGGCCGCTCCTACGAAGAGCGGCTTCCGATGAATCGATCAGAGGTTCCGTGCGGTCCACGAAGAGATGACATCCACAAACGAATTCACCAATCATTTTCTCATCGCCATGCCGAATTTGGCGGATCCCAATTTCTTTCATAGCGTGACGTACATTTGCGAACACAGCCCCGACGGCGCGCTGGGCATCGTAATCAATCGTCCGTTGGATCTCACGCTGATGGAGGTGCTCGAGCACATGCACATCGCGCCCGAGACTATCGATCTGGGGCCGGGCACCGTCTATCTCGGCGGACCCGTACAACCCGAGCGCGGGTTTGTTCTGCACCGCCCACCGCGACGCTGGGACAGCACGCTGCAAATCACCCCTTCGTTGGCCGTCACCACGTCAAAGGACATTCTCGAGGCCATCGCCAAGGGCCAGGGGCCGGAACGTGCTCTGGTTGCCCTCGGTTATGCCGGCTGGGGCCCCGGCCAGCTCGAGCAAGAAATGGCGGACAACGCCTGGCTGAGCGGGCCCGCCGACGAATCCATCATCTTCGACATCGAGCCTGAAAAGCGTTGGGAAGCCGCCGCCGCCGCCATGGGGGTAGACCTCTCGCGCTTGTCCAGCGATGTCGGTCATGCCTGAAACGCGCGTCCTCGGCTTCGACTACGGTTTGAAGAAGATCGGCGTGGCCGTCGGGCAAACCCTGACGGACTCCGCCACGCCGCTCAAAATCATCCCGACCGTGAAGCGAGGCCAACCGGATTGGAGCGTGGTCGCGGAACTCATTCGCGAATGGCAACCCAACGCTTTAATCGTCGGGATCCCCTATAATATGGACGGCTCAGAACATGATCTGACCAAAGCGGCGCGCAAGTTCGAGCGCGAACTCGTCGCCCGCTTCAAACTCCCCGTGCATGAAGTGGATGAGCGCTTGACGACCGTCGAAGCACAAGAAGGCCGCGGCAAAGCCGGCCGCGACGAAGTGGATCACCACGCGGCGGCGGTAATCGTCACGGATTGGTTGCGTCGGCATGGATAAATCCGCAAACAGCAGTATGGATGTCGAACCGCTGACAAAGGCGCTCGTCGACAAAATCCAGCAGCGCCTGGCCGCCAAGGGCATTGCAGACCCGGCCATGGTGGGCATTCATACCGGCGGCGCATGGATCGCCGAGAAGCTGCACCAAGCGTTGGCGTTGAAAACCCCGCTGGGCAAACTGGACATCTCGTTTTATCGCGACGACTTCACCCGCGCCGGCATAAACCCACAGGTTAAACCATCAACGCTGCCCATGAATATCGACGACAAACACATCCTGCTGGTGGACGATGTGCTTTACACGGGACGCACGATCCGGGCCGCGATGAACGAGTTGTTTGACTACGGACGGCCTGCCTCAATAACATTGGTCGTGCTGATTGACCGCAACGGCAGGGAACTGCCCATTCAGCCGGACATCGTCGGGGCGCACATGGATCTGGCGCCCCATGAGCACATAAAATTGCAGGGCCCCGCGCCTTTGCGGCTGATTCGCTCGAACACTGAATGAAAAGGGACAACATTCAACTCAACGACCAAGGCCGGCTGCGGCATTTTTTAACCATTGAGGGTTTGTCCCGCGCTCTATTGACCGAGATCCTCGACACCGCCGAGTCCCTCACCAGCGTGACCGAACAGTCCGTCAAGAAAGTCCCGCTGCTGCGCGGGCGCATCGTCGTCAATCTTTTCTTCGAGGCCAGCACCCGCACGCGCACGACGTTCGAATTGGCGGCCAAGCGTTTGTCCGCCGACGTGCTCAATATTCACATCGCCGGCTCCGCCACCAGCAAAGGGGAAACGCTGCTGGATATGCTGGCGAATCTGGAAGCCATGCATTGCGACATGTTCGTGGTGCGCCACGACCGAAGCGGGGCGGCTCATTTCATCGCCCGCCATGTCGCGCCCCATGTCAGCGTGATCAATGCCGGCGACGGCAGCCACGCCCACCCCACCCAAGCCATGCTGGATATGTTCACCATTCGCCGCCTCAAGGGGGATTTCTATCCGCTGACAGTGGCGATCGTCGGCGACATCATGCACTCGCGCGTGGCGCGCTCCCAAATTCACGCCCTCACCACCTTGGGCGTCAACGAGGTGCGGGTGATCGGACCGCGCACGCTCATTCCGCGGGACATCGAATCCCTCGGCGTGCATCCCTACTACGACATGAAGAGCGGGCTTCAAGACGTGGACGTGGTCATCATGTTGCGGCTGCAGAACGAGCGCATGAGCGGCGCCATGCTGCCCAGCGAGAGCGAATATTACAGCCGCTACGGACTGACCGAAGAGAAGCTTTCCCTTGCCAAACCCGACGCCATCGTCATGCACCCCGGCCCCATCAATCGCGGCGTGGAAATCGCATCCAGCGTGGCGGACGGCCCCCGCTCGGTGATTTTGCAGCAAGTCACCCATGGAATCGCGGTGCGCATGGCAGTGATGTCGATGGCGCTGGGCAATCCGCCCCTGCGCCAGGAAGGAACGCCGTAATGCGCCTTCATATCCGCGGCGGCCACCTCATCGACCCGGCCAACAATGTCGATCGGCAAGCCGACATCTATATCGCCGACGGCAAGGTAGTCGGCATCGGCAATGCCCCGGGACCGTTCACCGTCGATCAGACCATCGACGCCACCGGACATTGGGTGTGCCCGGGGCTGGTGGATGTGAGCGCCCACTTGCGCGAGCCCGGACAAGGACACAAAGCGACCATCGCCAGCGAAGCCCAAGCGGCGGTGCGCGGCGGCATCACGACCCTGTGCCAATCGCCGATGACGCGACCCGTCCTCGACTCGCCCGCCGTCGCCGAACTCATCCGGCAAAGAGCCGAAGCGACGCGAATGATTCGCGTCGTCACCCTCGGCGCGTTGACCCAGGGCTTGGAAGGCCAGCAACTGGCGGCCATGGCGGCGCTGAAAGAAGCAGGCTGCGTCGGCGTAAGCAACGGCTGGAGTCCGATCGCCAATCCGCTGGTGCTGCGTCGCGCCATGGAGTACGCCGCGACGTACGATCTGACGGTCTTTCTTCACCCGGAGGACGCGGCGCTGCGCAACGGCGGCTGCGCCCACGAAGGCGCGGTAAGCGTCCGGTTGGGTCTGCCCGGCATTCCCCAGGCCGCGGAAACCGTCGCTGTCGCCCGCGATATCGCCCTGGTCGAACAAACCGGCGTGCGCGCCCACTTCTGCCGCCTGTCTACCGCGCGCGCGGTGCAAATGGTGGCGCGGGCGCAGTTCGACGGCGTGCCTGTCACCGCCGATGTCGCCGTGCACCAGTTGCACTTAACTGAAATGGACATTGCCGATTTCAATTCCCAATGCCACGTGCGGCCGCCCTTGCGCAGCCTGCGCGACCTCGAAGGTCTGCGCCAAGGCGTGCTGCGAGGATCAGTCGCCGCCGTTTGCTCGGATCATCAGCCCCATGAACAAGACGCCAAACTTAAGCCCTTCAGCGACACCGAACCGGGCATCTCCGGTTTGGAAACATTGCTGCCTCTAACGCTACGCCTGGTCAACGACGGCATCTTGAATCTGCGCGATGCCATCGCCCGCCTGACCAGCGGGCCCGCGCAAATCCTCGGCATCGACGGCGGCCATCTTGCGGTCGGCGCGCGAGCCGACGTGTGCATCTTCGATCCGGACGCCGCGTGGGTCGTGGATTCGAATGCTCTCACCAGTCGCGGCCGCAACACCCCTTTTCATGGCTGGGAACTCAAGGGCCGCGTCACGCACACCGTGTTCGACGGCCGGCTCGTGTATGAGGGGTAGCGTCGGTCAGCTTGACACCCCTCCGCTCACCACGGCGCAAGCTCTTGAAACCCATGGGGCCCGATGGTTGGCGCAGGCTTTGCAATCTGTCCAGGACCCTCTGATTAATTCAATTAGCGTAAGCACGGTTTCGGCGAACTGAGCAGAGGTTACACAATGCGGTGCAACGTCCTTTGGGAGCCCATCATGATGCATAGCCCTGCCAGTCAACCCCAGCCCTATCACCGCATCGAGCAGCGCATCGAAATTCCGGGCGCAGCGCTCTATTTGCAGAAAGAGCGTGTGCTGCCCACCTTCGGCTACTCGCCCGGAACCCTGCTCAACCTCAACCGCGGCGGCATCGCCATCCGCTGCAAATGGCCCGCTCTGCTGCCGCTGCAGAAAATCAAGATGCGCCTTATTCACGATGGGACGACATACAACATCCGGGGCGTGGTGGCCTACCGCGCCGCGGCCGGCGAAGAGACTCAATACGGTGTGGTGTTCATCGATGTTCCGACCGAATTCGATCAGCTTATCAATCGCCACCTGGCGTAACCTCAAGCCCCCGATTCATTCTCCCGCCCCTGTGGGCCCTTGCACCGCTGGGGTGGGTAGAGCACAATCGTGCTTCGTCGCAGATTGGCCTTAGGGGCCGCGAGTCCGAGCCCAACCCATCCGAAGGATATACTTGTTTCTCACGAAGATAATGCCGCTGTTTGTCGCCTGGACTTGGTAGACCCGAATGGACTTCCTACTGCTGTTTAAAGCGGTCGTCCTGGGCATCCTCGAAGGGTTGACCGAATTCCTGCCCGTATCCAGCACCGGCCATCTCATCATCGCCAATGACGCGCTAAATTTCACCGGTGAGCAGGCGAAAGTCTTCGACATTTTTATTCAACTCGGCGCCATCCTGGCTATTCTTTGGCATTACCGCGCCAAGGTAACAACGGTCGCCAAGGGACTTGCCCGCGATCCGGCCGCGACTCGCTTCGTGACCAATCTCGCTATCGCGTTTCTTCCGGCCGCTGTGTTAGGTCTCCTCTTTCACAAGGCAATCAAAACGTACCTATTTTCCCCGGTGACGGTGGCCATGGCGCTCATCGTCGGTGGCATTGTGATTCTGGCCGTTGAGCACTTGAAGCCCGCACCCCGCATCGACAGCGTCGATGCCATGACGTGGCGCGATGCGCTAAAAGTCGGCGTCGCCCAAAGCTTCGCCTTGTTCCCCGGCGTGTCCCGCTCCGGCGCGACCATCATGGGCGGATTGATTTTCGGCTTGTCGCGCACCGCCGCCACGGAGTTCTCCTTCTTTCTCGCCATCCCGACGATGTTGGCGGCGACATCCTATGACCTGCTGAAGAACCTGAGCATCCTGCACTCGGAAGACATCCCGATTTTCGCGGCGGGATTTGTTTTCGCGTTCATCAGCGCGCGCATCGTGGTCAAGACGTTTCTGATCTATGTCGCGAAACACGACTTCAAACCATTCGCCTACTATCGCATCGTGCTGGGCGCCTTGGTTTTGTGGTATTTCACATGAACCGGTTTCCATCGCCGCAGCGCGGGCGATATAATTCCTTGCGCGAAAACATCCGCGGATATAAATCCTATGACCATTGACCGCCCCCATCGCGACACGATCTTCGTCGAAGAAGCTGAGGTATTGGCTCAGGACGCCTACCCCGGCGATCAATTCGTGTTGCGGGTGCGGGCGCCGGAAATTGCCCGCACCGCGCTGCCTGGAAGTTTCGCTCACATTCAGTGCGATCCTGCGTTGCCCATGCGCCGCCCGCTGTCGATCATGCGGGTAGACCGCAAATCCGGCGCGGTGGAATTCTTATATAAGACCGTCGGCCACGGCACCGCGCTGCTCAGCCGGCGCACACCGGGTGACACGGTCAGCATGATCGGCCCCATCGGTGTGCCCTTCACGCTGCGCGCCGATCGCACACGGCCATTGTTGATCGGCGGCGGCGTCGGCATTCCGCCCATGGTGTTCGTCGCCGACGCGCTGCGCCAACAGTTTCCCGACCATAATCCGCTGGTGTTGATGGGCTCGGAAGTGCCGTTTCCCTTCAGCGCCCGCCCTTCGCACTTGTTGGTGGCCGGTGTACCCAACGGTGTGATCGCCGCCATGCCGTTGATGGAAGATTGGGGCATCGCCAGCCGCTTGGCCAGCCGGCAAGGCTATCCCGGCTGTTTCGACGGCTACATCACCGATCTGGCCCGCTATTGGCTCGACGCCCTGGATAGCGAGCAGCGGCGCACCGTGGAAATTTACGCCTGCGGACCCCATCCCATGTTGGAAGCCACGGTGAAACTCGCCCGCGAATACGACATCCCCTGCCAAGTGTCGCTGGAAGAATTCATGGCCTGCGCCGTCGGCGGCTGCGCCGGTTGCGCGGTGCGGCTCAACACGCCGAGCGGTCCGGCGATGAAACGCGTGTGCGTCGACGGGCCGGTGTTCGACGGCTATCAGGTGGAGTTTTAGGAGAGAGGGAATCGCGGAATGATCCGCTCCCACCAAAACTCGCCAAGGATGTGGGAGCGGATCATTCCGCGATTCTTCCGTTACCATTCCCTAACTTGTCCACCACCACCCCCCGGATTCTACGGGGCCTGTAGCAACCTTTCCCTAATTGTTGAAGCCCATCGGCCGGCCTAATTTGAAAGTGTGGACGGGACATTTTCTTTGTCCCCTGGTAATTCCACCAGATTTCTAGGGACGTGTCCTATGCGGTTTTACAAGACAGGTCTCATCGTTCTCATACTTGCCGTCGGGCTTTCGGCTTGCGGGAGCATCATTACCGCTCAGGGCAAGAAGTCCGGCAAAAAACCGCGCTACCAGCCGACCCTCGCCACCACTTCCATCGCTCAAATGCGCTCGATCCCGGCGTTTCAGCGCGCGGCCCGCGCCTATGCGGAGGAAGACTATGGACTGGCCTTCCAACGCTGGATAACCCTGGCCGAGGCGGGCAACGTTCCGGCACAGAGCGCCATCGGTCTGATGTACGCCGCCGGCCAAGGTGTTGTCCGCAATGATGCGGAGGCTGTGCGCTTCTTGCAGCAGGCCGCGGCCGCCGGCGACCCGGAAGCGCAACACAACCTGGGCTTTATGTATGCCACCGGGCGGGGCGTGGAGCAAGACACCGACGAGGCGGTGAAATGGTACTTGGAAGCGTCAAAGAATGGTTCCAAGGCGACCCATCACAACTTGCATGCGCTGTTTTTCGCGCCGAAAGCATGGGAGCCTCTCGACCAACCCCCGCCCATCGATGTAGAAGCGTTGGCGCGCGCCGGTGACGCCAGCGCGCAGTATGTCTACGCCGCGCAGCTCATGAGCGGTTACGGCACCCGACGCAACATCAAGGACGCGGTCACCTGGTACCAACGGGCGGCCGAACAGAAGCACGGCCCGGCGCAATTCAGTCTGGGACTGTTGTACATGGACGGCCAAGGGGTGGAAAAGAATGCTCGCACGGGGATCGGATGGATCCAACGCGCGGCGGATCAGCAGTATTGGCCCGCCGTGCAGTGGCTGGAAGCGGATAACGCCGAGTAAATATGATCGAGGGTGTTTCTAACGCGATCCGACATTGTTGTCGAATTCGCCGTATTCTTCGTATTCAGCCAATTCGACGCCGGTCAACGAGTCGCCGACCTTCGACGCATCCTGGGTCTTGCCCAGCTTGATCATCAACCGCACTTCGTTTTCCGAATCCGCGTGGCTGATGGCGTCTTCGTAACTGATTTGGCCGGCACAGTACAGTTCGTAAATGGCCTGATCGAAAATCTTCATGCCTTGCGAGGACGAACGAGCCATTGCGTCCTTAAGCAGATGAAAGTCGCCGGCGCGGATCAAATCGGATATGCGCGGCGTATTGATCAGCAATTCCACGGCGACCCGTCGGCCGCGCCCATCCGGGGTGGGAATCAAACGTTGCGCCGCCACGGCTTTGAGATTCATGGACAAATCCATCAGCACCTGGGGATGGCGATCCTCGGGAAAGAAATTCAGGATGCGCTCCATCGTTTGGTTGGCGTTGTTGGCGTGCAGCGTCGCCAAGCACAAGTGGCCGGTTTCGGCGAACGCCATGGCATGCTCCATGGTCTCGCGCGTGCGAATCTCGCCGATCAATATCATGTCGGGCGCTTGGCGCAGCGCGTTTTTCAGCGCATTGGTATAGTTTTGGGTATCGATGCCGACTTCCCGCTGGGTCACAATGCAGCCCCTGTGGGAATGCACGAACTCAATGGGCTCCTCGATGGTAACGATGTGGCCGCTGCCGTTCTGATTGCGATAACCGATCATCGATGCCAATGAGGTAGACTTGCCCGCGCCGGTCGCGCCGACGAAAAAAATCAATCCGCGCCGCGACATGGACAGCATTTTCATCGTTTGCGGCAGACCCAACTCGTCGATGGTCGGAATGCGCGTGTTGATGCGCCGCACCACCATGCCCACATTGTTCTGCTGTTGAAAAACATTGACGCGGAAACGGCCGACATCGCTGAGGTTGAGCGCGAAATTGGCTTCCTGAATGTTGTCGAATTCTTCCCGCGATCGCGGCGGCATGGCGCTGAAAACCATGCGCTTGACTTGCTCGGCGCTCAGCGGCGTCTTGGACAGAAATTCCATCTTGCCGTTGACTTTGATCGCCGGTGAAACCTCGGCGGTAATGAACATGTCCGAAGCGTTGCGCTTCACCATGTATCCCAATAGCTGTTCGATATCCATGCTCTCGCCCGACGTTCCCAAGCGTACTATTTAACGTCACTTTGGGGATAGGCCTTAATCCGTGCCTGTCCCGCCATTAATCCCGCCACGAAGTACGTAAACTAAGGGCTTCGCAGGATCCGGCGCAATAAGGGAATTTACTCGTAAAATCAATAACAAATGGCCATCAAAATAAAACGTCGCTGATTCAACATATTAACGTATGCAAGGAACGTCCGCTCCAAACGACTCAGCTAAGACGACTTTCCGACCGCCACAAAGCGCTGTGTTAAATTGTCCCAACTGCATTCGGAAACAAAGGAAGTGCTGATGCTGCCGACGCTACCCCTACTCGAACAGTCCGACTTTCCGGCCATTCGCCGCGGCGCCCTGGAAACCCTGCAAGTCAATCTCGGTTACCGCTGCAATCAGCAGTGTTTGCATTGCCATGTCAACGCCGGACCGAAGCGCACCGAAGTCATGGCGCGGGAAAATATCGACGCGATAATCGACTACCTGCGCGCCACTCCGGCCATACGGCACCTCGATTTGACCGGTGGCGCCCCTGAACTCAATCCCCATTTTCGACATCTCGTCGAGACGGCAACCGGCCTTGGCGTTCACGTGATGGATCGCTGCAATCTCACCATCCTCGAAGAACCCGGGCAGGAATCGCTGGCCGAATTTTTGGCGGCCCACGGCGTGGAAGTCATCGCGTCGCTGCCTTGTTATCTCGAGGACAACGTCGACAAGCAACGGGGCAAGGGCGTGTTTTCGAGCAGCCTGAAAGCGCTCAAGAAACTCAATCAATTGGGCTATGGTCGCGAGGACAGCGGATTACGCCTAAATCTCGTCTACAATCCGCAGGGCCCCTCCTTGCCCCCGGCGCAAGGTCCGCTCGAAGCGGCGTACAAAACGCACCTCGGCGAGCATTACGGGATCGTTTTCAACCGGTTGTTCACACTCGCCAACATGCCGATCGCGCGCTTTGGCAGCATGTTGATCTCCAAAGGCCAATTCAATGAATATATGACGCTGTTGCGCAGCGCCTACGCGGCGGAGAATCTCAAATCCGTGATGTGCCGCTCGCTGCTGAGCGTCGATTGGCAAGGTTATGTCTACGACTGCGATTTCAACCAAATGCTGGGATTGCCCATGCTCGTTGCCGGACGCCCGCGCACCCATTTGAGCCAGATCAAGGGCCAATCGGTGGACGGCAATCCCATTGTGGTCCGCGAACACTGCTACGGCTGCACGGCCGGTCAAGGCAGCAGCTGCGGCGGCGCGCTGGCATGAAGAATCGCGATAGGAAATCGCTCCCACAGTACGAGAATTCAGCTTTAGCCAAGGAGTACCCATGAACGTTCAAGAATCCGTATTAGACCGCTATTCCGCCGGCGCGAAATCCGTGCAGGCAACACTGTGCTGTCCGATAAACTACGACAGCCGTCTGCTGGAGATATTGCCGCAGGAAATCGTCGACAAAGACTATGGCTGCGGCGACCCTTCCCGTTACGTTCGCGAGGGTGACGTAGTGCTCGATCTGGGCAGCGGCGCCGGCAAGATCTGCTACATGGCGGCGCAACTCGTCGGCGAATCGGGCCACGTTATCGGCATCGACATGAACGACGACATGCTCGCCCTAGCGCGCAAGTATCAGGCGGACATGGCCGCAAAACTTGGCGGCAACCGCGTGCGCTTCGTCAAGGGATACATTCAGGATCTGGCGTTGAGCGTGGACGCGCTGGACCACTACCTAAAAGACCATCCCGTGCGCAACAGTCATGACATGGCGCGGGTGGAATCCTGGAAACAGCGTCAACGCCACGAGGAACCGTTGATCAAAAGCGATTCCGTCGATCTCGTCATTTCCAACTGCGTGCTCAACCTTGTCGGCGATCACGAGAAAGAGCAACTGCTGCGGGAAATTTTTCGAGTCCTAAAACCCGGCGGGCGAGTGGCCATCTCGGATATCGTCAGCGACGAGCCCGTGCCGCAGCATCTGAAGGACGATCCCGAACTGTGGAGCGGCTGCATTTCCGGTGCGTTCCACGAGAGCGGGTTTGCCCAAGCGTTTCGCGACGCGGGGTTTCAATGCATCAGCTACGACAAATGGGACGAAAAACCTTGGCAGGTGGTCGAAGGCATCGAGTTCCGCTCCGTCACCCTGACCGCGGTAAAGGGCGATCCCGCGGAGTGCCTCGACTACGGGCACGCGGTGATTTATCGCGGCCCGTTTGTCTCCGTGACCGACGATGAGGGCCATGTTTTCTACCGCGGCGAACGTATGGCGGTGTGCGAGCGCACATTCCGGTTTGTCACCGAGGGACCACTCAAGAACGATTTTATCGGCATTGCGCCCAGCAAACGCGGCGAACCTCGTCCTTGGTGCGCGCCCGAAGGCACCCGCCGTCCGGCGTCCGAAACCAAAGGCGGCCTGGTGAGCGGGGTGTGCGGGAGCACGAGTTGTTGCTGAGTGCTGGCGCGGATTTGTGGGAGCGGATCATTCCGCGATGACTCGACGTCAACCACGATTCGAGCCGCGAATCGCGGAATAATCCGCTCCCACATCGGCCACGTACTGGAACAATGCTCTACCCCGACGCCCGCCTTCTGATTTTCGCCAAAGCGCCCGAGGCCGGCACGGTGAAAACCCGCCTGATTCCCGTCCTCGGCGCGCAAGGAGCCGCGGATCTCCAGCGTTCACTGATTCTGCATCAATTGCAGCAAGCCACTGCGTTGCCATTGTGTCCGGTCGAATTGTGGGTCGCGCCGGATACGAGCCACGCGTTTTTTCGGCATTGTTCCGAGCAGTTCGGCGCGGCGCTGCGGCGCCAGGAAGGCCGCGACCTGGGCGAACGCATGGCGCACGCCATCGACCACGGTCTGCGCTCGGCAAAATTCGTCTTGCTCATCGGAACCGACTGCCCAACATTGAGCGCCGAGCGACTCGATGAGGCGCTCGCGGCGCTAGAGGCGGGCAGCGACGCGGTGTTCATCCCGGCGGAGGACGGCGGCTACGTCGCGGTAGGCATGCGCCAGTCCGAGCCGGAGGTGTTCACCGATATTCCATGGGGAGGACCCGATGTCATGGCGCGCACCCGCGAACGATTGAAATCGTGCAGGCTGAATTGGCTCGAGCTCGAGCCGTTGTGGGACGTCGACCGCCCGGAGGATCTGGCTCGCCTGGAGCATATCGCCCTGGATGTTCCATCGTAAACGCCGCTGCGTCCGCGCCTGATCCGACCACCGAGTGCGGCTTCGACCGGATGCCCCTGCTTACTGGGGTTCCCGTACTGCCGGCTCGGATCGGCTCGTGGATCGAAGCCATTCCTTGGTGCGCTGAAACGCGTCACCCAGTTGGAGCACCCGCTCCAGCGCGCCGGAAACCTCGCCCTTTGCGACCCGCTGTTCCAACTCGCCGGCCAGGCGATGCATGCGTGTCGCACCGACCGTCGCGCTGATTCCCTTTAGCGCATGACTCACTGTCTGCAGCGTCGCGGCATCGCCTGAACGCGCCGCTTGTTCCAGCACTCGAATCTTTTCCTCGCCGTTGGCGATAAAGCTGGCGACCACCGCGGGCGCCTGCGCTCCCATCAACTTTTCGAACTTCGCGTACCGCATTGCGCTGCACAATTCGGGGTCACCAGGCATCCGGGGTCGCGACACACCCTCGGTCCGCAAAACCGGCGCCGGCCGCGCATCTCGCAGCCACTTGACCACTCGATCGCGCAGCACGGCTTCATCAACTGGTTTGGGAATGAAGTCGTCCATCCCCGCATCGGCGCACTTCTGCCGTTCCACTTTGAATACACTCGCCGTCAAAGCGATGATTGGGATATGCACCCCCGGACGTTCTCGCGCACGAATTTTTCTCGTCGCCTCATAGCCGTCCATGACGGGCATTTGGCAGTCCATCAAAATCAGGTCGTAGCGATCCTCGTCGAGTCGTCGCAATGCTTCCTCGCCGTTATTGGCGACGTCAACGTCGAGTCCGAGCGGCTCCAGCAGCGTCTTAACGACGATCTGGTTGAAATCCACGTCTTCCACCAGCAACACCCGACCGCTGATTGCCAGTGGCAGTGCGTCGTCGGCGCCAATGTCCAGCGACTCCGGGGCGACATCCTGTGCAAGTGCGAAGGGAACCGAGAACCAGAACGTCGAGCCCTCTCCCGCAGCGCTGATCAGACCGATCTCGCCGCCCATTAATTCCACCAGACGCTTGCAGATAGCCAAACCGAGGCCGGAGCCGCCATATTTCCGGGTCGTCGACGCATCAACCTGAGAGAATGAATCGAAAAGCCGTGTTTGTCCCGCCCGCGGGATGCCGATACCCGTGTCCGTGACCGCGACGCGCAGGGTCGCCCGATCCGGGTGACGCGCAATCACCGCGATCTCCACGCGCACACTCCCCGCGTCAGTGAACTTGATCGCATTGCCGACCAAATTCAGCACGACCTGGCGCACCCGCCCGGGATCGCCCACAACCTGGCGTGGACAGTCAGCCGCACAATGCAGCACCAGATCGAGTCGCTTCGCCGCGGCCTGCTCCGAGTACAACTCCACCACGTCGGAGACGGTCTGCCGCAAGCTAAACGCCGTCCGCTCGAGCTCCAGCCGCCCCGCCTCGATCTTCGAAAAATCGAGAATATCGCTCAGCACAGTCAGTAGCGCCTTGCCGGAGCGAAGGATGGTGTCGACGTACTTGCGCTGATTGGCGTCGAGCGGCGTCTTACCCAACACCTGGGCCATGCCCAACACGCCGTTCATCGGGGTGCGAATCTCGTGGGACATCGTCGCCATGAATTCGCTCTTCATCCGCGCCAGCGCAAGGGCGGCGTCACGGGCCTCGCGCAATTCGCTTTCGGCACGCCTTTGTTCGGTGATATCGCGCACCACGCCCATATATCTGGGCTGACCCGGACGACCCACCTCGCAAATGGCCAAATCCATCGGAAACACTGTGCCGTCCTTGCGGCAACCTTCCACTTCCCGTCCAATGCCCACGATACGAGCGATGCCGGTGATTTGGTAATTGTGGATATAGCTGTCGTGATTCTCGCGGTGAGGCGCGGGCATCAACATGCTCACATTGCGGCCAAGCATTTCGCCGCGATCGAATCCGAACATCCGCGCGGCGGCGGGATTGACCGACTCCATGACGCCGAACTGGTTTATGGTGATCACGCCGTCGATCATGTTGTCGAGAATCGACTGGGTATGCTCGGATTGGGTGCGCAGCGCGATTTCCGAAGCTTTTCGTTCCGAGTGCAGGCGGACCTGGTTGATTTCGTCGTCGACACAGTCGGCCAAATCGCGCAAGATCCGGCACTGCGCATCCGAGAGGGTGCGCGGCTTGGAATCGATGATGCACAACGTGCCGATGCGGTACCCGTCCGCGGTGCTCAGCGGCGCGCCGGCATAGAAGCGAATGTACGGCGGGCCGATCACAAAAGGATTGTCGGCGAAACGCGTATCGAGCGCCGCATCGGGCACTTGGAGAATTGCGCCGCCCAATATCGCATGACCGCAGAAGGAGACATCGCGCCCGGAGTCGCAAGCCTCCAATCCCTGTCGGGACTTGAACCACTGACGTTGCTCGTCCACCAGCGAGACCAAGGCGATCTCGACGTCAAAAACACTGCGCGCCAACCGGGTCAGGCGATCGAAACGCTCCTCGGGCGGAGTGTCGAGAATGGACAGGCCCCGCAATGCGGTCAAGCGTAGCGCTTCATCATCAGGAATAGGTGGAGTCTGCATTGTTCGCCGCTGGCGCCGCCGCGGAGCGAGCCAAGTTTCCTTTTACTGTCGGATGGTGATGATCCCTTTGAGATATGATTCGACCGAAGGAATCTTTCCTAAACAGCTCGCCCGCCAACGGACGCGGCATCAGAGAAAAGTTACAGACCGGAAACAACGAACACGGCATTTTCGGGTGTCCTCACGCCGATCCATCCGCAACCGCGCCGATCAGTTTGGTTGATTCATCACTTCGAATACCTGCTCAGCGATCACGCGTTCGCCTTCCAGCAGTTGCGCGGCCCACTGACCCGCTGCACGGTCGATGCTCGGATCCATGACGATCCATGTTTTCGGCCACTGCGGCCTGACCCCATGCTCGCCGGTATAGTACAAACCGCTCGGAGAGCGCCAACGGTACGTTAGGTAACTCATGTGTTTCGGCGGCGTCCACTCCACGGCCATGACCGGCCGATGCTCGCCTCCCACGACAGGCGCTGCAAGGAACTCCCGTTCCGGTGCTGTCCCGTCGCCGGTGAAATATCCAACCGTCAGCGAGCGCGGCTCAGGCGCTGTCGTCGCCACTTTCGCGCGCAGCGGTACTGCACGATGGACACGAAACTCTTCCGCAGCAAGCACGCGCCCGTCGCCGGACGTCTTGACCAGCAAGGCCCAGCGGCCTTCCGCCATAGGCAGGCCGAAGGCCGGAATCATATAGCTATGAGTCCAGCCGGGATCGCCGGTCAGTTGAAAATGGCCACGCTCGTTGGAGGGAGACAACCACTCGAAAGACAAGTCGATCGCGTCAGTGCTCGGCACGCCGTGGATAAAGGCCACGATGGGTTCGCGCGGATTAAACCAGTTGCCCCATTCGAATTCACCGGAGAGATCAACGCTGCCCATCGAACCGATGCGCAGCATCTTCGGACCGGGCGTGTTCAAGAACGCCGGCCGCCACCACTGTGCTTGGTAATGCACGAACTCGCTGCCCGGGGGCGCGCGCAGAAAACCTTCCCGCGCATACCACACGCCGAGTAAGCGGTCGTAGTAGCGCAGACGATTAGGAAAGTGCCTGCTGAAATCCCGTTCTTGGAATGGATCGCGCTGGATATGGAACAAGGCCTGCTCCGTGCCCCACGCATTCGCGGTATATTGCCATTCGCCGTCGATCACCGACCAGGCGCGCAAGGTCGGATCGCCGTGCACAAAATAGAGCAGTTGCTGCGGCCACCGCGGCGCCAGCATGTCGCGCCCCGCCGGCGTTGCTTGGCCCGCCATGGTCGCCAGGGTGCGCACCAAGTCATCCTCACCCGCTTGGCGCGGCGTCGTCAGCGGCGTGCCCAGCCGATCGGGAAAGTGCATCAACAAAAACCCCTGAAGTTGCGCCAACGCCAGCGGCCGTTCAGGCTCCGCGTCGGCATAGTGGCCGCTGACCATGATCACCGTTTGGTCTGCGTCGCCTATCTGCCGATTGCGGCCTTCCACGGCGCCGACGACCGTCGCCAGCGTCGCCATCTGAGGCAAGACATTGCACTGCTCCAGTTGGGATATATCAAGATAGGCCACAACGCTTTTCTCAGATGAAACGTGTTCGGACCACCAGTCATCGATAGCCGACGTCGCGGCTTGCCGGTCGACGCAGTCGCCGCCGGCAGGTGCGGCGTTAGCGACATCGAACTCGACGATGCGATAGCCCGACAGGGCGTCCCGCAAACGCGACGCGATCGCCCGCGGCGCCCGGCCATAGAGAAATTTTTCGAATACAATGCCTCCCGCCAGAAGTCGGTTTAAGCCCGCGTGTTGACTGGCCAGTTCCGAGAACAAATCCAGAGGAACATTCACTGTGCCCGTCTCGATCCAGACAATGCGCCGCGGCCCGCCGTCGACCAACGCCAGCGGCGGGTCGCGCAAGTATTCGCTCAACGGATCGGCGTCGTCGGGCAACGTGCCATAGCGCAGGCTTCGAACGTTGACCGGATGGGGGCGGTGCCACGGCATGTCCCGTTGCGCGACGGCGCGATAAATGGGCATGACCAGCGGGTGTTCATTGACTTGATGCAAGGGCAGACGCAGCGCGCCCCAAACATTCACCGCCGCAAATGCCGCCACCGCCACGTAGAACGACGGCCGCCGCAGCCCAGCGACCAAGTGAACGGTGAAGTCCAACACTCGGGGAACATCGTCGCGCCACAACACGCGGTAAACGTAGTACGTCACCACCGCCAGGCCGACGAAACTCGCCAACGCGGCTGCGTCCACCGCGCCGAAGACGACCAGCAAAAACGCCTCGACGCCGAGACCTTCGTCCACCAGCGCGGGCGAGAAATGTTCGTAGAAGCGGCCAAAAATTTGCTGGTCAATGATGAGCGCCAGATTCAACGCCAGGAATGTAACGAAGTAGACCGCGCGCCCCACCGCGCCCAGGAGGATCAACGCGCCCGCCACCGCCACTACCGCGACCATCACCCAGGTCGATGGCTGCGCGAACGGAAGCAGCAATAGCGAAAGCGCCACCGAGCCATCCGGCGGAACCGGGGCATGTACCACCATGCTGACCGCCTGCACCCACAGCCCGAACACGCCATGGCCGAGGCCAACCGTTACCCCCTTATCCACCCAGTCCTTGGCGGACGATGCCATTGGCGATCCTTGCAGTGCCGGTCCGAAACGAGTTACTCGCGATTTTGTCATTTTAGACAAAGAGATAGTAAAGTAGAAATCCGGATATCTGGCCGCGGCTCATGCCGCGACAACGAGGTTCCCAAATAATGAAAACAAGCAAAGGGCCGTTTCTGGCATGGCAACGGCGGATCATCACCCGGTTCCTGACCGAAATCCGGCCCGACCAAGGGAAACTGCTCGCCCTCGCGCTGCTGAGCTTGGTCATGACGGCAGCCAACACGTCGCTGATCTGGATGATCGGCAGCGCCGTTTCCGCGATCGCCGCAGGCCGTTTCGAGGAATTGAATCACACCTTGCTGATCATCGCCGGCATTGTCCTGGTCGCGCAGGTCATGCGCTTCATCTATGCTTTTCACTTGCAGCGCATATCCCTGCGTTTCGTCGATCGCGTGCGTGGCCGGCTGCTCAACCACGTCATGTCCCTGTCGTTTCCCATCATGCAAACGTTTGCCAAGGGCGATTTAATGACCCGTCTTTCCGGCAACGTCACCCGGCTGCTAACGTTTTTCGTCAACGCCCCGTTGAATTTTCTTTCCAACGTGGTGATCGTCGTCGTCTATGCCTCGATGCTGTTTTGGATCGACTGGAAACTGGCTCTGATCGCTCTGGCGTTCGCGCCGCTGTTTTTTCTCGCCCAATTGTTCGTCGCACCACGGGCCGGCGAAGCGTCGCGCAGCCTCACCCGGGAGCGGGTCAAGCTGGTGTCAATGGAAGAGCAGGCGCTGGCCAATCTGCGCGGCATCAGCGCCTTTACCGGCGAGCCGGCCATTCGCGAGGTGCATCATCGGCAGTTCGACATGACCCGTTATTGGGCGCTCAAAGTGCGACGTATACGGGTGCTGAACAACGCCTTCACGACGTTTCTGGTTTACGTGGCGGGCCTCACCATTGTGTTCAGCGGCATTTCCGGCGTGCAGTCCGGCCAAATGACGTTGGGCGCACTGGTCAGTTTTCTCATTTATCTGCGCTTCTCGATTTTCCCCATTCGCAACATCGCGCATATTCCCGTCAAACTGGAGGCAGATCGACCCGCCGCGGAACGGGTGATGGAGTTGTTGGACACGCCGCCCACCGTCGTCGACCGCCACCCCAACAACGCGCTGCAAGTCAGCCGCGGCAAAATCGAATTCCGCGATGTATCGTTCGGCTACCCAAACACGCCGCAGCCAGTGCTGACGAACGTTTCGCATGTCATCCACGGCGGCGAATGTGTCGCGCTGGTGGGACCAAGCGGGTCGGGCAAGTCAACGTTCGCCAATCTGCTGCTCCGCTTCTACGATCCCCAACAAGGTGCGATCGCCATCGACGGCACCGATATCGGCACGGTGTCGCTTGTCTCGTTGCGCAGACAAATTTCGATCGTTTGGCAGGAGCCGTTCTTGATCGATGGCAGCTTGCGCGACAATCTGCGGCTCGCGCGCCCGGACGCCAGCGACGACCAAATCGCCGCGGCCTGCCAGGCCAGTTACTGCAGCGAGTTCATCGACAAATTAGATCGCGGGTTGGATACGATCATCGGCGTCCGCGGCGTCGCGCTTTCCGTCGGCCAACGACAGCGCATCGCCATCGCGCAAGCATTCCTACGGGATACGCCGATTCTTGTGCTCGACGAAGCCTCCTCGGCTTTGGATAGTCATTCGGAAAAGGTGATAAGCGAGGCGTTGCAGAAATTGCGCGAGGGCCGCACAACGTTGATCATCGCCCACCGTTACTCGTCAATTCGTGCTGCCGGTCGAATTCTATACTTCGCCGGTGACGGAACCGTCGTGACGGGCACTCATGAAGAACTACTGCAGCGAATCGAACACTACGAACGCGCGGTGGCCTGGCAAACCGGCGGCCGTTAGTGGCCCGCCTTACCGTCGAAACGAAAAGGGCCACTGAAACGTGGCCCTTTTCGTTGCCGGTCCCGAGATAACTCAGTACCCGCTCTTCTCTACCGCTCAACCTTGCAGCTTACATCCCGCCGCCATGTCCGCCGGCCGGGGGCGCCGGAGCGGGCGCCGGTCCAGGTGCGGGCGCAGGGGCCGGTGCAGGAGCTGGAGCTGGAGCGGGCGCCGGAGCGGGTCCAGGAGCGGGCGCCGGTGCTGCGCCGTGCCCCATTCCACCACCATGTCCACCCATGTCGTTCTCCTTTGTACTGTGACTTCACTTGAATCGAGACTTTCGACTTGAAGGCCCGAGAATAGACTGAAGGGCACAGCCCCTTGTATTGGGTATTTTACCTACTGCAGGAGACCACGTATGCGCTGCGTTGACAACGCTGCGCCGATTTGGATACCGTCCAACTCTAAAACTACATTTTCGGCTGCAACAAATGACACAGACCTGGTTGGACCCAACCCCTGCCGCGACGGGACGCATTTCCGCGTCGCCCGTCCTGGATGAAACAGGGAATACACCGGACATCGCACTGCGAGACAACGAGCCATGTCTGTGCGGCAGCGGCGACCCGTTCGAAGTCTGCTGCGCTTCCCGCGAATCGCCGCGCAAGCCTCCGTACGGCGTGTTCGTGTTCGAGAACTATCTGGACGCCGACAGCGCCCGCGAATGGATTGAATACGCCGAGCAGTGCCGCAGACAGCGCCTGTTGGTGATCGATCAGAATGCATCCACGCCCGACAACATTGTCAAGGTCGAGGACAGCCGCCGCGTGGCAGAGCGGGTCGATCTTGGGACCCGACACGCGCAACTTAACGAGTTAGTGGCAAAGGCGTACGTGGATCTGGCCGACCGCTGCTTTGGCCGGTCATTGGATTGGTACGAAACACCGGAGCTGATGCGCTATTCCCCCGGCGGCTTCTACGTCAAGCATGCCGATAGCCAGAACTTCAATCCGTCGACACAAAGCTGGACCAAGGTCATCGACCGCGATTTGAGTTTGCTGATCTATCTCAACGACGATTTCGAGGGCGGCGCGCTGCATTTCAACCGCTTCAACTATCGCTTGCAGCCCAAAGCGGGCATGGCGGTGATCTTCCCGTCGGACAGTCGCTACGTTCATACCGCGGAAACGGTCACACGAGGCACACGCTACGCCGTGGTAAGTTGGGCCTCGGTGCGCGGGGTGCCCAAGATTGCCGCAAAACCGCCCGTACCGGCGATATTCCTCGACCGCTGACCGCTTGACCGTGGGAGCGGATCATTCCGCGATAAGCCGAGCGATGGCGATAAAGCCGGCGAAGAATCGCGGTAGGAAACCGCTCCCACAATGAGAAGCCTGGTTCGTTGTGGGAGCGGATTATTCCGCGATGAGTCGGGCTACGGCGCCAAGTTCGGCGAAGAATCGCGGTACAAAACCGCTCCCACACATGTTAATTCAGCGCTCTAGCGGAGCGCATCATCTCGCGTTTAACGCCCCCGGCAGACCGGGCTCCGGATACTCAATCCCTAACAGCCCACGGGCAAATATCTCCGCCGCGTCAATCTCGCGAGCAAACCTTGCGCGAAGCTTGGCCACGTCTTGTTCGCGCTGCTGGGGACTATATTTGAACTCCGTGTTTTTCGAATACACGCCGAACAGTTCGGCGACAACCGCGTCCCGATCCACACCCGGCAGCGGCGCCAAATCGAAGAATTTGCCGCACGCCGCCACCATCGTCGTCGGCGCACGCAGCATGCGATTGAAATCGAGACAGCGCACCCGCGTCGGTGCGAATTCGAACGCATCTAAATACAACGCGAGGTTGTAGGCCCAATACACCGCCGCCATCTCCGCATAAAGCTGAACACCCAAGTCAAATCGCGCGCCGTCGTTGAACCGTTGTGCCGCCGCGTCGCGGACCATGCGAAAGCGATCGCGCAGCCACGGCCGGCGGTTTTCCGCTTTGAGGCAAGCAGCAACGAACTCATCCAAAGGCGTGTACATGAACAAAATCGGCACGTCCGCCTGCCAGCGCAGCACGGGCAGCATCAGCTCGTTGGCATAGTCGTTGGCCTTCACCACCGCCGATTGAGTTTCACTGTAGCGGCGCGACAGCAAGCGCATTGCCCGACCCAGCCATACGACGCGCTCCTCGTCGGAGACGTCCGCCGAGCGTCCATAAAACATGACGTTGCCCAAAATGTCCGGTTCGCGCAGCGGCACGCTATCGAATGCGCCCGCCAACGCTTGCGACATTAACGTCGAACCGCAGAATGCGGTGTGAAATATCATTGGCGTGGGCCGCCACTGCGTTGCATCGGCGATGGCCGCGAACCGCGGCAAATCCATGTCGAGCGCATACTTGCCGATGATGCGCGCCGAATCGAGAAACACGCTGTCCCGATACCACCGAGGCGACATTTTCACGAGTCGAGCAGACGCGGCGGCGAAATCGATCCGGACGGGAAAGATGTCGGGAACAGAATCCATAGCATCCAAACTGGCGACGACGGACGGCGTCAGCTGCCCAACCTCGATCGCCCCTCCGGCCGTCACCCGCCCCCGACTCGCCGGGACGTCAGTTTCCGCCGCGCCGCAACAAACCGCATAGGTCAGCCCGCTCCCGCAAGGACAGTCCGAGTGTGCCGCGATGGATTCCATGGCCGCAGTTTAGCGCGGAGTACTGGATCGCGCGACGTCGCCGGCGCGGCTTGACTTGCCCACCCGTCCCCATTACAGTTGGCCCGCGATGTAAACATGTTGTTCGGGTGTTCCCTGGTGAAAACCACGGAATGAAACGGGAAGTCGGTGCGCGCGCCTTAGGGCCGCAATCCCGACGCTGCCCCCGCAACGGTAAACGAGTGAAGATTTATCAGCACGCCACTGTTCGCACGCGAATGGGAAGGCGATAAATCGGCGATTGATTTTACAGAAATATCAAACGCCTCTCGTGAGCCCGGAGACCGGCCCAAACGACACGGAGCCCGTGACGCATTGGCATGCTGTAGGAGCGGATTTATCCGCGATCCCGTGCCCGCGGATCACGCGCTTCACCGAGGTGTTGCGGAGGGCGACACGGGAATATCCATTCCTAATCCTTCTCCGCGATAACAACAATCACAGTCATGCAGCGCGGGTGAGCGCCGCAGAAGAAGGACTTTCACATGCCCGTCAGAAGTCGTCCCATTCAGTGGGGACTCGCCGCTGTTTCGTTGTTCAACGTACTTTCCATTGCCCAAGCCCAAGATGCCGAGGTCTTCATCACGGCGCAGCGTTTCGCGGCCAGCATCGATACCGCGCCGGTCAACGTGACCGTGCTGTCGGAAAATGACATCGCCAAGAGCGGCGCGTCCAATGTGGCGCAACTGTTAAGCACCGAAGCGGGTATTCATGTGCGCGATCTGTTCGGCGTCGGCGGCGCGAAAGCGTCGGTCGACATGGGCGGATTTGGCGCGACCGGCAGTCAAAACGCCCTGATCCTGCTCAATGGACGGCGCTTGAACGATGTCGATGTGAGCGGCGCCAATTTGTCGCTGATCGCGCTGAATAACGTGGCCCGCGTGGAAATCATCCATGGCAGCGGCACCGTACTTTACGGTGATAACGCGGTCGGCGGCGTCATCAACATCGTCACCAAGAGCGGCCTGGACAGCAGCGCCTCTTCCGCCAGCATCACGGCCGGTTCTTTCAACACGCTGCGAGGCGAGCTGTTGGCGCGCGGCAAACGCGGCGATGACGGCTGGTTGGTCAGCGCCGACCTACACGGCAGCGACGGCTATCGCGACAACAGCGGGTTCGAAAACGGCGCTCTCGCCGGCGAGTGGACCCGATTGAACGGCGAGAATCTATGGGGCGCGCGCTTCGACGCCGGCAAGGAAGACTTGGAACTGCCCGGCGCACTCAACGAGCCCGAGTATGAAACCGATCCGACGACATCCAGCACGTCGGGCATTGAACACGCGAACCAGGATCAGTTCAGCGTCGAGGGCTTCCTCAATGGCCCGATGGTTGCCGGTGAGTTGGCCTATCGCCAGAAGGATCAGCACGCCAAGCTGTTCGGCACCACCGACGCCACGCTCAAAACGTTGTCCTTTACGCCGCGAGCCCGGCGCACTTACGGCAAGCATCAACTCATCGCCGGCATCGATCTTTACCGCAGCGAGCTGGAAACCAAAGCCGACTTCACCACCTCGATCAACACCAGCGCTGCGGATCGGGATTCGTATGGCCTCTACTTGAGCGACACCGTATCGCTCTCCCCCAACATTCAGGTGCAATTGGGCTGGCGTAGCCAGCGGGTCAGCCTCGATGTTCGCAATCGTGACGAGCTGACGGGCACGGTGACGCCGAGCAATAGAGCCGATGACCTCGAAGGCTGGGATGTAACGCTTAACTTCACCCCAAACAAACAGTTGAGCGGCTATGTGCGGGCAGCGCGCAGCTTCCGCGCCCCCGTGCTGGATGAAATCTGGAGTTATTTCGGCGGAGCCATCACATTGATCGACCCGCAAAAAGGCGATCACTGGGAGGCGGGCGCGCGTTATAACTGGACAGCCACCACGACGTTCGATCTGACTCTGGCCCGCATCGATAACGAGCGCGAGATCGGTTTCGATCTCGATACGTTCAGCAACGTCAATTTGGATCCGACGCGTCACGACAACGCGCGGCTCGGCCTGACCACGCAGGTTACCGATCGTACACGAGTGCGCGCATCGTACAGCTATCAAGACGCAACCTTCCGCAGCGGCACCTATGCCGGAAAAGCGGTGCCGGAAGTGCCCGAATCCCGCGCTGCCCTCAATATCGATCATACGCTGCAAGACAAATGGGTTGCCATTTTCGGCGTGAATTACGTCGGCAAGCGCCATTTCGGCAACGACTTCGCCAACGTCGGCAAGCAGATGTCCGACTACACTTGGGTAACGGCCGCGCTGGACGGGCAAGAGGGACCGTGGCACATGCGGTTGTCCATCGACAATCTGTTCGACGAGGACGCCGCGGATCAAGGCTTCTACAACAGCTTCGCCGCCAATCCCTACTACTACTATCCATTGCCCGAGCGCAGCTACGCGTTGCGCGTGACGCGAGACTGGTGATGCAAACAATCGCAGCCGACAATGGAACACCCACGGCACCCGCTTCGAAGCGGATGCTGTGGTGGTTCGTGGCCTTGTCGGTCGCGCTGCATGTCTTGGTGTTGGCGCGATGGCAAATGGATCGACCGCGAGTGGCATCACTTGACCCGACGCTGGACGTCACGTTGCTCGACCAGCAAGCGGCGTCAACCCGCGACAATCTCCCCTCGCCTCAATTCGACGAAGGTCACGACGGGCGTGCCAAGGAGACTAGTGTCGAGCAAACATCGCCAGCTCGTCGACTCAATCGTGCTGAGCAACCCACGCCGAAAGCGCCGGCTACCCCGGCGATTGCTCAGAACGACGCGCGCCCTGCTGCTGGCGTCGACAAACCAAACACAGCCCATTCTTCCGCGATAAACCGCTTGACCCCATCACCTTTGCCAGCCTCTGCCCCAGCAAGCACAATGACGCCGTTGAACCGCGACGAACTGCTGCAGCGCATCCAACGCCGGCTGGCCCTGTTGCGCGACTATCCGCCGCTGGCCCGGCGGCGCGGCTGGGAAGGCGACGTCCACCTCACCTTTCGCGTCACCGAACACGGCGCGATCAACGCCGTGCGCGTGGCGCTTTCCTCGGGATTCAAATTGCTCGATGACAACGCCGTGTATGCGCTAAAACAGATTCGCGATCTCGTCGCCGGGGAAGAAATCATCGATCAATCCCACGATCTGAGCCTGGCGGTGCGCTATCGGTTGATCGACGGTTAGAAATCGCGGAATGATCCGCTCCCACAATGACGACATGCACGACCGTGGGAGCGGATTATTCCGCGATTCCCAATCAGTCAGCCGCCTTTGCCATACACCCGCCGCGCCGCGTCCAACGCATCGCAAATCGTCCGCACGCCCTCCAGAATGCGCGGCGAGTGGCGGGCAATCAAATCGGCCGGCACGACATAGAACTGCTGGTTCTTAACCGCCGCAACGGTCGTCCATTTCAGCCACGGCTCGCGCCAGTGGGTCGTGTCTCCCTCCACTGAATGACGCATGATCACTTGCGGATCGCGCACGATGACACCTTCGCGATTCCATTTTTGGAACGCGGGAATTCAAGACTCTTGTTCGTCCAGCCGCTACGGGCGCGTCACAAATCTCGGGCCAAACGTATACCGAAAGCATGTGAAATGAAACTCTCGAGTTCCCACGTCCGTTTGGCTGAGCGCACGCTAATGGGGGTGTTGTCCCACGTACCGCCGCGCACCACGTGGCGATTGCAATCGCCCCCATCGGCGTCCAACCACGCCGACCCATCGACCGGAGCGTTCTGGTAATTTTCATGCCAACAGTCCGCAGTCCATTCCATCACATTGCCCAGCATGTCATAGAGATAGAAAGCGTTAGCCCCATAACTACCCACTTTCGCGGTACCGTATCCGACACCATCGTCACAATTGTGCGCGCTCGAACTCGGATTATTGACGTCCTTAACGTTCGCATACGTACAGGCCCGATCAGGGTTATTTCCCCAAAAGCGGGCCGAAGTGGATCCGGCGCGGGCAGCATATTCCCACTCCGCTTCCGTCGGTAACCGATACACTTTCCCGGTTTGTTCGTTTAGCCACGAAATATATTGTTGTGCGTCATTCCAACTGATACACGTCACGGGGGACTGGGGCGTCTGCGCGAAATCGGGATCGCGCCAATCCTTGTTCAGCCGAATGGCCCACACGGGCGGCGTTCCCCTGATTCTGCAGCCGAGACCTCCTTCGGCATCGGTCTCGTACGCCGTTGCGTTGACAAATCTTTCGAAGTCGCCAACGGTTAACTCGAACTGACTCAACGCGAACGATCTCTTGATCGTTACGGGGTGCTGCGGTTCTTCACCGGCTTCGTGACCACCCTCGTCGACGGTTGAACCCATCAAAAACCGACCCGGCGGCAACGCGACCATTTTGGGCCCCAGCGAACTATCCCCGCTCAACACATCCTGAAAAACAGTAAACTCACCGGCTACGATCACAACCTGCAAGGATTCCACGTCGCTGGCACCCCGCCCGTCGGTCACGGTCAAAGTTACGGTGTACGTCCCCGGCGCGAACGCATGGCCAACCTCCGGGCCCTCCGCTTCAGTACCATCGCCGAACGACCACCTGTAGCTGGTGAGGCTTCCATCGGGATCCTGAGAGTCGGTTCCGCTAAATTGTAGAATTTCGTTTGCCGGACCTTCGATGGGCCCATTTATGACTGCCGTAGGCGCACGGTTCGCGGGAATGGTCGAAAATGAAAAGCTATGCGGCTCAGGTAATGACGCTCTGTTGAATGCCTCCAGGCGTTCATCGATAGAGACGGTGTAACGAACACCTTCCCGCCACCCGCCATTTGATATTAACGTTGCCGTCAATCCATCGCTCGATAGCTCAACGCTGGCCCACTCTACGATGCCGGTGTCATCGCTCAACGTAAAAAATTGAGGCTGAAGGTTTTCGGGCAGTAAACGTTGCGAGAACTGCACTTGTATTTTACCTGTGGGATCGACATTTTCGGCGCCCGCGGCCGGATCGGATGAAACGACGCCCAGAACAAGTTCGGGCGGAGGCGAACTCCCTGGCGAGAGTGGCGGCTCGCACCAGGGGCTTCCATTGGAGACTTCCGTCAAATTGTCGATTTCATCCCCGTCACTATTCCAATTGCTTTTCAGTGCGTCGAAAGACGCCATCGCTGTGCCGCCACTTTGGACGACCACCAACGATGTGGTGCTTTGCGTCCCGACTCGAACGCGATCCTCACCACCACAACCAACTGCGTAGTAATGAGTTAACCTCAATTGGTACTCGCCCGGTGGGAGCGATAAGCGACCGCGAACACGCGCGTTGCTCGCGTCATATCCTAAGTTTTCGAGCGGATGGACCCTGATTACGCGTCCTTCGTTATCGAGCACTTCGACTTCGATGGATAACTCGGTTCCGTTGCCAACGGAAACAGCCCTCGACATTGCTGGGGATAGGGGCACTTCAATTTCCGTGGCGCTCTCGGTCCCTGGCGAATCGCAACCCGCGAAAGCCAGCGACGCGCAAGCCGCCAAAAATCGGCGCCGGTTACATGGCATATCTATTCTATCTCGGTCGTTGACGCACAAACGCATCGATCGTAACGCTGACATCTGTTGAGATCAAAAATTACCATTATCATGTCGATTGTCAATGCACTGTCCGCCACCGGGGTCAACCGTTGCTGGCCCGTCAGGGATCGCCATGTAACACGCATAACTTTTTGCCGGTCGCAGACGAAATACGACGCAACGATCGGCCCGACGCCCTCGGCGCGACTCCGCGCCTTGTGACCGGCCGAAGATACGGCTATATCTTTAAATTTGGAGGGGGCGTTGCATGGGGAAATACAGACGCGCTTTGATATTGCTCACCGCCTTGTTGTCCGCTCAAGTCGCTTACGCGTCATCGAATTTTCTCGCCAAGAGCAGGGGTTTGGGCTTCGAGATTATTCAAACCTATAGCAGCTCCCATGCCCTGCTCATCGAGCAAAGCGACTATCCTCCCGGGCCATGGAGTGACCTCGAAACCATTCCTGGCGAACACGACCAAATCGAAGCGCTCTTGCGAGAAGAAGGCGTCGATTCAATCACTCGCGTGCGCAACGAAGACCTGGACGGCCTGCGCCGAGCGTTCGAATTATTTATCAAAGTGCATGGTTTCGAGAAAAATGCCCGCCTTATCGTTTTCTATTCCGGTCACGGATACACCACGCCCGACGGCAAAGCCTACCTCGTCCCGCGCACGACTGCCGATCCGCACAAGAATCTCGCGGCCTTCAAACGCCAAGCGTTGGATATGAACCAAGTCGCCTCGTGGGCGCGTCAGATCGATGCCAAACATGCCCTTTTTGTGTTCGACAGTTGTTTTTCCGGTTCGATCTTCTCGCAACGGGGGCCGACGCAGATACCTCCCTGGATATCACGCTTGGCGAGCGAACCGGTTCGGTATTTCATTACGGCCGGGAGTGCTAACGAACAAGTTCCCGCCAGAAGTTTGTTGGTACCGCACTTCGTGCGCGCCTTGCGCTATGGCGTGGCGGACTTCAACAAAGATGGTTTTGTGACGAGCGGCGAGCTGGGCGCCTACTTACGAGTCATGATTTCCGAAACCGGAATGCAAACGCCACAGCACGGCCCCTTGCGCGAACCTCGGTTCGACGGCGGTGATGTCGTGTTTCGCGTACTGGATCCAAGCTATCTCGCCCAGGCCAAGCCGTTACCCAACGACGAAATCGAACCACAAGGGGCGGCGTCCGACGGGGTAACGGAAAAACTACACGGCAAGGCTATCGACCCGACGGAACCGACGTCGGTCAGTGCGCTCAATCTGACCATTCCCAACGACATCGCGCAGGAAAATGCCAAACCATTGGCGGGCACGTCATCGACATATCAGCCGCACACACCGTTGTTGACGGGATCGCCGATGTCCACTGGCGGTGGACTCGCAAGCGATGAATCGGCATTCCCGACCGGGCCCACAACAGAAAATCGTCCAGCGCCAGCGCGCGATAAAGCGGAACGCTCGGCCTGGAAATGGGTACTAGGCGCGATTGCCATTGGAGCAGTTGTGGCGCTGGCTAGCGACTCTGGATCGTCCTCCGGCGATAGCCCGAACGAGGGCACCGTTATAATTGACGTGCCTGTTCCCGCCGGGCAGTAGTTAGGCGATTCGTCCACGTCTAAATCGCGACTGAATCGCGGCACAACCGAGGTCCCAAGTCACTGCGGCGGATCGACGATCGCAAAGCGCGGTTGAAGGCGTCCGAAAACAGTAAGAAACGATCCACCGAGGTACACTTTTCCGTTGAGTGGGTGAACCCGGATCACTGAGATGCTCCGCGCGCCGGGGGAAGGATTCCAATCAAGCACATCGCCGCCAGCTCCATTAACGGCAGCAACCCCCACCCGACTGGTATTGTTTACGTTGCCAAAATCTCCCGCAACGTAAAGCCGAGAACCGAACGTCATTGACACCACCACAGGGATACTGGAACCGACGACATCTTGACCATGGCCAAATCGACTCGTTAAGATGCGTTGGGCGCTCCCGTCAAGGGAAAAGGCCTCCAGCAAACCTGTACGACGAATTATCGGAAAATTCCCCTCAGAAACGTTACCACCCACGTAAAGACTCAAATCGGAGCGGGCCAACGCTGTTACGAATAGACCGTCGGTGGCTAAGCTCCACCCCGACCGCAACGTCCCGTCCACTCCCACCGCAGCAAGCCCCCGCCTCGGCTCCGTGCCAATAGCGCGAAAACTCCCCCCAAGAAACACGGTATCGACCCCGTTCGTCTCCAACGCGGTCACTTCGCCGTTTGGTCTCGGATCCCACGCGGTCACAGCGCCTGTCGCATCTAACGCCGCCGTATTCAGCCGATTTTGGCCAGCGAATTGCGCAAAATTGCCCCCAAAGTACAGAGTGTCCTGCAAGTGCACCATTCTGTTCGTCGTTGCCGACGGTATCGATCCGAGTGCGCCGGGATTCCAGTCCGAGAGGTTGCCCTGTTTGTCGATTGCCGCCAGGCCACGCCGGTCCTGATTGCCGACCTTGCTGAATGCGCCAAGCGCATATACCGTGCTTGGCGTCACCACGATATGGCTGACGCTATCATTGGGCGCCGGATTCCATGGCAACAACGATCCGTCCGAATTTATCGCCGCGACGTAGTCGCGAGCCTCTCCGTAGTTTTCAGATGCAAAATTGTCGGCCGAATGAACAAACAGCCCATTGTCGGCAACCGCCATCGTGTTGACACTCTGAATCGCTAACTTAGTAGCCGTCCACTTCCAGGTCGGAAGACTTGCTTGGTCCGCCGCATACAGCTCGTCTCCGGAAGCCGCATACAGTCGCTCGTCGCCGCCCGCCAAATAAATCCGCAACTCGCTCCCAACGGCGAGAGAATTCAAGATTGCGCCCGTTTCGAAGTCGATTCGTGTCACCGCGTTCGCCCGACCACGTTTCCCCGCGACGTAAAGACCATGGGTTGACGCGTGCATATCTGAAATGTCGATGGCCCCGCCATCAAAGCCTGCCCAGTCGCTATTCAGCGTTCCATCATCGGAAAATGCGGCAAGCGAGCGTCGCTCCACTCCATCAACGGATTCAAATGGTCCGGCGACAAAAACCCGCCCCGTGGCCGCGGCAATAGAGCGGACGAGATTTTCACCCGTATCGAGCCCTCTCTTAAATGTCGGGTTCCAGTCCTGCAACTCACCGGCGTGATCGAAAGCCGCTACCCAGCGGCGAAGAACGCGTGCCACGGAATAAAAATCTCCCGCAATGTATACTCGGCTGGCATTTCCGACGATATGCCGCACGGCGTGGCTAGGCGCTGGCTCCCACTGCTCAACCACGCCGGTGGGCAAAACCACGGCAGCGAGATTCTTCCGCTCAGTTCCCCCGACGGACTCAAACGAACCTCCTATATAGAGTCGACCGTTATACACGAACAGAGCGTGCACTCCGAAGTCCTTGTAGGGGCTCAACGCCGGGTCGCCGTGTACCGGCACGTCGAACACCGGATCGACGCTATCGTCATCCAATATGTGGACCAGATTAGCGCGAGGCACGCCGTTGACGTGAGAGAACTGGCCACCCACATACCAGCCGCCAGCGCCGTCGGAAACAACGGCCCGCACCGTCCCTTCAATCTGAAAGGCGGACCGTTTACGTCCTGTCGAGGCGTCCACGACCATACCAGCACCAGCGGGTACCGAAAACCGCGTAAAGTCGCCGGCAAGGTAAACCGTGCCATCGTCGCCGATCTCGATGTCTCTGACCATTCCGTTTGGAACCATTTGGCCCGGTCTTGCGCGCTCTTCATCGGACAGCTTGGTGGACAGGCCATCGTAAACGGCCTCAAGGCGAATGTAGTAAATTTGGGCATTCCTCAAATTCGTCAGCATGTGCGGACTGCGAACGCTGGCCGCCATCGAACCGCCGGAGCATGCAGTATAGTTCGAAATATCGCACCCCGAGGAAGTCGATACATACACGTTATACGTGGCCAGATCATCCATAGTCCATGTCAATTCGATTTCCCGATCGAACGGATTGGCATCGAGAATCAACGAGTCCGTACACGTAACACTGACATGGGTGATATCGCCATCATTGACTTGGCCGTCACCGTTGCTAACAATGCAGGTTTGCGCCGCCGGTTGCCTAAGGATGGCCACCTCATAACGGGCACCGTCTACCAATGGCAACCCGAAACGGTATGGGCCGTTACGAGAAATGACCAACTCTTCTACCCCGTTCTGCAGTACCAGACGCCCTGTCAGCCCAACAACTGCCCCACCCACACCGTAAGCCGGCTGATTCAAGGTAAAACAGTCAATAGAAATAGAGGAAACATCGGCTGCTGCGACGGTACCCATCGCATTCCTTACGATGCAGTAACGCGGCGCGTCGGGCTGAGTTCGGATGCTCACGGCGTACGCCCTCCCCCCGGGTAAACGGGTGTCGAATTCGGCCGGACCGTCGCCAGTAACGGTGAGATCGTCGCCACCGTTGTTCTGGAGCGCCGCTGTCGCCGTCTGCAGACCAGCCACGTGGGCAGTTATGCGATATAGAGGCGGGTCGCATGTAACGTAAATACCATACACGTGACCTTCATCGATGGTCCCGGAAGCGACTCCGCCAACGGCGCACGTTTGATTAGCTGGTTGTTGCGCGACGGCCACTTGATATTGCTCACCGTTGGCTAGCATGGTGGCAAAACGATGCTCGCCATCGCTGGCTACGGTGACGTTTTCGCTGCCCGCGGTGAGGGTCAGGCTTCCACGCAATCCGGAAACACGAAAATTGACGCTAAAAGCCGTAAGCGGTTCGGCTACGGGCGCCACGCGTCCTGACACGGGCGTGCTTTCACCTTGACCGTTGCGTGCTGTAACCAATACGGTGTAGGCAATATCATTCTCCAAATCGGAAATCACGAGTGGACTAAGTGCACCGGACCGGCGAACCCCGCCACGCGCTTCATAGTCGCGCACGGTGAGATCGGCGTCGGTTCCATAATAGACATCATAGGACTCGGCGTTGGCAACGGCGTCCCACTGCACGGTGATTTGCTTGTTGGCAGGTGCCAGACGCAAACTAAGTGGACTGGCAGGTATCGCATCGAGGCACGGAAAGGTGCCCGCCTCAAGTTCATCGAGATTCGTTGTGCCATCATTGTCATCGTCAAAAAGGTGCTCGATGGATGCGGCGCTAAAATCTACCGTAGCGTTTTCGGCATCTATCGTGATCCCTTCGACTTTTGTCGTTCGTGCTAGACGTATCTCTTCCGCGATACAGGAAGGATCAAAAAGGAGGTATTCGAGGAAAATTGAATGGTCACCCGGCGGGAGCGAAACTTTGAAATTCGATAGACGCGTTCCGTCCTCCGACAACGTCACGTTTTTAACGGTACCAGACCAGCCAATGTCGTCGAGGCGAACTCTGACGTGCAACGCCGCCGTAGACCGAACAACCTTCGCGAGCCCCGAAGGGAGAAGCGGGCCGGTGGTTGCGACGACATCCGTTGCAATCTCGTGCCGGCCACAACCGGGCAACAACAATGCCGCGCCCAGAATCGACGAGAGCCCGCGGCCGGCGGACTTCCCTATCCAGCGACGAGCCGAAGTTCGATCACGCTTCCTCATGGCGCGGCGGCCCTCCCCTTTCCGTAGACGGGACAATCCCCGCGGATTTTTTAGCACAGGGCAAGACCCGGGTCCACCGAGAGCCCATTCTCCGCACGAAGAATGGGCTCTGTTGGGTGCGCGGCGCTGGCCAGACGCTAACGCGACTCCGTCGGGACCAGAAGATAGAAAAAGCCGTCGCCGCCTTTTACAAGCACCCGCCCGTGGCGATTAATGTCGATAGCAGTTTTCAATATCGTTTTGAGTGGCGTATCGAGCAAGGCATTCAAGTTGTACGCCTTTCCGTCGCGCCAAAATGCCGCCCGCGCGCCGGACTCTCCCACTATATCGCCGCCGTCGGTAATAGCGCGTGCCATGCTGTTGGCTCGATTCGGCAAATCGGGGAGCATCTTGAACACCCCGTTGTCCCACTGCGCCGCTCGTTTCCGGCCGGCGGCGTCGGTCGCGTATCCGACAATTTTTGCGGAAACATTGTTATTGACGTCCAAAGCCTCGCTGGCGAAATTGCCATAATCGTTGAGCAGGTGAACCTGGCCCGCGTACCACCGGAACGCGTTCTTCACCCCACTTCGGATGACATAACCGACGGCCATTTTACTGTCATTGACGTCGTTGGCCCGACTGGTCTGTCCTGCCGCGCCGATGCGTTCGACAACCCGATTGCGTCCGTCAAAGGACCACACGAACCCGTGAACCTTGCCGTCGCCGCCGACGCTGCTCGGCCAGCGACCGAATCCGCTGACATACTCGGTATAAGTTGACGTACGCGCCAGGCCCGTCGCGATACCGGAGTTGCCTCCCAAAGCGTTAAGCAACGCAAACCCGCCCAACTGGGAATGCCAGATTGCATCCACCTTGGTCGTGGCGCCAATGGACGGCTGTGATTCGCCCACGATCGTGCCCTCGTTGCTAATGGCCCGAGCGCTACTGGTGAGACGGGGAGTTCCGAGTTCGGAAAAGTAGTGGTTCTCAAAGTAGTAGGGTCCGATATTGAGCCATACCGCGTGTTTTTCACCGCTGGAATTCACGGCCTGGCCCACGATCTCGCCGTTGTCGTTCACGCCGTAGGCTTGGGTCAGGCCAGTTCCGGCCCGAAACCCCGCGCCATCGTAGGCGTGGCGGACTTTCACAGGGCGGAATCTGAGGGTCTTGATCCGATGATCACAATACTTGCCGTAAATGATCTCGTATCTCCGCTCCGGGCAGTTCCACGCCGCGTTGGTAACGGTTGCCGACAAGGGCAAACCGGTAGTGCAGTCCGTCGGCACACCGTTGACGGTGCACGTTCGGGTAGTGGTTTTGGTGTTTGTGCTGGTATTGGTATTGGTATTGGTATTGGTAAAGATCTGAGTATTCAGATTGCTGACTGTGTTGGTGTATATATAATTGCGGGACCAGGTGCTGGCAGATGCCGACAGCGTCGCCAGCGACAACAACATACCCAGATATAGAATCCCGATTCGATACACGTTTTTCGTTTCCATGGTGTGTTTCCTCATCGCTCGTGTTGTCCAATGCCATCGCGGCCGGGCCCTGGCCGCTAACGAACGCGTTGTCTTCAACTGTCACAGGACACGCTCGGGGAATGTTTTGGAAAAAATTTTTCACCGCATTGCCAGGCTTGGATTCCGGGCGCGAACTTGCGCGTTCGGCGCCGCAATCGCCGCTGCTCTGTTGAGCGGCTGCGCCGGCGTAACGCACCCAACGGTTACGTCAGCAAATGGGGAATCGCAACCCGCGTCGGCAAGTCCAAGCATTGAAGTCACAACCCAACTTGGAAACGACGCCCGATTCATCGAAGGCGACACAATTCAACTACTGCTCAGCTTGAACAATCCCGCCTATGTGGTGCTCGTATTAGAAGATGCCAGCGGTCGAATTTTTAGGATTTTCCCTACAGATCCTGCTCAGCCGGGGGCCGTTTCCCTGACCGCCGGTCGCTACCAGATAATTCCAAGCGCGCAGCAGGGCTATACCGTAACCGCGCCTTTTGGTCGCGAGACGGTGTGGGCGCTGGCATCGACCCGACCCCTGCCGGGATTTACGGGTACGCACGAAGAGACGTTTCTTCGTCTACATGAATCGATGGACCAGCTTCGCCAGCGCATGGCAGCCTATGCCGGGCAGTGCGACTGCGTCGTGGAGTGGGATCGGGTGAGCTTTCGCACCGCGGCGGACACGCTGGCCTGGCCCGATCGGTAAGGCCAAGGCGACGCCTGGACGGACCGCGGGCACTCTTGTAAAGTCAGCCCGTGATCGGACGCTCGGCGCTTGAACTGTGGACCACCTGGACAGGCCGCATCTTGTGCGCGCTGTCTGTCGCCATGAGCATTGCACTCGAAGCTAACGGGCAGTGGCACGACACCGGCAACGACGAGCGAGCGACAATGCAACGGCTCAAGCAACGGGCTGTTTCGGCCACGCAGCATTCCGGCGCCGCCTTCGCCCACGGCGTGTTTGACCGCATTGTGCGCGCCTGGGATTCGCCGCGGCAGGCACCGACGCTGTACGTCGTGGCGGCGGACAACCAAGTCTGGGCCGCGTCATTGGACGACGGTTCGATCATCATTACCTTGGCCGCAGTCGATCTTGCGCGCCACGATTTACCAGCCGTCGCCGAAGCTCGCATGGCCTTCGTCTTGGCCCATGAACTAGGGCATCAGCGCGCCGACCACGGATGGCGCCAGCGCTATTTCGGTTTGAGCGGCACCCAATCCCCGGCCCCGAGCGGCCAGGCTGAAAGCGGTTTTTCTCGATTGCTCCGCAGCAATCAGGAGCGCCAAGCCGACGCCGAAGGCGTTGTGCTGATGATGCTCGCGGGCTTCGATCCGTTCGGCGTCGTGGGCGATACGCAGTTCTTCGATGACTGGATCGCCTCGTCCCAGGGCGAGCCCGTATGCGATCCGGGCGCGCGCGAGCGGCACCCAGCATGCGAAGAAGCGCTGCGGCGAGTCACGGCGGCGCGGGAGCAGTTGATCTATGTTGCTACCCAAGCCGCGTTATTCAATGTGGGCACGTTCGCTTTCGCAGCAGGCGACTACAAACAGGCACTGCGTTGCTTCACGGCGTTTGGGCGCATTTTTCCCGCCCCCTCCGTCCACGCCAACATCGGTCTGACCCATCTCGCCATCGCGGTAAATTACCGTGAACGTCTTGCGACGCGGGAGAACCGACAAGACCAACTCCTCGCACCGATCTTGGTGTTGCGCGACAACCCGCTGCCTGAAGGCAATGCGGCAGTTCGAGGCGACGATGGCATCGAGGTTGCGCGCCTGCGCGAACAGATGTTCGCTCACTTGGACGCCAGCATCACTGCATTTGAAAAAGCCGCCCAACTGCAGCCGAAAGAACCCAGTCATTATTTGTATCTCGCCGCGGGCCATCTACTCGCCGACAACCTTCCCATGGCCGAAGGCATCTTGCGAGGCAAATACGCTAGACAGTTTGCGGCCACGACCGCCTCTATCATGATCGAGGCCCACCTCGCCGCCGAGAAGCACAACGACCTTGCGGCGCGATTTCTCATCGAGCAAGCGATCGCCGACTTGCAGCGCGACGACTTAACCGGCGAAGAGGAAACGCTGCTGTTCGCGGCGTATCAGAATCTCGCGGTGCTCGCCAATCGCCGAGGTGACTCCGAACAGGTCGAAACCGCATGGTCGAATCTGGCTCGCTGGGCCGATCGGAACAATAGACCGCTGCTGTTTTCGCTTGCCCGCCGCCGTATTCTCACCGCACCGCCCGGTCGTACTTCCGCCACACTGGTTACCCCCGCACCTCCGATGCAGCGCAATTCAAGCACGGAGCCGCGACAGATTTTCGCGCTGTGGCTCGATAACGAGAAACTGAGTCTGCATATGCACGATAACGGTGAGCGAGTCGTCATGGACAGCAGCGCTCGAATCGTGGCCGCCTGGAACCGGCACGAGGGGTCTGCAGCGGACGGAATCACGTTGGAGCGCCTCATCGCCCGCTATGGAGCACCCTCACGCGCCATAGCCACAGCGCGGGAGACCTATCTCCTTTACGGAGAAATTGGGCTTGGATTTCAACTGCAAGATCAACGCAGCGTGGGATGGTTTCGCTACCCTGGCGCCGCGGCGATGAACTGACGGGCAAGTTGTCGAAAATGAGCATCGAACCCGACCTGATTCTGGCTCGATCCGCCGCTGCGGGCGATCGCGAGGCCAAACGTCGAGTCGCGGCGCTGGCGCATGACGTCGCCCGCCGTTGCGCCGTCAAATACTGCAAGCGTTTTTGTGGGCCGAACCGGCGGCAGTACTACTGCACGGTCGACGCCAGCTACGGACTACAGCAGCATGACGCGCCGCGCTGCGAGTGGGGTAGTTTTAGTTATTTTTTCTTTTTCGATGCGCTGGCCGGCCCGGCCGCATTACTTCGCTACGAGGGACGCAATGGAACGTCCCTCGCCGAATACCTGCGCGCGGTGGCCGGATCGGTAAGCCTATGGGAACGGTGGAAGAATCAACGGTTCCAGCGCCGCGTCCATGTCTTGCGCGCCATCGAAGACCTCGGACCCGAAGCAAAGCAGGTCTACTTTTGGCTGCGCGACGGCGACAATGTTCCGAACATCGCCCAGCGCCTGAACCTCGGGGAGCCAATCGTCGCGCGCCTCGTTACCGCGATAAAACGCACGTTGGTGAACGAACGTCGAACGTACCTGCTTGGCGATCAATCCAGCATGAGTCTGTCGGATCTGTCTCACGACCAACTGGACTCCGCCGAGGAGGGACCCACCTGGGAACCACCCAGCATCGACCCGCCACCCGAGGACGCGGAAATCCTCGCCCGCATCGACAAGGTATTGCCACAATTGAACTGGCTGGAGCAATTCATCATTCAAGCCATGGTGATGGAAGGCCTTTCGGCGGACGCGGTGCTGCAAGCCCTACGCGAGCAGGATGTGGCAATCAAACCCGGGCAGCCGATTGAGCAGGCTACCATCAACCAGGTGTACTATTTGCGAGACAAGACGGTGGCTAAACTAAAGCGTATGATCAATGCGTAGCCAGGACACGGACCACCGAAACGGATCAAAAATTTCGCCTGCGCGTGTCTCTTGCCTTGGTGATGCCATGAAAAACGCCGACATGCAGATTCTCCACCCGGCTGCGGATTTGCTCGCGGGATCCGCGATTGATCCGGACAATGCGCGCTACGCGGAGGTCGCGCGCCACTTGGCCGCTTGCCAAAGCTGCGAGGCCGAAGTGGATCGTACCCGGCGCGTCGTCGTGGGACTGCAACAAACAACTCAACTGTCCTCCCTCGCCCGTGCAGGATCGGAGGGACACCTGAACGCCGAGGATGTGGCGCGCTATGTGGGTGCACCGCAAGCCGAGCACGCCGCGCGCTGGCGAGCACACCTGAGCGGCTGCAACGATTGCATGCGCGCCGTCATGATGTACCGCACGCGGCGATTGGAAGCAAAGGCTCCGACTGGCGCCGGCCATCACGCGAACACGCAGACGACGCCGCAAACCCAAGGTACACTGGCCTGGCTACGACGCCCTATTCCATTGTGGAGCGCCTTGCCCGCTCCGCTCGCGGCGGGTGTACTCATGGCGTTTGGCATGATCGCGCTGATTGATCGACCGTCTCAGTCCGTAATCATCGCTAACTATCAAGATGACCCGCGCGTCATCTTCTCTTCCGCGCCCTACATTGGCCACGGCTTCTTTAGCGCTAGCGACGAAGATGCGAAGCCATACGGCGGCATGTCGATCGGGTTGGATGGTGCCGAACTGCGCCTGAGCTGGCCGCCCGTAGCCGGCGCAACGACCTACGACCTGCGCATCATTCACCATGAATCACAAGGTGAAACGCTCGTAAGCCAGCTTACTACGCAGACTCCCATGGCAACGGTACGGCTCCCCCAAATTCACGCGGGAAAACGTTACGAGTGGATATTGTCCGGTACGACCGAGGAAGCGAAACGCTTTGTCGCACGTGGGGGCTTTGTAACGACGCAGTCCCACTAGTGCCATTGAATCTTGCCCCACCGATCGCCGTTGCGGTTGATCAGCAAATACGCGGAACTCCAATTCGAGGCGGGAATAACCTGATCCCCGTTGTGGCGCACGAGTTTTTCAATTTTGAGCGTGGCGGTGGCGTCCGTGTCGGTCACTTCCAGACTCACCAAGTGCAACTCAATGTCCCGGTAGGCCTTGAACAAACGCTCGACGAATGCCTGGCGCGACGTTGACAGTTCAGAAACGGCAGCCAACCGCTCCGCGTCCCGCAACTGGTAAGCGCCGACAAACTCGCCCAGCAATTTTTCCAATTGGTCGATCCCTTGCTCCTGACGCTGACTGTGGGACTCGGACGTCGCGCGCGAAACGTTGGCGACACTGGCCCGAGCCGCCGCCACGACCGCGGCTCTGTCGACTGGACTTGTCGTGCCGGGCTGGGCTTGGACACCTCCCTGGGCGATCGCACCGGCGGCCAAATCAATTGTGAGCGCAACGACCTGATCCTGCAAAATCCTCACGGTCTGACGCCACTGCGGATAACCTTCCTTGCTAATGGCCAATACATGGGTGCCGGCGAGTATATCTACAGCGCGATCGGGCGTCATGCCCATATAGGCGCCATCAAGATACCACCACGCCCCAACCGGCTGCGTCGTCAGAACCAACGAGCCGACGCCCTCGGTCGGGGAGAGTCGTAGAATGAGGGTTTGCTCGCGGTCATAGCGTATCCTCACTGACTCAACCGCCGAATTGTACCCATCCAACTCGGCCTCGACCCTCACCGTACCCGCCAAACCCGTTAGCGTCACGGGCGCGGTGCCCACTGGCTCGCCATTGATGCTTAGCGCCGCACCGAAAGGATAGGTATGTAGCGTCAGATTACTGGTCGCATCAGGCATATCGCCTCCGGCATCGGCGCTGGCGCTCGGACTGCGCAAGAAGAAAAACTCGCCGCTCTCATCACCCGTATCCACGAGGTGATCCCAGCGCGGCTCCTGGGCACTGTTTTGCGCCACGCGTCGTTGCACCCGCAGGGACAAGGTCGAAGCGGCAACGTACGGACTCCCGTCTCTGCGCAATTCACTCAGAAAGTGGTGGGCAAATATGGAATGCTGATTTCTACCACCGTCATCCAGCACGGGTTCCGTGCCGCCCGACGTGAGCGCTTGGCGCGAATAGCGGCGAACATTCTCGCGAAAATACCGGTCATCAACCAACCTCGCCGTCGAGGCGGCCCCACGCCGATTAAACAAGGAACCGGAATAGCAGGCATCCGCCACCAAGAACACATGACGCGCCGGCAGCTTGCCCAATATCCGGTTAATGCGGTCCGTGGCGATGTAATCCGTCATTGCGTTCTCGCGGGCATCCACCGGAACCCACGATGCGGTGTCGAATTCATCCAACACGCCGTGGCCCGCATAGTAGATCAGCAACGAGTCGTTGGATTTCATCTGGTCCTTGAGGCGTAAGAATTCGCGGAAAATATTCTCTTCGGTCGCCTGCCCGTCGTATAACGTAACAACTCGCGCCGGATCAAACCCAAAATCTTGAGTCAGAAGTTCCACCACCGCGCGCGCGTCGCGCACGGCGTTGCGAAGCTTTGGCCAGACGGTATATCGGTCTATCCCAATTGCGAAAAGCCAGTAGTCGCCCACCCACTCGTCGATCAACTGGCGCGCGGCGTTCTCGGACGTCTCCTGGACCCGGGTCGGCTGGGCCAAACCCCGAAACAACCATGCTTGTTCGGCATCGCCCGTGCGGACGTGCAGCCAATTCCCCCTGCGCCCAATTGCATCCACCACTGCACCACGGGTAAGCGTCGCCACAACACCGAAGTCACTGCCCGGCCCGCTACGCAGGGTACCTTCCCTGCCGACCACGGTATAGGGAGCGGCGCCGACGCAGCACGCTACCAGCAGCAACAACCCGCCGAAACATTGTTTCGTCACCCAGTCTATGGCCGTTTTACTCATCCGCGCCCTACGCCGTCCGCAACGCATCCAAAACCATAGCCCGAGCTGGGGTGACAGCGCAAGAACCTCGAGGTTGGCCGCGAAGGGGTTGGCGAAGCGTGCCGCAACGCTGATCACCGAATTGCAGCATGCAAAACAGTAGGCTAAAGTCCCCATCAGCAACGCAGCGGAGCGTCAAGCCGGTAGCGCGGGTACGGACAATTTATGAAACGAGCCTTCACACTTCTCGCGGTTCTCGCTCTCGCCGGCGCGACACAGGCAGAGCCCATCGCCGAACCCGCGGCCTTTGACATCGACCCCCCGGAAATCGCGGATATTAAAACACCCCAGAGCCGGGAGCCGCTGCAAGAAACCACCATAAACGCGACTGTCACAGACGACGTTGGACTGCAAAGCGTGGCCCTCTACTACCGTCCGATAGGTGGAGCCGAATTCCGTAACGTTGAAATGACTCGAGGTGGCGATGACGTTTATTTCGCGACCCTGCCCGCCGAGGCGGTGACCGCCCCGGGCGTTGAATACTTCATCGAAGCAAAAGATACCGCTGGCAATACTGTTCTACGCGGCTACGAGGCGCTACCGCTGCTAATAAGCGTTGCTCCACCGGCGGGATTAGAGGCGGAGAACACCGGCAACCTTGGAGTTACGCAATCTGCTCCCAGCAAGAAGAACGCCAAGTTATCGTATTGGAAATGGATCGTCGGTGCCGTAATAGTGGCTGGCATCGCTGCTGCAGCCCAGGGCGGCGATGACGGCGGTGGTGCGGCAAACCAGGACACCGGAACCAGTCCAGATGCAGGCAACGTAAACACGCTCATCGTCGGAGCGCCTTATCCCAGCCCTGCAAATTAGCCCCCCAAAACTGAGCACACGAACCCACCTGCCGCACGACATTTCGATCCGTTACCGGCCCAACTCCATTCGACACCGGCCGGCACCAGTCGATTTAGACTCAGTATCACTATTTTCCCCGCCTATAACGTGATCAACGTCACATCGTCGTAAACCGCGCCCGACGCTTTTGGCCAGAGTCACACTTTAGCCGTTCAGCTCCTGCATTCCGAACCGACACATCCCATGCCCGACGCGCAACATGCTTCGGCCCTGTCACTCACAACTGGATCTGGAGGTTATCCCATGCACGCTACTCGCACTTTTTCCCTGGCCGCCGCCGTTGCCGCATCGCTGCTCGCCGCACCTCACGCCGACGCGGCGTGGACACGCGCATCCACTTACACCAACACCTACAGCAATACCGTCACGCAAATGAACTCCAACACGACGGGCCATGTCAGCGTAAGCACCAATACCAACACTTACACCTACAACGGCACGCAGACGCGCACGCAAACCACGACGTTCAACTTACCCACCCGATATGTTCAGCCAACTGAATTCGCCAGCTCCGAGATTCAGTCCTACGGCGAATCGGCGACTCCGTGCAACGGCAACTGCGCTGAACCAGGCGCATTGTACGCCACCGAACTCAGCGGATTCCTAGAGGCAACGGCGCTCAATGACATGGGCGACGTCGTCGGTCAAATCAACGGAACGCTCACCAGCAACCGACGCCCGCATGCCGGAATCTGGGAGGACGGAACGGTGAGCGATCTGGGCATGATCGGCTGCCGCTTCTCCGTGAGCAACTGCTGGAGCAAAGCACTCGGCATGAACAACCTTGGCACGGTGGTGGGCGAATCCCATCTCGCCAGTCCTTTTGGATCACCCTACTATTCCTACTGGTCGGTCTATTACGCCCATGAAGCTATTTTCCGGAATGGCCAGGTTGCGCCGCTGAAAAGCATTGGCTGGGAATACGGCGCGGCAGAGGACATCAACAATCGCGGCACAGTCGTTGGCCATTCCCGGTCAACCGACTGGGTTAACGCCAACGGAGATTACTTGGTGCACGGTTATGTGCTGAAGGACGGCGCCATCCATGAAATCGGAAGCTATGGCCAGACCAGCCGCGCCGTCGCCGTCAACGATAGCGATGTCGCAACGGGCGAAATCGCGATAGAAGGCTATTCGCGCGCGTATCAATGGACCGACGGCGTCGTCACCGTATTGGGGCATTTGGGCGGCTTGACGTCTCGCGGCAAAGATATAGCGAATTCAGGGGGTGCGGTGGTGGGCGAATCGGCCGACGCCCAAGGCACAACCCACGCCACCCTGTGGGTAGGAACCGAGGTAATCGACTTGGGCATGCTGCCAGGTAGTTCCACCAGCAGCGCCAACGCCATCAACGAAGCGCACACCATCGTCGGTCGTTCGGGGAAGTCCGCAGCGATGTGGCAGCTCGGTCGGATTTTCGATCTCAATGACTACGTTGTTCTTGCAGACTCCGTCCGGTTGATCGAAGCGATCGACATCAACAACCATGGCGAGATCCTGGCGAAAGGCTCCGATGGTAAGTTCTACCTCATCTCCCCTGTGGTCGGGAGCGGCGCGGCCCTCGAGTTCAAAGCCAATCGTCAACCCAACTGAGAGTTACGCGGAAGGGCGCGGCAACTTGCCGCGCCCCTCTGAGGCACAGATCGACCCTGGCTGAATCATTCGCCATTGCCGTACACCCGCCGCGCCGCGTCCAACGCATCGCAAATCGTCCGCACGCCCTCCAAGATGCGCGGCGAATGGCGCGCGATGAGATCGGCGGGAACGACATAGAACTGTCGATTCTTAACCGCCGCAACAGTCGTCCATTTCAGCCACGGCTCGCGCCACGGCGTTTGATCCCCTTCCACCGAATGACTCATGATCACTTGCGGATCCCGCACAATGACGGCTTCGCGATCGACGCTGGCCGAGACGGCGAACAAATCGGGAAACAGGGTGCGGCCGCCGCACAGGTGAATCACGTCGCTGATCAGATGATCGTCCCGGACAGTCATCAGCGGTTCGTCCCAAATCTGAAAGAACACGCGGATGGGAACGGTGTCGCGGTACTTGGCGCGCCACGCCGCCAGGTCGGCTTCATATTCCAAAGCGACGGCGTCCGCCTGGACTTGACGCCCGGTCAACACGCCAAGCCGCTGCAACGTGGTCGCGATGTCCTGCAAACTGCGCGGTTCGCTCATAAATACCGGAATGCCCAGCTCGCGCAGGCGGTTCACTTGCTCGCGGGGATTGCCGCTGCTCCAGGCGAGCACGAGATCGGGCTTGAGGGTGACGACGGCCTCGAGATCGATGCGGTTATATCCGCTGACGCGCGGCAAGCGCTTGGCCTGCTCCGGGTAATCGCTGTACTCGGACACACCCACCACGGCGGCGCCGGCGCCGATGGCGAACAGATTTTCGGTCAGCGATGGCGCGAAGCTGACGATGCGCGTGGCGGGCTCTGACAGCGTGACGGTGGCACCGTCGTCGTCGGTGACGCTTACGCTTGCATACAACGAACCGCTCGCGACTTGAAGCGTCACCAACAGGACCCGAAACAATCGGGAGCAAGCATCGCGGAATGATCCGCTCCCACGCACTCTGGCCGAGATATCGTGGGAGCGGATCATTCCGCGATGAGAAGCGACGCCGGCGAAGACTCGAGCGACGAATCGCGGTAGGAAACCGCTCCCACATCGGTTGGAACCGCGGTTGTGGGAGCAGATCATTCCGCGATTTCGACTCGGCCGCGTCACCGCTTTCATCTGCGTGTCGACAGTCGGCGCAGCCCGTACCAAATGATTGCAAACCACACCAGCGTCAGCGCCACCACGGCCGCCGCGATCGGTCCGAACAGCGTGGGCGCCTTCATCAAAGTCGTCATGAGCGAATCCTGGTAGTAAAAGAACCACTCATGGTCCGGAGGGAAGATCACCGTGTGCAGGTAATAAAAAACATCCTTGGCGCCAATCGCCACGACAGCAAGCGTAATGACCCCGACGGCGAGCCCGGCGCCCAACAGCACGCGCCAAGTGGCCATGATCGGCGCGCGGCTGCGCAGCAGAGCCCCGCCCGCGATCGCCGCGCCAGCGCCGACCACTACGCTGAACCACAACAAAATATCCAACAGCCGGGCCACGTCTTGCAGGTGCACCACCTCCGGCATGCGCAACAGCCGGTCAATGGGTGATCCATCCGGACGATGATAGGTCAGCGCTTCCAACCCCTCGCCGTGCTTGTGAATCGCCACAACGATCTCATGGAACAAACGCTCCCGCTCGGCGCGGCTGGTCAGAGCGAAGTCCTTCTTGTGGCGATTCTGGGGCCCGTACTTCGCCATGTGGGCGTCCATATCCAGCAGGTCGTAGAACACCGGATAACCGAAATCCACCGCCCGCATGGATTGCCAGCCTAGAAAAAGACTCAGCCACAGCACCGCCACACCGAGACCGATTTGCGCCGCCACGGCCCGCTTCGACGGTTTAGTCACCGGCCCCCCATCCTCTCTTGAAAAACATTTTGAATCAGCCTTTTAGATGCCCAGTTAGTATCCAAGACACAACGGCGTCGCGCAAGCGGACATGCCGGTTCACGCCCAGCAGTGGTAAGATTAGGCGCAAAACCGAAAGCAAAAAGTCTTGCGCCAACAAGGGGGTATGCCATGGGTACAAGCGCGAACGAATCGATCCTGGGACACGTGCCCTTGTTCGAGGACCTGTCGGAATCCGAGCTGGCTCTGCTCACCCAGCGCGCCGCCCTGCGCTCCTTTCCGAAAAACGCCGTCCTGGTCACCGAGGGCGATGCGACCGATTCGCTGTACATTATCCAGTCAGGCAAAGTGAAGATTTTTCTCAGCGACGAGGAAGGCAAGGAAATCATCTTGACCATCCAAGGACCGGGCGAATACTTCGGCGAAATCTCGCTGCTGGACAGCGCGCCGCGCTCCGCCTCGGCCATGGCCCTGGAAGACTGCAAGCTTTATGTGGTGTCGAAGAAGGACTTCGAGTCGTTCCTGCTGCAGCACCCGGAAGTCAGTCTCAAGATCATCCGCGGCCTGACCTCGCGTTTGCGCACGCTGACCGACAACGTGAAGAGCCTGGCCCTTATGGACGTCTACGGCCGCATCGCCAGCACGTTGTTGAAACTGGCCGAAGACGACGGCGGCAAAATGGTGATCAAGCAACGGTTGACCCACAAGGACATCGCGTCCATGGTGGGCTCATCACGGGAAATGGTCAGCCGCATCATGAAGGATCTGACCCGCGGCGGATACCTCGTGACCGACAAAAACCGCATCACCATCAATGAGCGTTTGCCGTCGCGATGGTAGTGACACGACTGTATGGTTTAAGGCCCTGAGATGACGCCGCCGCTGCAGCGCTTTGACTCCCTCAATCAATTCAACTTCCACGACACCCTGGCCGATGCCGACGGGGTGAGCATTGTGTTGTTCACCAAACCAGGCTGTTCGTCCTGCGGCAAATGGCGCGAGCTGCTGCAAAATTACGTCCGCAAGCACCTCGACACGCGACTTTTCGAAGTCGACGCCAGTGCCGATCAAGCATTGGCCCAGGAGTTTGAACTGTTTCACTTGCCGTCGATTCATTTGTTTCGCAACGGCGAGTATTTCGGCGAGCTGCAATGCGAAGCGCGGGAAACCGTCCTCGGCGCGGCGCTGCAAGACGCTCTCGCGCGACCACCGCAGGACATGCCATAAACAGGGAAAGGACTCGCTCGAATGCTCCTCGAAGCATGGATAACAATCGGTGTCGTATTGGTTTGCCTCTACGCCATGGCCAGCAACAAAGCGCCGCCCGATGTGGCATTGGTCGGCGGCCTGACATTGTTGTTGGTAACGGGCATTGTCACACCTAGCGAGGCGCTGGGCGGCTTCTCCAACGAGGGCATGATCACCGTCGCCGTCCTGTTTCTGGTGGTGGCGGGCCTCAAGGAAACCGGCGCCATTCAGTGGGTGGGCAACAAGGCTCTTGGCCGGCCCCGCTCCGTCGCCAGCGCCCAAGCACGGCTGATGATTCCCGTCAGTATCGTCAGCGCGTTTCTCAACAATACCCCAGTCGTTGCCATGATGATTCCCGCGGTCACGGACTGGGCCAAGAAAAACCAGCTCCCGGTTTCGAAATTGATGATCCCGTTGAGCTACGCCACCATCGTCGGCGGCACCTGCACGCTGATTGGCACCAGCACCAACCTGGTCGTCGCGAGCCTTCTGACCAAGCAATCTCAGCTTCCACCGCTGGCGCTGTTCGATCTGGTCTGGATCGGCGTTCCGTTGGTGATCGTCACGTGGATCTACGTTTTGCTCGCCAGCCCGAAGCTGCTTCCCGATCGTCAGTCGGCACGGTCTACGTTCAGAGATATGCGCAAGTACATTGTCGAGATGATCGTTACCCCGGGCAGCAGCCTGGAAGGGCAAACCATCGAGACCGCAGGGCTGCGCCATTTGCCGGGCTTGTATCTCATCGAACTCGACCGCGAAGGCGAGATCATGCCCGCGGTATCGCCGCAACAGAAACTCAAAGGCAACGACCGATTGATTTTCGCCGGCATCGTCGATTCGGTGCTGGACTTGCAGCGCATCAGGGGCCTGGCCCCCGCCACCGATCAGGTGTTCAAGCTGGATGCGCCGCGGGGCAACCGCTGTCTGGTGGAAGCTGTGGTTGCGGCCAACTGCCCCTTGGTCGGCAAGACCGTCCGCGAAGGACGTTTCCGCACCGTCTACGACGCCGCGATCATTGCGGTGTCCCGCAACGGCGAACCCATCGAAGGCGCGAAAATCGGCGACATCGTGCTCGAAGCCGGCGACACCTTGCTGCTGGAGACTCACAACGAGTTCGCCGAGCGCCACAAGAACTCGCGGGACTTTTACCTGGTGAGTCAGCTCGAGGATTCCACGCCGCCCCAGCACAACAAGGCCGTGCTTTCCCTGCTGATTCTGGGCGCCATGGTGCTCAGCGTCGGCCTCGGCTTGCTGCCGATGCTGACCGCCGCATTGCTGGCCGCCGGCGCCATGATCATGACGCGCTGCGTGCGCGCCCGCGTCGCCCGCCGCCATGTCGACTGGAGCCTGCTGGTCACCATCGGCGCGTCGTTCGGCATCAGCGCGGCTATCGAATCCAGTGGGCTGGCGGGCGTTATCGGTGAATTGATCGTGAGTGCGGCCGTCGGGTCGCCGTGGATCGCGTTGGCGCTGGTTTACGTGGCGACGATGCTGACGACGGAGTTCGTCACCAATAACACGGCCGCGGTGTTGATGTTTCCCATCGCGCTGGCCACCGCCACCCAAGTCGACGCCTCGCCCATGCCGTTTGTCATTGCGCTGATGATCGCCGCGTCCTGCGGCTTCGCCACCCCCGTCGGCTATCAGACCAATCTTATGGTCTATGGTCCGGGCGGCTATCGCTTCAGCGACTATTTGCGGTTCGGGATTCCGCTCAGTATGTTGCTGGCCGTGGTGGCCATCATTCTGATTCCGTTGATCTGGACGTTTTAACCATCCATTCAAGAATCGCGAAAGGAATTCGCTCCCACACCAAGCATCCTTTATCGAACCGCACTGACCAACAAAACGCTGATATTGTCGCGGCCGCCCCGCTGATTGGCCGCTTCGATCAGGCGCGCGCTGGCCCGCTCCAGCGAAATACCGTCCGCCTCGCCGAGAATCGCGGCAATCTCGCTATCGGATAACATGCCGAACAATCCGTCCGAGCAGATCAGCAATGTGTCGCCCGGTTGCAGTGTTTGAACCGAGACTTCGGGATCCACGTGATCCCACGGACCGATGGCGCGCAAAACAAAGTTTCGCGTGGGTTCGGGGCCAAGCTGTCCGCCGTCCTTCCATGCCTGGTGAAGACTGTGATCACGTGTTAAGCGCTCCAACTCACCACGGCGGTAGCGGTAGACGCGGCAATCGCCGACATGAAAAATCACGGCTTCGCCGCCCGCGGGCAGCCACACTCCGGCGAGAGTCGTGCCCATGCCGGTGCCCGGAGCGTAGTCGCGGGCGTAATTGATCTGATATACGGCGCTGTTGGCGCGGCGCACCGCTTCGATGACACTTTCCGCCGCACCGCCCGCCGCCGGAAACTGCAATTGCGCCACGATGTACTGGGCCGCGATTCGGCTGGCCACTTCGCCCATGGTGTGACCGCCCATGCCGTCGGCGACCAGAAAAATATCCTTGTTCGGCCCGATCAAAACATAATCCTGGTTGACCGGCCTTAGCCGTCCGGCGTCGGTCATGCCGGCGGCCTTCACCCGAACCGATGTTCCCATCAGCGCGGTTCCGTCACGATAACCGTATAGTTCGCGGAAACGTCGTCCTCTATCGAGGCCATACGCTCGTGCAACGCATCCAGGTAGCCGCGGGCGCTCTCCGCCTCGCTGCGCGGCCCCGTGAACAAGGGTTGCTTCGCGCCGATGATGGTAATGAGTTCCTGCCCGAAAGGCGGCGACACCTCCCACTGCCGGCGATTGCCGCCCGGCTCGCCGATGCGCATGCGGCTGTTGGCGCTAACTTGGTTTTCTCCCTCGCCCGGGCTGGGATACAAATGCACCACGCTGCCATCGCGCATGAAATAGTCGACGTACATATAAGCCGGAAAACCGGGGGCGCGCACATCGAGCACCAACGGGTCCCCTTCCTTGAACGCGATGGGTTGAATACCTTCGTGATCCACATCCTTGCCTTCGGCGATGAACGGCTTCACGACCGCCACAACATCGCAATAGGCCCGCGGCAACGCGGTCAAGTCCGCTTCGACGCCGTTCACGCCGGGGATTTTAAGCACTTCGGATTTGACCTTCTCCGCGGATGCCGGCGCGGCAATCGCCCCCTTGACGGTCACACGCTGCCGCGCATCCACGCTGACGCTGACATCGTCACAGATATAAGACGCCAAAGCATCGCGAACCACACGCTCATTTACTACGGGCAACGGCACAACGTCCGGTACATCGCTTTGCAGGGAGGCCACCGTTGCAACCGGCGTGAGTGACGATTTGTTTGTCTCCGCACCCGTCGTCGCCACAGCGGTCGTCGCCAACGAATCGTTTGACAGCGGCGTTGAAGACTCGGCAAGACTGAGGCGGTTCGCCTCGTCCGGCGCTCGCGTGGACAGACTGGTCGACCATACGCCGATTGCCGCCAGCAGGACCGCCGCGCCGCCCGCCATGGCGACAAAACGTTGTCGAGCGGGCGGCGCGGCGGGTGCGATATTCGCCGCCGGCGTTGTCGCCGTCGAAACCAAGACAGTTTGCGTGGCCTCCGCGGTAGCCGGCGCGTTCGCCGCTGGTGGACGAGCGAACGCGCAATCCAACGCTTGGGCAAAGACCTCGGCGCTGGCGAAGCGATTCTCGGGCGCCTTGCTCAAGCCCTTCATGACAACGGCATCGAGCGCGGGATCAAGGCCACTGTTGATCGAACTGGGCAACGCCGGCGTGGAAGTCATGACCTGGTGCAGCGCCTCGCCCAGATCGGTGGCGGGAAAAGGCTTGCGTCCGGTCAACAGTTGATACAGCAACACGGCGGCGGAAAACAGATCGCTGCGTGCGTCGACCTTGCCGCCGGCGAATTGCTCCGGTGACATGTAGCTGGGCGATCCCAGGACATACCCGGTCTGGGTAACACTCGTGGTGTCGATGCGGGCGATGCCGAAGTCGGTGATCTTCAACCGCCCGTCACGCGTCAGCAGCAAGTTGGCGGGCTTGATGTCGCGATGGATGACGCCGTGGTTGTGGGAATAGGCCAGCGCATCGAGCAACTGGCGCATGATCTGCCGCGCCGCCGCCGGCGGAAAGTTCACCTTGGTGTCGAACATCTGCTTCAGCGAATGTCCGTCCACATACTCCATGACGATGGCCATCTGCCCGTCGATTTCATCGCAGCCGTAACAGGTGACGATGTTGGGATGTAGCAAGCGGCCGTAGGCTTTGGCCTCCCCGGCAAAACGGGTGAGCAGGTTCGCGCGCTCTTCCGCCTCCAAGATGTCGGCGCGCAACACCTTAATCGCAACAGGGCGATCCATATTCGGGTCATGGGCTTTGTAAACCACGCCCATGGCGCCGCGCCCGATCACCGAATCAATGACGTATTTACCCAGTTTGTCGCCGCGCTTCATTTTATTTGCCCATGCTTATACGCGTTGGATGCTAAGTGTCTAACTAACAATACGAATTGGCGACGCTTGCCGTGCGCGCTAACGTTAATTCGTAGTCCTAATGCCGTCCGCGCTTACGCGGTGCAGTCGCTTACGGACCTTTCACAGCGGAAAGGAGTAAGCCATGAACACGGTACTGAGAAAATTCCGACTCCACAGCGAACGCTTTCATCACAATTTTCCCTATTACGACTATCGCGGCCGCGCCAACGTGTTCGGCCAACTGATCGATCGCCATGGTCGCGCCGCGGTGCTGCGCCACCGCTCGCGGATTCGCGACATTCTCGATAATTGCGAAGGGCTGTGCGTCATCGAGTGAGTAAGCGGTCTATACCCAGTTGTGGGAGCGGAGCATTCCGCGATTTCTTCGCCGGAATCATGGCCATCGCCAATTCAATCGCGGTAGGAAACCGCTCCCACAACAGACTGCGATTTCATCCTGTCACTACGCGCCACCCTTCGGCACCAAGAAAAACTCGCCGGATTCGTGTCCCGCATGGCGAATCGGCGCGTACTCCGGCACCTGATCGACCTTGTAGCGATCGGCAGCCAAGGCGACGGCCGCCGACACTTGGCGGAACAGCCGCTGCCCTTCCAGCACGTCGTCATTGTTCTGCAGCACGTCGAGGAACGCGCGGGCAAACACCGAGTGATCGCCGCCGCCTTCATCCAATACCGGAGCCACGCCGCCTGAGGTAAGCACCGTGCGCGAACGCTTCTCGAGCATTTTCTTCAGCCAGGTAAACCGCGCGTCGTCGGACTGGCCGCTCTGCAAGTTAGTCAATGCCGAGCGCGTCATAATGCCGGAGTAGCAGGAATCGGCCACCACCAAAATGTGCTTGGCATTGATCGCATTGAGCAACTCGGTGAGCGCGCTATTGGATATCCAGTTCGCCGTGTTTTCCGCTTCGGCATCCACCGGCAGCCACTGTCCGGTCATATTGACCCGATCCAACTCACCGTGACCGGCGTAGTAAACCAGCAGATTGTCCTTATCGTTGAGTTTCTTTCTCAGCTCGTTGAGCTTGGTGATGATGTCATAGCGGGTGGCGTCCTTGAGTACGATGGTTTCCTTGAAGCCGTACTTGTCTTTGAGCACTTGCGCCGCCACGTCGACGTCCCGGCCCGGCGTCAGCAGTTTCGGCATATGCTTGTACTCGTTGTTGCCGATCAGCAACGCGTAGTAATCGCCGAAATCGATATCCGGCAGCCGCGGCTTCTCCACCACCGACGCCACCACGCCACCGCCGCCGGCCGCCGTATCGCGCGTCGCTTGCTCCGGCGCCAGGACGAACTTGACCTGCGAGCGGCGACCCGCCGTGTCGACGGCCACAACATCCACCAGCGTGCCGCTGGGTTCGATGGTCATTAACGTGTTGAACAAACCGCCGGTGGACACGGGCACCGAACGATCGTTCACGCTCAGCAACAGCACATCGGCCTCGGCCATCACCTTGCCGACGATGGTCCGCTCCTTGACCCCGGATCGAATTGTGAGCACGGGCGAACCGGGCGCACCGGTACTGCGTAGGATCGGAATCTGCGGATCGATGATTTCGATCTGCGGCGCCAGCATGGCCAAATGCTCCGTGCTCTGGGCCCGCTCGAGCGACTGGATGTTTTCCTGATTGGTCTTGGACCGCTGCTCCAACTGCGCGATCACTTGCTGCTGGCGCTGCAACTCCGCGACGCGCTGTTGCTGCTCCTGCTCGAACTGCGCGATTAACTGCGCCCGCTCTTTTTCCAGCGCGGCACGGCTCTGCTCGATTTCTTTGCGCTGCGAGTCCAACGCCGCCATCTCGGCGCGCATGGTGCTCTTGCGCGCTTCGACCTCGTTGACCAAAGCGAGCAGCTCCTTGCCCTTCTCTTCGGCCAGCGCCTTTTGACGCGCCAACGCCTGCTCCGTCTCGCTGAGCTGACGCTGCGTCGAGGCCAACTGGGCTTCCACGGTGGATTGCTGCTGATTGTAGTCGCGGCGCTCGCTATCACTGGTCGCCGCCGCCAGCTTGGCTTTGATATCGCTTTCCGTTGCCGAGAGTCGAGTCAACTCGGCTTGCAGCGCGGATTGCCGCGCGGAGATTTCATCCACCAATACTTTAAGTTCGTTGCCGCGCGCGGCCACGGTTTCCCGTTGCGCGGCGAGTTGCCGATCGAGTTCGGCCAACGCCTGTTGCTTGTCCTGCATTGCCGTGTCGAGTTCGGCCGAGCGGTTTTGGTTTTGCGCCAACTGTTGCTCGAGCGCCGCCTGTTTCTGTTCGGCTTGATCGGCGCGGGTCCGCAAGGCGGCAAGCTCCGCCTCGTTGCGTTTCAATTTGGCTCGGGCGCTTTGCAGTTGCAGGCGGGATTCGGCAAGCGCCGCTTCATTCTGGGCAAGATCGTTCTTCACCTTATCCATCAGAGCTTGCTCTTGAGCCCGCGCTTCCTGCTCCCGCGCGATGGCCGCCTCATCGGGCGGCACGACCACGGCGACGACGTTCTCCGGCGGCAAACCCGCTGCGGCGCGATAGAGGTTCATGGCTTTGATGGGATCCGCCGTCACACCCGCGCCGGTTTCATACAGATAACCGAGTGCGAATTGGGCGCGGGAGTAACCTTGGTCGGCGGCTTTTTGATACCACGCGGCGGCTTGCGCGTAGTCCGGCGGCACGCCCAGCCCTTTCTCGAATATCGCGCCAACATAGGTCTGCGCCACCGGATCGCCCTCGTCGGCCATGGGTTTCCACACCCGCAACGCCGTTTCATAGTCGGCGCGATCGAAAGCGACATATTCGCCGCCGCGAATCTCGCAGTCTTGCGATGACACTTTCGCCGGTCGGCGCGGTGTGAGGTAGGTGAAGGAACTGCCGAGTTTCTTGATCTTTCCCGGCAGCAAACAGTCGACGATCAACGTGGCATCCGGACCGCCGACCCGTTCCATGTCCGCCAGCGCGGCCGCTTGGTTTGGGTCGTTCTGAACGGGATTGCTCTGACAACCCAAGGCGGCCAGCACGGCCAACGCGATGCTATGTTTGCCCTTAACCCTGCGCAGCGCTGCCATAGTCACACCTCAACATCAGTACCTGCGGTTCAAAATCCGCCGAGAGCCGTTTCGCCGACGTTAACCACGGCCACCCGACGGTTCACACCATTGCCGGGATCGCTCTGATCCAGCAGAGCCGCTTCGCCTTTGCCGACGACGCGCAAACGAGTCGTGTCGATGCCGTGATTGCTGACCAAATACTCCATGACCGACTGGGCGCGGCGCTCCGACAAACGCAAGTTGTAGGACTCCGGACCCGATGCATCGGTGTGGCCTTCGATCATAAACACGAATGGCTGCAAATCAGGCGACTTCAACGCCGCGCTAAGATTGTCCAGACTCTGCTTCGACTCGGGCGTGAGATCCGCCGAATCGAAAGCAAACTGCAATTGCATTGACACCGCCGGCGCTTCGGTCACGGTCGCCGCGGGTTTGATGCCGCGCATGCGCAACTGAGGCGAGGGCTTGAGCCCGGTGACGAACTCATCCACGCTTGGCACGCGGGTGCCAAAGAATTGCTCGTCGGCAACTGCTTGCGCCATGGCGCCGCTGTAGCCCATTGCGGCCACCAGAGCAGACATCGCCAGTTTGTTGATTGATTTCATCGATTCGATCCTCCTGTTCAGCCAACGTTATTCCTGATATCTGGGATCTACTGTAACCTTGGTCATTGATCACAACGAGTGCGTGTTAACGTTCCCCGTGTGATTTTTTCACCTCGCCGCCCCTGTGGGAGCGGATTCCTACCGCGATTCTTCGCGCAGCGCCGTATAATTCCCCACATGCCGTTCCAGCTCAGAATCCCCTGTGTTTTCGTTCTGCTCGCTCTGCTCGCCGGTTGCGCGTCGGCGCCCCAAAAGGCCGACCGGCTCGCCGCGGAGTTCGGTTTTACGCGCCTTATTGTACCGGGAGAAGGCTTCGAGCACATCGCTTACTTCTCGCCCGGCACGGGCCCCAGCGACACATTGCACGTTTACCTAGAGGGCGACGGCACACCGTGGCTGACTCCGACCGTCATCTCGCCGGATCCCACGCCGCGCAAGCCGCTGATGCTGCGCCTGATGCGCCATGATACGAAGCCCGCGCTGCTGCTGGGCCGGCCTTGCTACTTCGGTCTGGCGAGGCAACTCGCGTGCTCCGCGGAACTGTGGACCTCGGCGCGCTACGGCCCGCGGGTGTTGGACAGCCTCAGTCGAGCCCTGCGCAACTTCCTGCAAAATCCTCCTGCTGCTTCGGAAGCGACCTACACGCGCATTGGACTGTTCGGCTACAGTGGCGGCGGCGCCCTGGCCATGTTGCTGGCGCCGCGATTTCCGGAAACCTATGCGGTCGCCACTGTTGCCGGCAACCTCAACGTAACGGATTGGACCACGCTGCATCGCTACAGTGCCCTAGCGGCATCCTTCAATCCCGCGGATCAAGCACCATTGCCGCGCAACATTGCTCAAGTGCACTGGGCCGGCGCCAAAGACGACAATCTTCCGCCATCCATCATACAACCGGTTGTTGCCAGACAGCATAACGCCATTTTTCGCATAGAAGAAAACGCAGATCACTTCAACGGATGGGATGAGGCCTGGCAATGGACATTGTCCTATTTGAACGGTCTGGCGCGCTGAATATTAGCGCGTAATGATATTGTGATAAGTCCGCCGACAATCAACGCGTACTGAATTTTAATCCTACCCGACCCACTCCGGGGTCGACGCGCAACAATGTCACTCGATTGAAGTGAAATATGCGTTGATCTTCCCCCACCCGACAATTATCATTCGGTGCGATTCGACAACGTTGTTGCGCGAATAGTTGTCGCGATGCAAAAGAAGAACAACGCAACGCCGCCTAGGGAGGCTCTGACTTAATTCGTTTCGACGACGACCGAACACGCGTCGCGGTAGGAAACCGCTCCTAGAAAACAAGCCGTTTCCGTGAATTAACGCAGAGACGCCCGAGCCATTGCGCCGGTCTTCCCGCACTCAATTGCGGCGTGAAACGCGCGAACTCCGCAAGATTGCTTGTGTATGAAAGGGGCAGTTATGACAAAGCGACGAATGGAATCATCATGCGAGCCGCGGGGCTCCGAATCGCGAGGGATAGTGCAGACCGAGACCTCGGGAAAATACCTACCACGCATTTCGGCCGCCTTGATTACTCTCCTGCCGCCGATAGCACTGGGCGATCTAACCCAGGTCAACGGCATGAACGAAGCGGAGCGCAACACGGCAACGATGATTCAGGCCTTGTGCCCGCAGATGGTGCTGTTAAACAACCAAACGCCGCTCGTGGGTGGGCAGGCGCAGTTGTTGGTCGAGTGTCGGGCGTTGGTTCAAACGTCCAATGCGCAGCAAGGTTCAGGCCTAACAAATAACGACCTCGGTTATGACGAGCCTGAACTTCGCGAAGCGCTGTCCCAAATCGCGCACCAGGAAGTGGCAATCGAAAGCAGTACCGCCACCGAAACCATTGACGGCCAGTTCGACACGATTTCCACCCGCATGAGCGCCTTGCGCCGCGGCGCCATCGGCGGCGGCCCAGGTGGCCTGTCCCTGAACATGGATGGGCAACACATGCTCGCCAACGTGATGACCGGCGGTGCCGCGGGCGACGGCGCCAGCGGCTGGAGTTTATACCTCAACGGCAACTACAACTTCGGCGACAAAGAGACGACTTCGCGCGAGTCCGGCTTCGACTACGACAACTACGGCGTGACGTTTGGCGCAGACCGTCGCCTGAGTGCGGCGACCATATTCGGGGCGGCCGTCGGTTATGCCACGACCGAATCCGAAGTCGTCGACAACGGCGGCACCTTCGAAGACGAGAACCAGTCACTTTCCGCCTACGCTACCCACACGTATGCCAACGGCATTTACATCGATGCCATCGTTACCTACGGCATGGTGGACTACGACACGTTGCGCAAAGTGCGCCTGCCCGACCCGAGCAATCCCGTTGCGGGGGTGCTGACTGATGACGACATCAAGGGCAGCACCGAGGGCGAGCAAACGGCCTTCAGCTTGGGCATCGGCAAGGACTTCCACAGCGCGTCCAACAACCTTGACTACGGTGTGTATGGCCGCGCGCAAGCGTACCGCAGCCGAATCGACGGCTATTCGGAAACCAGCTCCACGGGTTCGGGACTGGAGTTGGAAGTAAAAGAACAGGTCATCAATTCAGCGGAAATGACGTTAGGCGCCCAGATTTCGCGCTCGCTGAGCCGCTCCTACGGCGTCCTCGTGCCGCAGGCTCGCGTGGAATATTTCCACGAGTTCGAGAACGACAGCCGCGGCATTACGGCGCGCTATATTCACGATCCATTCAACAACGGTGCCTATTTGTTCTCAGTGCCCACCGACAACCCCGACCGCGACTTCTTCACCGTCGGCCTTGGCGTTTCAGCGGTGCTACAAAGCGGCACCCAAATGTTCGCCTTCTACGAAACCACCGCCGGCTTGGACGACATGACAAATCATTCCGTGATATTTGGCGTTCGCGGGGAATTCTAAAACAACAAGAATCGCGGAAGGATCCGCTCCCACAACATGAATTAAATCACCGTGGGAGCGGATTCTTCCGCGATAGTCTTCTAACACAAACGATATCGGTCGCGCTGAAACGGCGATTCCGCCACGCGACGGGTATTTTTTCACAGACTTTCCCGAGCATGTCGGTAATAATCGCGCCAATGATCACCACAACAACAATAAACAACTACGGATGCGCGAAACATGGCACGAGCAGCATCGGATTGGAAAATCAAGGCATGCCGTAGGGGACTGCTGATTGTCCTCATTGGCGGTCTTGCGTCTTTCGCCGCATACGCCCAGCCCAGCATCAGCGTCACCGCAACGGACGCCACTGCCGCTGAACTGGGATCTACCGGCGAATTCACATTCACCTTGTCGCAAGCCGTGCCCAACGCAGCATTGTCGGTTGCGATTGCTGCAGCCGGTTCCGCCACGCCGGGCAACGACTATACCGCTCTGCCGCAATCGATCGAGTTTCCCGCCGGCGCGCTAACCCAAACCCTTCGCGTCAGCCCCGTCATCGACGACATTCAAGAAGGCGATGAAAACGTCGTGGTAAACATCGTTGCGGGGAGCGGTTACACCGTCGGGCCAAGCGCCAGTGCGATCGTCACCATCGCGGATTTGCAGCAGGCTGCGCCCCTCCCCACCGCGAGCATACGACGCGACTCCACCGATCCCCGCGAAAGCGGCGACGACCCAGGCTTCTTTATTGTTGAACTGAGCGAGCCGGCCGGCGGTGGCGGCATCACCATTTCCCTCGAAACTCAAGGCAACGCCACAGCGGGCGCAGACTATACGGCGCTGCCTCAGTCGGTACGCTTGAATGCCGGAGAGAGATCCGCACGGATCGCGCTGCAGGTGCTCGACGACACGGCACCGGAAGGCGCCGAATCAGTAACCACCCGCTTGCTGCCGGGCGACGGCTACCAACTCGCTTCCAGCCGCGAAGCCACCCTGTTTATTCTCGACGACGACTCTGCTACCGGCACCCCGGGCGGCGCACCCCAAGCCGGCGGCGCGCCGGGAGTCGTTTCGTCCATCCAAAACACCGACACCCGCACCGCCGCCACCAATGGCACGGAGCGTCTGACCGTCACGGTCATCGACGGTGTTGGCAGCCCCGTCAGCGCGGTCGCCATTCAATGGCAACTCGACGCAACCGGCACGACGGCGGGCGGCGCGCTGTCCGCGGCGGATGCGTTCACCAATAGCGACGGCCAAGCATCAGTCACGCTCAGCACCGGCGCACTGCCGGCGACCTACACGGTCGGCATTACCGCCACGGGCGGCAGCGGCAGCGGAACAACGACAGTGACCGCCAGCGTCACCGTACTGGCCGGTCTCGCCAATGCCGCCGCGCTGAACACACCCGAAGGGGCCATTGCCGTCACCCTCGACACAATTTGCGCCCGGCTCAATCAGTCCGGCGCGACGAGTGATGCCGAACAGGCCCTGCTGGCGCGCTGCAATGAATTGCTTGCCGCCGCCGAGAACGGTGAAACCAGCGCCGTGAATGATGCCCTGCGCCGTATCGCGCCGGAAGAAGTCGCAGCCCAGCGCCGGGTGTCGCGCCAAGCCGCCGAGCGAGCCTTGGGCGATGTCTATTCACGTTTGCACCAATTGCGTCACGGCGCCCGCGGCGTGCAACTCGACAATCTCAGCTTCCGCACCAGCGAAGGCACATTGAGCGGCGCCATGCTCGCCCCTTTACTGCGCGGCGGCGGCGCCGGCGGCGACGAACCGTTGTGGCAAACCGAGCGCTGGGGCTTGTTCCTGACCGGGAATTTCGGCCAGGCCGAACGGGATCGCACCGCCAACGAGAGCGGCTACGACGCCGACACCCAAGGCCTCACCGTCGGCGCGGACTACCGCCACAGCGACAAACTGATTTACGGCGCCGCGCTGACTTACGGCAGCACGGACACCCAAATGCAGGACAACGGCGGCACGCTGGATGCAGAGGGCTATGGCCTGACGTTCTATGGTACGTACTATCACAACGAACGACTGTATTTCGACAGTCTGCTGGGCATCGGCGACCATGACTTCGACACCGTCCGCCGCATCGACTATACGCTGAACAGCGGCTCCTTCAGCGAACAAGCGCAAGGTTCGACCCAAGGCGCGCAACAGTCCTTCGCGTTAGGCGTCGGCTACGAACAACCGCTGCCGGGCGCCTGGACCGTCGACTGGACCGGCCGCGCAGCCTTCGTCAGCCACGACATCGACGGCTACACCGAAAGCGGTTCGCAGGCGTTCAACTTGCGTATCGGCTCCCAATCCTATGAATCGCTCACGCTGAGTCTCGGCGCTCAAATCCAAAAGGCCTTCAGCACGTCCTGGGGCGTCGTGCTGCCGATGGTTCGCGCGGCATGGGAGCACGACAGCAAGGGCGCCCATAAGATCGGCGGCTCCTTCGTGGCAGACAGCCAGAGCACGCCGTTCAGTTTCGATTCCGACGAGTGGGATAAAGACTACCTGCGCGCAGCGGTGGGATTATCGGCGATTCTGCGCAACGGCACCACGGTGTTTATCAGCTACGACAGCGTGCTACAGCGCGAGCACTACAGCGAGAGCGAGTTGGCCTTCGGCGCCCGCTGGCAGCGCAATTTTTAGAGGGACACCGCCATGGATTGGTTAAAGGCAGTTCGATCATGGTGCAGGAGCGGATGCATCCGCGAAACGTGGGAGCGGATCATTCCGCGATTCTTCGCCCGAATCGTCCCCGCCGCCGGAACAAATCGCGGTAGGAAACCGCTCCCACAACAGGCGACCACTCAGTGTGGGAGCGGATCATTCCGCGATTCTTCGCTCGAATCATCGCCACAGCCGAGTCATCGCGGTGGTCGCTACGGGCATCCTGCCCTTTCGCGACATTCGCACATCCGTGTGCATCGGAAACCGCTCCCACAACGGCTCAGCCACCTGCTGTGGGAGCGGATCATTCCGCGATTCTTACTTGCAGCAGTGTTGATCTTCGCCAACTCGGCGCACGCCCAAATCATCATCCTCCCGCCCGTGGTTAGCATCGGCAACGGCAGCGATCTGATCGCTTTCGAGTCCGGCGATTCCGCGTCGGTCGAGATCGTGTTGAGCAGGACGCTCACCAACGACACTTTCGTCGTCTACACCATCACCAACGCCAGCACCGCCACCCTGGGCGAAGACTACGCCGGCCCCCCGCAAACCAGCGGCATCGTACGCATCCAGGAAGGTTCATCGTCTGCCCGCATCGATATTAGACCCATCGACGACGACATCTACGAAGGCACCGAAACCATCGTGTTTGCGTTGCAGCAGGGCGAAGGTTATCTCGTCGGCAGCAACAACACGGCCACGGTCCAGATTTTCGACAACGAACCTGTGCCGCCGCCGGTGGTCGATATCGTCGCCAGCGACGCCAATGCGGGCGAACCCGGTAACAACGGCGAATTCGCGATCACCACCGACAAGGTGTGGGGCGACATCGTCGTGTCCTATCGCGTGCGCGGCACCGCCACCCCCGGTACCGACTATCAGACGCTCTCCGGCGAAGTGATCGTACCCGAGGGCGAACGACGGACCGTCATCCCCGTCAACATCATAAACGACGCCATATTCGAAGGAACCGGCTTAGAGACGGTGATCGTCGAACTGGTCGCTGGTTCGGACTACACGCTGGGCCAAACGCTGGTCGCCACCGTCAACATCAGCGACGACGATCCGCGGCCGTTACCCGTGGTCAGCATCGCCGCGAGCGACAGCGCGGCAGGCGAACCGAACAACAATGGCGCATTCACCGTCAGCGTGGCCGGCGATACCGGCGCTGACGTGACGGTCTCCTATCGGGTGACCACCGCCAGCACCGCCACCGCCGGCAGCGATTACACAGCGCTCTCCGGAACGGTGACGATTCCCGTCGATAGCGCAGGCCAGACCTCGGCGACGTTTCCAGTGATCGTGCGTGACGACGATCTTGACGAGCCCAATGAAACCGTCCAAGTCGAGATCTTTGCCCCTGCGGGAAGCGCCGAATACGCCGTCAGCGAGCAACGCACGGCCACCGTCACAATTGCCGACGACGATGAACCCGTGCCGCCCGTCGCCAACCTGCGGGCGTCGGATGCCAGCGCCGGCGAACCGAGCAACAACGGCCAGTTCACCATCACATTGGACAAACCCGCACCAGCCGCGCTAACGCTGCAATACGCCGTGCTTGGCTCCAGCACCGCCACCGCCGGCAGCGACTACGACGCCCTGTCGGGCAGTGTCGCCATTGCACAGGGGCAGTCCAGCGTCACGATCCCTGTCACGGTACGAGACGATTCCACGTTCGAAGGCAGCGGAACCGAATCGGTCACCATCGAACTTCGCTCCGGCACCGGCTACACCCTCGGCCAGACCGTGCGCGCCACGGTCAACATCAGCGACAACGATCCGCCGCCTCCGCCGGTCGCCACGCTGCAAACCACCGACGCCAACGCCGCCGAGCCGACCAACAATGGCACGTTTACCGTTAACCTGGATCAGCCGGCGACCCAAGCAGTCACCATCCGCTACACCGTTGTAAGCGCCAGCACGGCCACCGCGGACGCCGACTACCGCGCCTTGTCGGGCAGTGTCACCATCGCCGCCGACGCAAGCAGCGCCACCATTCCCGTTACGGTGATCGACGACAATCAATATGAGCCCAACAGTCCCGAATCGGTCATTATCGAGTTGCAGACCGCCACGGGTTACGTGTTGGGTCAATCGGTTCGCGGCACGGTCAACATCGCCGACAACGATCCGCCACCCCCACCTGTCGCCACGCTGCGCGCCTCCGACGCCAATGCCGGCGAGCCCAACAACAACGGCCAATTCACGGTTACGCTGGATACGGCCGCGTTGACCGACGTCACTGTTCAATACACGGTTTTGAGTGCCAGCACCGCCACGGCCGGAACCGATTATCAAACCCTCGCCGGCAACGTCACCATTGCGGAAGGCCAAATCAGCGCGACCATTAGCGTCAGCGTAATCGACGACAACGTATTCGAAGGCGGCGCGGCGGAGACGGTGCGCATTCAACTGCAGGCGGATGATGGTTACGTGCTTGGCCAAACGGTCAATGCGACGGTCACCATTGCAGACAACGAAAGTCCGCCGCTGCCGACCGCCAGCCTCTCGGTGGTCGATGGCACGGCGGCGGAGCCCAACGACACGGCGCGCTTGAGATTGACCCTGGGCGCCGCGGCGAACGAAGACGTAACTGTTGCTTACGATGTGGGCGGCAGCGCCGTGGCCGGCACTGATTACGCCGCATTGAGCGGCCAACTGATCGTCCCCGCCGGCGAAACCAGCGCCGATATCGTTATTACGCCCATCGATAACCAAACCTATGACGGCGCCACACCACGCACCATCGATATTACGGTTCAGCCCGGCGACAGCTACAACCTGGGCGACGTCGTGCAAGTACGGGTCACCCTCAACGACAATGAGCCGGCGCCGCTGCCCGTCGCGTCGCTCGCAGCGGAACCCGGGCAGACCGCGGAAGATGGTACCGGCGTTACCGTCACGTTCACCCTCAACCAAACAGCGACATCGCCCGTCGCCATCCAATATCAAGTGGACACCGGCAGCACCGCAACCCAAGGCGATGACTTCACCCTCAGCACCCAGCAAGTCGTGATTCCGGCCGGGCAAACCCAAGCCACGCTACAAATTCAGCCGGTGGATGATCAGAGCGTCGAGAGTACGGAAACGATCATTCTCGCGCTGAGCGCAGGCGACGGCTACGCTGTGGGCTCGAACGGCTCAGTCACGGTTTCGTTGTTGGACAACGATGTGCCCGTGGTGTCCATCATCGCCTCCGATCCGCAGGCGACGGAGGGCGAAGACCAGGGCGAATTCCTGGTCAGTCTCGATCGCCCCGCCGGACCATCCGGGCTCACGGTTCGCTATGAGATCAGCGGCTCGGCGTCGCCCGGCGCCTCCGGCGACTACCAGCCGTTGGCGCAACAGGTCACCATTCCCGCCGGTGAAACATCGGCCCGCTTGCCGGTCACCGCGTTCAATGACGTTGAGACGGAGGACAGCGAATCGGTCGTGGTCAGACTGCTTGCGGGCGACGGCTACCAACCGGCGGCCCAGCAGAACGAAGCCACGGTAACCATCGCCGACACGGCGCTAGCCGTGCCGTTAGTCACCGTGATCGCGGCCGACAGCAACGCCGCCGAGAGCGGCTCCAGCGGCGCGTTCGTGCTGCGCTTGTCGGAACCGGCACCCGATGGCGGTCTGCAAGTTGCCTTCACTTTGTCCGGTTCCGCCACTGCCGGCAACGGCGGCGACTATGTCGGCGTCGCCAGTCCGGCGACCATCGCGGCGGGCGCGATCGACACGGTGGTGATCATCGAACCCGTCGACGATCAAACCGGCGAGGTCACTGAAACAGTCACGCTCACGCTGCAGTCCGGCACCGGCTACGCCGTGGGCGCCGCCGCCAACGCGACGCTCTTTATCTTGGACAACGACGAACTGGCGGCTCCGGAGGGCGGCGCGGGCGCGCCGCTCACCACGCCACGCGCCTTGACGATACAACGCATCACCGGCGATGCAGCCCAAACCGCGCGGGTTAACGAAGCGATTGCGTTGGCGGTGCGCGTTACCGACGAAAACGGTGCGGTGTCGGTCGGCGAAACGTTGACCTGGCAACTCGACGCTACCGGCACCGCCGCCGGCGGCGCGATCTCGGGCGCCAGCGCGGTGACGGATGCCGGGGGCGACGGTACCGCCACGCTCACCACCGGCCCATTCCCCTCCGTTTACGCCGTCACCGTCACAGCCGGCAGCGCGGGCAGCACGGTATCGACGACATTCCTGGTGAATTCCGGCTTGGTGGACATCGTCGACCCGAAAACTCCAGAAGGCGCCGTCGGATTGGCTTTGGACAACTTGTGCCCGCGGCTCAACAACGCCAGCAGCTTGACCGGCGACGAAACCGCCCTGCTCGCCCGCTGCGGCGAGTTCTACACCGCCCTCGATCAAGGCGAGGATAGTCAAATCATCGCCGCGCTGCGCCAAGTCGCCCCCGAGGAAACCACGGCGCAAACCCGCATCATCAATCGTTTCGCCGTACAGCAGTTGAACAACATCACGGCGCGACTGACTACTTTGCGCCGCGGCACCGCGCCCGTCTCGCTGTCGGGGTTCGATATTCGCGTCGGTGAGGAAACCTTGCCCGGCGGCGTATTCGACAGCGTCATCAATCAGCGCGGCGGCGCAGCCGGCGGCGATGAACCGGCGTTATGGAAAGACGAACGTATCAGCGCCTACGTCACCGGTAACGTCGACCTTGGAGACAAGGATCTCACCTCACAGGAGTCGGCCCTGAGCTACGAAACCATGGGCGTGACTCTCGGCATCGATCGCCGTCAGTCGGATCGACTTTTCATTGGCGCCGCGCTGGGCCTGGCGCAAAGCGACGTCGACCTGGACAGCGACGCCAGCACCCTCGACGCCGACGGCACCACCCTCTCCGTCTATGCCAGCTACGCGTTCAGCGATCGCGTTTACATCGACGGCATTCTCTCCTTTGGTCAAAACGACTTCGATTTGCAGCGCGCCATTCGCTACACCTTGAGCGGCACAACGGTAACCGAAACAGCCAAGAGCAATACCGAAGGCGATACCTTGGCGTTAAGCATCGGCGGCGGCTATGCCCTCGACACCAAGAGCGCGTGGGAAGCGGAACTATTCGGCCGGCTCGACACCGTTCGAACGCAGGTCGAGGGCTATTCCGAAAACAACGCCGGCGCGTTCAATATGACCATGGGCGAACAAAGCGTCGACGGGTGGGCGGCAACCTTCGGCGCCATGGTCTCCCGCGCCTTCTCTCAATCCTGGGGCGTGCTGATTCCGCAAGCCAGCGCCAGCTGGACCCGCGACGAAACCGACGCCCATGAAATCGTCGGCCGCTTCAGCGTCGATACGACGGACAATGAGTATCGCTTTTTGTCGGACCCGCCCGATAGCGGATACTTCAACGCCGGCATTGGCGTCAGCGCCGTGATGCGCAACGGCCTGTCGGCGTACGTCAACTACGAGTCGGTGTTGCAGCGCGACAACTACGACGAAGAAAGCTGGCGGTTCGGAGTGCGGTATGGATTAGCGCTTTAGCGCAAATGTTTGTGGCAGTGGATTATTCCGCGACATGATTCGACGGCGTCTCGCGGTAGGAAACCGCTCCCACAGCATGATCGCCAATCTTCGTGGGAGCGGATTATTCCGCGATCCTTCGCCGGGTCAATCGCCGAATGATCCGCGCCCACAGCATGACTGTCGATCGTCGTGGGAGCGGTTTCCTACCGCGATCGAATCGACGCAGAATCGCGGAATGATCCGCTCCCACAATTTCGCGGTTAAAACCGCTCCTACGGTTTGATGCCGAAGACCTTCTCCAAACCGCTGCGGCCTTTGGTTTCCACTTCACCGAGCGGTTGTGTCTCCATTTCGGTACGCACCAGGCGCTCGGTGTACGAACACAGCACAATCGGCGCGGCAATTTTATTATTGGCAAGCCCCGCCAAACGAAAGGCCAGATTGGCGCTGTCGCCGACGACGGCCAGGGTGTCGGGCTTCACGCCGTAGTGACCCAACATCACCGCGCCGGTGGTGATCGCCCACCCCATGCGCAATTTCGCTTCGTCGGCGAAACCGCTGGCCTGTGCGGCCAAGTGTTTTTCAATCGCCGCGCGCTGGGCCAGCGCGGCGCGCACCGCATGTACCGCTTGCTGCGGTTGCGATTGCGGTCCGTGCTCCCAAAAAGCGTAGATCGCATCGCCGATGTAGTCTTTCACGACGCCATGATGGGCATGCACTTCGGCGCTTAAAACCTCGAATGTTTCGGACATCAAGCGATAAACCCGCTCCGGCTCGGTGGCTTGCACCCAAGTGGAGAAGCCGCGCACGTCGGCCACCAAATGGGTAACGGTCTGGGCGAGCGCGACGGTGCGCGTCGTATCGTCCTCGTCGCCGCGCCCCACCGCGTGTGCGTCGTCGCCCCAGTGCAACGTGAACACCCGCGACCCGATCGTTATTTGATCGCCGGGCTTGAGCGGGTAGTCCACGCCCGAAGTCAACCGCACACCGTTCAAATGGGTGCCATTGCGGCTGGTGTCGCGCAACGTAAGCAAACCGTGCGCGAAACTGATCGCCGCATGATCGCGCGAGACGCGCTCATCATCGATGATGATGCGCTTGTCGGGCTCGACACCATGACAGGTGCGCCCGACGAACAGCCGATCGGAGACCTCGATGCTCTGTTCGCGGCCTTGATCGTCAATCCAGGTTAGTTTGGGTGTCACACGCATCCTTCGTCTGAAGTTGTTCTTCTGTGGGAGCGGATCATTCCGCGATTCTTCGCCCGAATCACCACAGTGCCGATTTCAATCGCGGTAGTCGCTTCGGGCGTCCTGCCCTCTCGCGACATTTATGCCCTCCTGGGGTATTCGCACATCCGTGTGTATCGGAAACCGCTCCCACAACAAACTCGCTACCTATCGCGGCCTCTGCTGCGGCGGACGCTGCTGTTGAAATCGCTGAATCGCCCGCTGACGTTGCTCCGGCGTCATGCTTTGCCAGCGTTGACGCAATTGCTGGCGCTGCTCCGGCGGCATCTGCCGAAAACGCTCGGCTTGCTGGCGCACACGCGCTTTTTCCTCGGGCGAGAGCTGCTGATAGCGCTTGAACTTCTCGCGAATCATTTCCTTTCTCTCCGGCGGTAGCGACTGCCATTGTTTGAAGCGCTCCTTCGCTTGCGCGCGCTGCTCCGGCGTCATGCCTTGCCAGCGATCCGCGCCCCGCTGCAAGCGCGCTTGCCGCTCGGGCGGCAGATCCTGCCACGTGTCCGCGAAACGCTGCAGCACCTGTTGCTGCTGCGCAGTCAGATCCGCCCAGGCGACGCCCTCGCTGGGCTCGGCCAACGCCGCGCTCGCTAACATAAGCGCACCAAGCGCGCTCACCAACATCACCATGATTCTCTTATTCATGGTCACCGCCTTTGGGGTCTTCTGTTTCGGCATCAATCAACACCTGAGGATCCATCCACGTTCCGTCATCGCTCTCGAAGCTGCCGAGGAATTCCAGAAATTCCGCGTCGGGTTCTTCGCTTTCGCGGGTTTGGTTCTCATCGGCCTGCGCCGCGGCCATCAGCAGACCCATTAGCAATATGGCTGGGCCAATGTGGGAGCGGATCATTCCGCGATCGACCGGGCGAAGAATCGCGGTAAGAAACCACTTCCATACCAGTCTCCTACGTCGCCTGACCATCGCTGTCCAGCCATTGATAAAACTCGATCTGCTCATAAAACTCGATGTCTTCATTGGCGCTGAGCAGTTCGATGTCTTCCAACGACGCCACTGTGGCATCCGTCTGCTGCGGACCCGGCCATAACACCACCGCCATCACGGCCATCGCCGCCGTTGCCGCGCCGGCATAGCCCCAATTCCAATGGGCGCGCGCCGGTTGGGCCAGCGCTTCGCGACGAATCTGTCGCAGCCGCTGGGCGGTGATCGCGTCGAGTTCGGCCGCGCTTTGGTCCAAAACCTGTCGGGCGCCGTCGATCAACGCTTGGTCACGTTCGTCCAAATCGCTCATGGCCAATCCTCCCCCAAACATTCTCGCAGCGCCGACAAAGCCCGGGACAAATGGGTTTTCACGCTGCCTTCCGAACATCCCATCACTTGGGCCGTGGTCGCCACGTCAAAGCCCTCCCACGTGCGCAACATGAACGCTTGCTGTTGGCGCAACGGCAATCGCTGCAGAGCGATTTCCAGCGCATCCACCGCGCGCTGGGTGTTCACTTCATTCAGCGGATTCGCTTGCGTCGCATCCGCTACGCTGTCCAACGGTGACTCATCGTCATCGCCGCCGCGTCTATCCCACCAACCAAAGATCATCCCGCGATATTTTTTGCGGCGGTGAAAGTCGGTGATGCGGCTCTGCAGAATCGTTTGAAACAACGGCGCCCACTCGTGATTGGGCCGCTGACGGTAATTCTGCACCAACTTGCACATCGCATCTTGCACGATATCGAGCGCGTCGTCCCGTTGCCGAGTGGCGATCATGGCGGTGCGAAATGCGCGCCGCTCCACCGCCGCCAGGAATTCCTCCAGGCTGCGATAGGCTACGGTTTCCCCGCTGGCCGCCGTCGCCTGCGTTGGTTGCCCCTCATCGCCGGCCGACATGGTCCAACGTGCTCCTATATATATGACTGCTGCGCTCATGCGATTTCCGTTGTAAGCCGCTGTTTTATGCATTAACGCGCGGCGGGGCGAACGGTTGACATGCGCGACTACCTTAACACAATCAATATATTAGATCGTCCTCAAGCCGTGCCCAAGCGTGGCTTACCAGTCGCGCCGTCACCACGCCGTCAATTTCCGTGAGTCCTAGCCGGGTTATTCCGGCGTAGGGCACGTCGACTCGAAATAGATAGTCCGCCGGAGCATTTAGCACCCAACAAATCAGCGCGCGGATCACTCCGGCGTGGGTCACCACCAAACCATCACCGGGGTGACGGGCGTACAGCTCCGTGAAGCCGCCGATCACGCGCCGGAAAAATTCATCCAAAGGCTCGGCGCCGACGGGGCGATATTTGGCCGGCTCGCGGCGAAAGCGCATCCAGCGTTCGGGATCCTCGGCGGCAATCTCATCGTGCAGCTTGCCCTCCCACGGGCCGAAACCAATTTCCTGCAGGCGCGGTTCGAGCAGCAACGGCTTGCCACAGGCCGCGGCGATCTCCTCGCCAAAGGCGCGGCAGCGGGATAACGGCGACGCGGCGACGAATGACCAGCCCGGTTTGACGCTCAACGCTTGGCGCATTTGGCGCCAACCGGTTTCGCTCAGCGGATCATCGGTTTGACCGCGAATCTTGCGGCCGCCAACAGGCTCACCGTGCCGGATCAGATCGATCGTTCGTTTGCTCACACGTCAAATCCCCGCGTTTTTTGGAGTCGATAATCTACTCAAAAACGCCCGAAAAAACCAATCGATCTAGCAACATAAGCATCGATTTGTTATGTTCCTCCAACACCTTACGAGTAAAAGCGCAAACATGGGCCACCGACTTTCCAAGATTTACACCCGCACCGGGGACAAAGGCACCACCACGCTCGGCAGCGGCGAGCGCGTCCAGAAAGACAGCGTGCGCATCGAAGCCGTCGGCACGGTCGATGAGGTCAACTGCTTCGTCGGCTTGCTCCTGGCAAACAATATCCCGAAGGAAATCCGCGAGTGCCTGACGCGCATCCAGCACGAACTGTTCGACCTGGGCGGCGAACTGAGCATTCCGCGACACCAGATCATCACCGCAGAGCATGTGCTGCGCCTGGAAAACGAACTCGATAGGTTCAACACGGACCTGCCGCACCTGCGTGAATTCATTCTGCCCAGCGGCGGCCGTGCCGTGTCGACCTGCCACATCGCCCGCGCCGTGTGCCGCCGCGCCGAGCGCCGCTTGGTTTCGCTGTCGCAAATCGAAGACGTCTTTCCCGAATCACTGGCCTACCTCAACCGGCTCTCCGATCTGCTGTTCGTCATCGCCCGCGTGCTTGCCCGCGCCGATGGCAAGCGTGAAGTGATGTGGCGCTCGGAGAGAAATAAATAAAAAATTGACGTGGGGCCAACTGATTGTGGGAGCGGATCATTCCGCGATGAGTCGGGCAGAGAATCGCGGTAGGAAACCGCTCCCACAAGAAATAACCCAGACTTCGCACTAGGAACGCATCAATGAAACAGCCAATTGTCATCATCGGCATGGGTGAACTCGGCGGCGTGTTCGGCCGCGGATTTCTCCGCCTCGGCTATCCGGTGTACCCGATCACACGCAAACTTCCGATGGAAACCGCCGTCAAGGAATTTCCGCCGCCGGTGCTCGTCCTGGTCGCGGTGGCCGAAGCGGATATTCATGAGGTCCTGGAAGAGCTGCCCAAACCATGGCGCGGCAAAGTCGCCCTGCTGCAGAACGAACTGCTGCCACGGGACTGGGAGCAGCATCGCGTCAGCGCGCCAACGGTCATTTCGGTTTGGTTCGAGAAGAAGGTTGGCCAGGAGCCGAAAGTCATTCTGCCCTCGCCGGTCTTCGGACCGCACGCGCAATTGTTGCACGATGCCTTGACCGCCATCGGCATCCCGGCGCGGGTATTGAAAGATCACGACGAATTGGTGTTCGAACTGGTGCGCAAGAATGTCTACATTCTCACGTCGAATCTGGCGGGACTCGCCACCGGCGGCACGGTCGGCGAACTGTGGAAGAATCACCGCGAGTTCGCGCTGAAGGTGGCCGGCGACATCATCAAAATCCAAACCCGGCTGGTAAAGAAAGAACTGCCCTGGGACAAACTCATCGCCGGCATGGTGGAAGCCTTCGACGGCGATCCCGGCCACAAATGCATGGGCCGTACCGCGCCGGTGCGGTTGATTCGAGTGTTGGCGCAGGCGGCCGAGGTCGGCGTTGAAGCAGCGAAATTGAAAGAGATTCAGGGCAAAATGTAGAGGCGGACTTGCGATGAATGAACCGGCCTATCATGCCGTGGGAGTGGATCATTCCGCGATAGAAGAATCGCGGTACGAAACCGCTCCCACAATGGGCGATGCCTCTTCCCGGCGGGAGCGGATCATTCCGCGATTCGAATCGCCGCCACCGACAAATGTCGTGCGAATCAGTCAGAAATAGATCAATTTGTGCGTGTTTTTGCAGGGGCTTCCCACCCCTCCCCCTGGCGATTCCAAAAAAGTACAGGATTCAACGTCAAAGCCGAGCAAAACTCCTGGTACAATTTCCGCTGTCGACGACAACGATAATTAGACAAATGAAACAAAATCACTATTCCTATGAAGACCTCCTGCGCTGCGGCCATGGGGAATTGTTTGGCCCGGGCAACGCGCAACTGCCGCTGCCGCCGATGCTGATGTTCGATCGCATCACGCGCATTGCGGAAACGGGCGGAGCTTTCGATAAAGGGGAAATCATCGCCGAACTGGACGTCAAGCCGGATCTGTGGTTTTTCAAATGCCATTTCGAGGGCGACCCGGTCATGCCAGGCTGTTTGGGCCTGGATGCCATGTGGCAATTGGTGGGGTTTTTCTTGGGTTGGATGGGCGGGCCGGGCCACGGCCGCGCGCTCGGGGCGGGGGAGATCAAATTCACCGGACAAGTCACACCGGACAAACGCCTGGTGACCTACCACATCGACATCAAGCGCATTATCATGCGCAAACTGTACCTCGGTATCGCCGATGCGGTAATGCGCGTCGACGGCGAGGAAATCTATGCGGCCAAGGATTTGCGAGTGGGTTTGTTCACGTCGACGGACGCACTGGCGGGAGGTAATGGGTGAGGCGGGTTGTTGTTACAGGACTGGGGATTGTTTCGAGTATCGGCAACAACAAAGGCGAGGTGCTCGATTCTCTAAAGCAGGCGCGCTCGGGCATCGAGTTTCACCAGGAATATGTCGACCTGGGGTTTCGCACCAACATCCACGGTTCCATCAAGCTCGATCCCGAGGCGATCATCGACCGCAAAGTGATGCGGTTCATGGGCAACGCGTCGGCGTTCACCTACATCGCAATGCAGGAAGCACTGCTGGACAGCGGTCTGACGCTGGAACAAATCTCCGACCCTCGCATCGGCCTGATCGCCGGCACCGGCGGCGCGTCGACGGACAACGTCGTTAAAGCAGTGGACCTCCTGCGCAGCAAAGGCTTGCGCCGAGTCGGCCCATATATGGTACCGCGCACCATGTCGAGCACCGCCGCGGCCTGTTTGTCGACCGCATACAAGATCAAGGGCGTGAGCTACTCCATCAGCTCCGCCTGCGCCACCAGCGCCCATTGCATCGGCAACGCCATGGAACTCATTCAACTGGGCAAACAAGATGTCATCTTCGCCGGCGGCGGCGAGGAAGTGCACTGGACCATGACGCTCCTGTTCGACGCAATGGGCGCGCTGTCATCGAAATACAACGAAGCGCCCCAGACCGCCTCTCGTGCCTACGATGCCAATCGCGACGGTTTCGTCATTTCCGGCGGCGGCGGCATGTTGGTACTGGAAGAACTCGAACAAGCCAAAAAACGCGGCGCGAAGATTTACGCTGAATTGGTCGGCTACGGCGCGACCTCTGACGGCTATGACATGGTCGCCCCTTCCGGCGAAGGCGCCATTCGCTGCATGCGCCAAGCCTTGGCGACAGTGAAAGGCGAAGTGGATTACATCAACGCTCACGGCACCAGCACGCCGGTGGGCGACGTGGCCGAACTGGGTGCGGTCAAAGAAGTGTTCGGCAACAACATTCCCGCTATCACCTCCACCAAATCCCTCACCGGCCACGCCCTCGGCGCCGCCGGCGTGCATGAAGCGATTTATTCGCTGCTCATGATGGAAAACAACTTCATCAGCCCCTCCGCCAACATCACCGACCTCGACCCCGCCGCCGAAGGCATGCCCATCGTGCGCGAGCGCAGAGACAACGTGCGGCTCAACACGGTGTTGAGCAACAGCTTCGGCTTTGGCGGCACGAATGCGACGTTGGTGTTTCAGCGGGTGTAATTCCAATTCCCGGTTTCGCCAACCGGCGACGCCCGATGGCGCTCGGTCGCTGGAGGGCGAATATCGGCGAACAAGCCCGGACCGCAACGCTCGAAGTCCTGCTCAACACCCGAAACTGCGGCGTTTAATTGCTTTCCTCGTCTCCGCGCAGAGACAGACGAGAGTCCTTGACGCACCAAAGTTGTGTAGCTAGCATTCCGTCCCACAACTGAATCGCTGCTTTTCTGCCCATCCGCCGACCCAAGCGTGGCCGCACTGGTCAAATGGAAGCGACCGAGCCACTTAACAACAACTTGCAGGAATCATGAATGACTGCTTCCAATGACTTTGGCCTTCTGAAATCTTTGACTACAGCCCTACTGCTTTCATCGACCGTCATCGCATGCGGGGGAAGTGCTGGGTCCGACCCAGCTGGCAACCCAGAAATCACACCCGAGAATGTCGTCGACTCGGGTGGACAACCCGTTACGACGCCACCGGCCACGGATCCCGAATCGACAGATCAGACGCCGACAGATCCCTCCGGTGGTGACTCATCACAGCCCTCCACAGAACCAAACGTCGCATTTGGTTCGCTGAGTGAAGCGGATGCAGTCCCCATAACTGGGGCCGTATTGCGGCTGATGTATTCCGTCGACAGCTTGGGCCAGGAAGGGTCCTCCCTGTTGTTGCGCTCGGCTGTCACGCCTGGCGCGATAGACTCGAGTCTCGGCGGACTGGTCCGCGGTAGCCTTGCGCTTTTGTTCGACAGGAATAACCTACATCGGGCCGCGCAGATTTCGAACGTTCCCTGCGTAACAGGGGGAAGCCGTTCAGTGGAATTGGATGATTTAAATGGAAACAATGCGCCCGACGCCGGCGAAACAGTGTCCGTTACATTTGCGCAGTGTCAGGAATACGCCATCAGCTATGTCGGCGCCATTGCGTTTCGCATTGTCACGCTCTCTGGCAGTCCTTACGCAGAGTCCGGCCAGTGGGATGTGGAGATCGACATCGATTTCGAGAACTTTGTCACCCATATCGGTGAAGGACAAAGCATCAGCGATGGAACCATATCTGTCACGTGGCGCCAAATCACCGCCGGCGGCGAAACACTTACCATTACGTCGCCCGAGTTCAGTTACACCGAAACTGGATTCACTTCGCCAAAGACGCTGCAGCAAACACTGTACGACATTGAGTATTCTTCCAATATCGATCCCGCGACAGGCGAGTTGGCACAAACGATGGATGCGGTAATCGAATTCGTCGCCTTTGGAGCCGTGAACGTCTCGACA
>JAKACW010000064.1 GCA_021821045.1 Pseudomonadota bacterium
CGCGGAATGATCCGCTCCCACCTCGGCCAGAATCCAGAGTTGTGGGAGCGGTTTCCTACCGCGATTAAGTCGGTAGAAGAATCGCGGAATGATCCGCTCCCACAAGATTAGCGTGTAAAAATGGGTTCTCTCCACATTCTAGACAAAAAAAGGGCGCCGGCAGGGGGGAATCTGCGCGGCGCCCGGGGGGAGAGAGCTTATGTATTAAAGCTATGCGGCTTTCTGGTACACGTCGTCGTCTTCACCGACCACCTCATCGATCAGCGTCAGTGTGCCGACGGACGAGTGCGTGGTGATGGTGGGCGCCGTTTCGATCGGCAACGTCGCCGTGCGCACGTTCATCGCCGCGTAGATCGGATCCCATCCGGTTACCGCCGTCAGCATCACGACGATGCCGGCGAGGACGGCGGCCACTGTCGCCACGCCCACGGCGCCCGGCAACAGGAACGGCGTCGCTAACAACACTCCGGCAATGGCGATACGCGAGATGCGGTCCACCGTGCCGACGTTAATGCCGCCGTCGGCGTTGAGCTTGAGCGCTTTGCGGTAAGGCACCGCATGGATTCGCAGTGTCGCGGTGCGCACCTTCAGCATGGCGTAGAACGGATCCCACGCGATGATCGCCGAGATGATCAGCGGAATGGACAGCATGATCAGAACCGCGTCCAAACCCAGCGGACCCGTGCCGTACACGCCATTGGCAAGCAACACGCCGCCGAGAATCGCCCGCAACACGCGGTCGGAGCCGCCGACGTTGGGTTTGCCGAAAGTCGCCCGCTTGGAACTTCGTTCATGCAGCAAATCGGAACTAATAGTCATGGTTTTCATGGTGTCTCCTCCATTGAGCAATTGCCTGTGTTTGGCCTCAAGCCGACAACAACTGGCGTTGCGGTTAGTGGCCATACTGCCCATAATGGACCGTCAGGTAAATTCGATTGATTGATATTCATTACTCGGGATTTACGAACTATATTCGGGGAACCAAATCGCCGTTGACCGGTCTTCTGGAAATCTTGTCATGCGTCATTTGAACTACAGCCACCTTTTATATTTCTGGACCGTCGCCCGCGACGGCAGCATCGCCAAAGCGTCGCAGACGCTGCATTTGACGCCGCAAACCATCAGCGGCCAGATCAAGCTGCTGGAAGAGGCCGTTGGCGGCGTGTTGTTCGATCGCGTGGGCCGCCGTCTGCAACTGAGCGAACTGGGTCGCGTGGTATTCGGCTACGCGAATGAAATCTTTTCCATCGGCGGCGAGTTGGCGCAAGTCGTCAAAGGCAAGATCACGACCGCGCCGGCCACGCTCAACGTCGGCATCACCGATTCCGTTCCCAAGTTGATTGCCTATCGCATGATCGAGCCGGCGCTCAACATGGAAAATTCGCCGCGTGTGGTGTGTCGCGAGGGTCGATTGGAATCCTTGCTCGCCGATCTTGCCGTGCATCATCTCGATGTGGTGATTTCCGACAGTCCGCTTCCAAGCGGGCTCAACATTCGGGCCTATAACCACGTTCTGGGTGAAACCGGCGTCGGATTTTTCGCGCCGAAAAAGAAAGCGAAGTCCCTGGCGAAAGGGTTTCCGCGCTCGCTCGATGGTCAACCCATGTTGCTGCCCACGGTGGGCACGCCGCTGCGTCGCAGCCTCGATGAATGGTTCAATGCGCAAGGGATTGTTCCGCGCATCGTGGCCGAATTCGACGACAGCGCGCTGCTGAAGACGTTCGGCTATGCGGGCGCGGGGGTGTTTCCGGGCGCTTCGACGATGGAGCGGGTGATATGCCAAGTCTACAATGCCGGGTTGATCGGCATTACGCAGGAGGTGCGCAAGCGGTTTTTCGCCATCTCCGGCGAGCGGCGATTGAAGCACCCGGCGGTTATTCTTATCAGCGAGCAGTCGCGCGAAAAGCTCTTCGCCTCTGATCGGTGATGCAAAGGCCGGCTTTCAAAGAATGGGCGAGAACAGCCGCGCGGTCCGCACCGAAACCTTGAACGCCAGCGAGCGCCGTTCCAGTTCCGCCAGTTCGATGCGGCGGCTGGCGGCGAAATCGCGCTCGAGCATGCGTGCCACTTGCCCGGCGAACTTGGCATTGGCTACCACCGCCGTGATCTCGAAATTCAATCGAAACGAGCGGTTGTCCAGGTTGGCCGTGCCGACGGCGGCCAGATCATCATCCACCAGCATTACCTTCTGATGCAGAAAGCCTTGTTCGTAACGATAGAGCTTAACGCCGGCGCCGATGATCTCCTCGTAGTACGAGAATCCGGCCAGATGGACGAGGCGCGAATCGGCACGCGCGGGCAACAGAATGCGAACGTCCACGCCGCGCAAGGCCGCCAATTGCATCGCCGTCACCACCGGCTCGTCGGGCACGAAGTAGGGGCTGACGATCCACACCCGGCGCTGGGCCGCATTGATGGCGTGAATGAAAAATAAACTGCAGGTATCGAGCGTATCCGCCGGACCGGTGGGCAGGATCAACACGGTTTGATCGTCATAATCGGGAATGTGCGGCTCGGTGTTCAAAATGGGCACCATGTCGGCCGCCCAGTTCCAATCCTCCAGGAACGTGAGCTGAACCCCTAAGGCCGCCGGCCCGGTCAACTTAACGTGAGTGTCGCGCCAAGGGCTGAGCGTCGGGTGTCGCCCCATATACTCATCGCCCACGTTGTGCCCGCCGATGAACGCCTCGCGGCCGTCGACCACGACGATCTTTCGGTGGTTGCGAAAGTTGATGCGGAAGCGATTGGTGCCTTTCTGCGTCGAACTGAACGGCTGCACGTTTACGCCCGCCTGGCGCATGTCGGCAAGGTAAGCGGCGGACAGGGCGCGGCTGCCGATCACGTCGTAAAGAAAGAACACGCGCACGCCGCAACGGGCCTTGTCGACCAGGCGCCGTTTCAAATCGCGACCGAGCTGATCGTCGTTGACGATGTAGGCCTGCACCAGGATGTAGTCCCGCGCCGATTCGACGGCGGCGAACACCGCGGCAAATGTGGCCGCGCCGTCCACCAACAACTCCACCCGGTTGCCGCGCAGGAAAGGCATCTTGGCCAAGTGCTCCAGCGGCCGCCAGCGCTGCATCTCATCCGACAACGGCGCGCGAATGTGGGGGAAATACTTGGCGACCAGATCCGCGGGCATATCCTTCACCCGCACGTCGCCGGCCCGGCGGGCCTTCACATAACCGGAGAGCTTGCGATGGCTGAGAATCAGATACGCCGGCAGAGCGATAAACGGCACCATGATCAGGGATAACGCCCAGGCAATCGTGCCCTGCGACGTACGCGCATGCATCACCGCGTGCCCCGCCGCCGCCAATGCGCAGAGTTCCAATAGCGCATAGAGCATGGCGTAATACGTGGTCAAATCGTCAAACGGCATGGGGCTAAGTGTATATCGAGCCGCCACCGCGCGCGCCAAAAAAAGCCCGCTAGGGGTAGCGGGCTGGGGAGAGTGTGAGTCACCTTGGGGAGAGTGAGTCACGTTTGGGAGAAGTGAGTCTCAATGAACCTTCACAACATGGGGATAGTTTGCCACCGTGAACCTTAAGAGACTGTTAACGATGCACGCGGGGGGGTGTGGGAAATTCACTAATGACGGTCTACGCAAGTCCATGAAGACGCTGTTCGGCCGGGGAGCCCAGTGATATCGCCCGGTCGGTTTGCCCCCTCTCCCTCAGAAGCCGCACGGCCATTAACCGCATAAAATGCATAGATTTGACCAACGATTCTCCGCAAGCCCTGACCCATGCCCAGATTGGGCGTAAATGGGTGTAGTATTGGTTCATGCTGAAAACCGACGCCCTCCAAATCACCCCGGAGATCCTGAGCCTCATCGCCAGGATCGACGAGTTCAAGGGCGCCTGGCGCGCCTTGGGCACGCTCGCGCCTGACCGGCTGTTGGCCCTGCGCCGCGTCGCCACCATCGAGAGCATCGGTTCATCAACCCGCATCGAGGGCAGCAAGCTGTCCAACCGGGAAGTGGAACAATTGCTGTCGAACCTGGAGATCAAGTCCTTCGCCACCCGCGACGAGCAGGAAGTGGCCGGCTACGCGGAGCTGATGGATCTGGTGTTCTCCTCGTGGCAGGACATACCATTCACCGAAAACCACATCAAACAGTTGCACCAGATCCTGCTGCGCTACAGCGAGAAGGACACCTGGCATCGCGGCAACTACAAGACCAACTCGAACAGCGTCGCCGCCTTCGACGAGACCGGCGCGCAGATTGGAATCGTGTTCCAGACAGCGTCGCCCTACGACACGCCCCGCCTGATGACGGAGCTGGTGGCGTGGGTAAACGAGGAGCGCGAAACTGCCAGGCTGCACCCGCTGTTGATCATCGCCCTGTGCGTCGTCGTGTTCCTGGAGATCCACCCTTTTCAGGACGGTAACGGGCGACTCTCCCGCGTGTTCACCACTCTCCTGCTTCTGCAGGCCGGGTACGCCTATGTGCCTTATAGCTCGCTGGAGAGCGTGATCGAACAGAGCAAGGAAGCCTACTACCTGGCACTGCGCCAGACTCAGGGCACGATCCGCACCGAGACGCCGAACTGGCAGCCGTGGCTGGTTTTCTTCCTGCGCTCCCTGGCCGAGCAGGTGCGGCGCCTTGAGAACAAAGTCGAGCGCGAGAAGATCGTGCTGGCGGCCATGCCGGCACTGCAGCTACAGATCGTCGAGTTTGCACGCGAGCACGGGCGCGTCACCATCGGCGAGGCCATCAGGCTGACCGGCGTCAGCCGCAACACGCTCAAGCAGCATTTCCGAGCGCTGGTCGAGCGTGGCACGCTCGATCAGCACGGCAGTGGCCGGGGAGTTTGGTACGGCCTGCGCTGAGGACTGCCCTTTATTGCATGATCCCAACCACTGCCAGAAAGCTCTTCTCCACCGCCGCCATTTCCTGCGGCGTGAGCCGGGCGAGGGGGCCTTCGCTGAATCGAGTGCGATCCAAGGCGCGGGGTTGATCCACCAGCACTTGGCAATCCTTGAGCAACCGGTCGCGGGCGGGGATGGTGACGCGCCAGCGTTTGAAGGCCGGATAAACCTGCGTGCTCATGGGAAGGACGACGATCATCGGCGTGCCGATTTCCGTCAGTGCGTCCGCCTGCATGATGAGCACCGGACGGATCTTGCCGACTTCGCGCCCTCGTTTTGGATTGAGGTTGGCCGCCCAAACCTCGCCGCGGCGGATTATTTCCACCACTTCTCTCCCGGTTTGGCCTCGTCCGATTGATCCGCGGTTTCGCCCTCGATGGCCAGAAAATCCTCGGCGATGTCTCGCGCTTCCTGCCGGACGGCTTCCTGCCCGTATGCCGCCCGCGCCTCTGCCACCATCTCCGCCATGAACCGCTCCTTCTCGCGTCGGGCGAGATATTCGGCAATGGCCTCCCGGGCCACTTCCGAGCGGGGCTTGCCCTCGATTTCGGCTTCGTGGGTGAGCTGGGCTTCGAGTTCATCGGGCAATCTGACGCTGATGGCGGCCATGGTGTAGTCCTAGTATGATTACTTAATGTATGACAAAATGTATCACGTACTGTAAAGGCGCTCAAGGAAGGGATCTGGCGTAGGCATCCTCGCTTTTTCAATACCTTACTCATGCCCGATAAAATACTAAGATTATTGACCATTTCCGCCAGGCTCTATATAAATACACGGCGAGGGAAATTCAGGGATCAGCACGCCGCATGAGCAAGGAACGCAAGCAAGGCTCGAATAACGAACTTTCAGATCTGCTCTACACTCTCGTTCCGCCCGACGGCGCGCCCGTCGGCAACACCAGCCTTTGGAATGCCTTCGAGATCGCCGCCAAGAAAAAAGGCCACAGCGTCTCCGAGGCGGCGTTCGATGAAATCCGCCAGCAACTTCTCGATGCGGGGAGGCTCGCGCGTGGCAAGGGCCGCGGCGGTTCGGTAAGACGCGCTCTCGAATACCTTGTTGAAGACGCGCAAGGGCAAACCCAGTCGGATGATTTTGCCCTAACGCCGAGCGGGTCTCCGCAGACTGAATTGCCGCTCAACAAAGCCGCCCGAACTAAACCCAAAGGGAAGCCCAACACGCCGCGCAATGCCGCTGGCGACGCCGAGGTTTTGAGCTATCGCCACCGCGACAAACGCAAGAACAATCCCGAAGTCGGGATGGTGAAGCCGGAGAACGATCCCGATGAAGGCGTCACTCGTTGGGCTTATGACCCGCACATCGATCCGGCGCTGCAATTCGATATTGGCCGTGCGCAGATCGAAAAGATGATCGACGACGCGCTAGCGAGCGGAGACGACCAGACGATGCGCGCGACCTTGGAACAGCTAAAACGCGATTCGAGCCCTTATCTGAACTGGACGGGCAAAGCGGAACGCACCGCGTTCGACGTGGAAACCGTCAGTCTGCACGTGCATGAGCGCATCGACCCGGCCAGCATTCTTTCCGCGGTGCGCAAGAAATTGAAAGACCCGAAAGGCAAGAGCGTCGACGCGCCGATGCAATACGACTGGCTCACGGCGCCGTTCGAGAACCTGCCACTGCGCGACGCCGTCGACTTCTACAAGCACGAGCTCGGCTGGAAGATCCGGCTGATCGCGGGCGATTCGCTGCTGGTGATGAACTCGCTCATCCAGAAGGAGAGCATGGCCGGGCAGGTTCAGATGATCTACATCGACCCGCCCTACGGCATCAAGTACGGCTCCAACTTCCAGCCCTTCGTCAACAAGCGCGATGTGAAGGACCGCAAGGACGAAGACCTCACCCAGGAACCGGAAATGATCAAGGCCTTCCGCGACACCTGGGAACTGGGCATCCACTCCTACCTCACCTACCTGCGCGACCGGCTGCTGCTGGCGAAGGAGCTGCTGCACGAGTCGGGGAGCGTGTTTGTGCAGATTTCGGATGAGAACCTGCACCATGTGCGCGAAGTGATGGACGATGTGTTTGGTGCAAGTAACTATGTTGGACAAATTACATTTCAGAAGACCGGCGGTTTGGTCAGCGAGTATGTGGTTAGAACAATCGACTATCTCGTTTGGTACGGGAAAGACCGTACAAAGACGAAATGGAACCCGCTTTTCGAATATCGACGCGAGGGGCAGAAAAGCCTCGAACGGTACGATCAGTACAGAACGGCGACAGGCGAAATCCGTCGACTTGGTCAGTCGGAATTGATGCCAGAAGGAGCAAAGCGCCTGCAACTCACTTCTATGGAGTCTGCAAACCCCTTTGAAGACTTCGAATACCAAGGGGTTGTCTACAGACAAAAGTGGAAGACGAACGAAACTGGTCGGAATCGGTTAACAAGATCTGGGAGGGCTGTTCCGCAGGGAGAAAAGCTTCGGTACGTCCGCTACGTTGATGACTTTCCCGTTGTGCCCATCACTGATCGGTGGGAATCGATGCAGATTGGCACCGAGTTGAGTTACGTTGTGCAGACGGCTGAAGCGGTAATCGAGCGCTGTCTGCTTATGACCACCGATCCCGGTGACTTGGTGCTGGACCCGACCTGCGGTTCCGGCACCACTGCGGTCGTCGCCGAGAAGTGGGGCCGGCGCTGGATCACCTGCGACACCTCGCGCGTGTCGGTGACGCTGGCCAAGCAGCGGCTGATGACCGCGAACTACGACTACTACGAACTCAAGTATCCGCAGGAAGGCCTCAAGAGCGGCTTCATCTACAAGACCGTGCCGCATGTCATGCTCAAGTCCATCGCCAACAATCCGGACATCGACGAAATCTTTGAGCGCATGCATCCGGCGGTGGAGGAGGGGCTGGCGGAGTTGAACAAGGCGGCGAAGCAGAAGTTGAAGGAGTGGGAAGTACCATTCGACTTCCCAGCCGATTGGGCGGAAACCGCGCGCAAGGCCTTCGACGCCTTCCACGCCGCGCGTCAAGCCATACAAAAGAAGATGGACGATTCCATCGCCGCGCACGCGGACCAGGAAACGCTTTACGACCAGCCGGCGGTTTCCAAGAACAAGCTGCGCATCACCGGGCCGTTTACCGTGGAGGCGGTGCCGTTCCCGACGGTGCTGGCGCTGGACGAGGCGCAGCAGCCGCAGGAGGCGGACGTGGCCATCGCCCGCTCGGGCGAATCGGCGCGCCAGCATTCGTGGCGCGACGAATTGCTGAAGACCGGCATCCGCGGCAAGGGCGGGCAAATGTTGAAGTTCGCCGATCTCGAGACCCTGCCCGATGCGCCGCACCTGCATGTGAGCGGGCATCTGGATAGCGGCGAGCGCGTGGTCGTGAGCTTCGGCCCCGAGCACGCGGCGCTGGAACAGCGGCAGGTGGCACTTGCCTTGAACGAGGCCGAGAAGCTGCGGCCGGCGCCGAAGTTCATCATCTTCGCGAGCTTCGAGTTCGACCCGGAGGCGGCCAAGGACATCGACGAAACCAAATGGCCGGGCGTGACCCTGCTCAAGGCCAAGATGAATGCCGACCTGCTGACCGACGACCTCAAGAAGGGCCGCGCCAGCAACCAGAGCTTCTGGCTCATGGGCCAGCCGGACGTGGAGGTGCACAAGCAGAAGGAAGGCCGCTACGTGGTGGAAGTACACGGCTTCGACTACTTCGATTTCTCGAAGGAAGAACCGGTTTCCGGCGGCAAGGGCAAGATCGCTATGTGGCTGCTCGATACCGACTACGACGAGCGCTCGCTGTTCCCTCGCCAGGTGTTCTTCCCCATGGCCGGCAGGGGCGAGGGCTGGGAGAAGCTCAAGAAAAATATCCGCGCGGAATTGAATGAGGCGCTGCTGGATAAATTCCACGGCACCAAATCGCTGCCGTTCGAGGCGGGGGAGAACAGGAAAGTGGCGGTGAAGATCGTGGATGATCGGGGGATTGAGTCGTTGAAAATCATTCCGCTGGTGTGACCCGATGAGCGCGGACTTGCTCGATCGCATTCTCGAAGCCGCCCGGGTGGGCGAGACTACCGACTGGGAATTCAAGTCGGCGAAGGGTGGCTTCCCTGGTAGTTTCTGGGAAACCTACAGCGCCATGGCCAACTCGGAAGGTGGCGTGGTGGTGCTGGGCGTGAGCGAGCGCGACGGTGCGGCGAACCTGGATGGGCTCACCACGGAACAGGTCTCGCGTTATCAGAAAATGCTGTGGGATGGTCTCAATAACCGGGGCAAGGTCAGCGCCAACCTGATGGAATCAAATCACGTCGAGGCCGTCGATGTTGGCGGCACTGCGCTTCTCGTTATTCGCATTCCGCGTGCCACTCGAACGCAAAGGCCGGTGTATGTTGGAACGAATCCGTTCGGAAGCACGTACCGCCGTCGCCACGAGGGTGACTACCGATGCAATGACGCGGAAGTGCGACGCATGCTTGCGGACGCGGATGAACTTCCTCCCGACCACCGCATCCTGTCCGGGTTCTCTCTCGAGGACATCGACTCGCCAAGTGTCGCGCAGTACCGGCAACGACTGCGCACGGTGAAGGGTGAGCATCCTTGGCTTGCATTGCCGGACCGCGAATTGCTCGAACGGCTCGGCGGATGGCGGCGTGACCGCACGACTGCGGCCGAAGGGTTAACACTTGCCGGGCTTTTGATGTTTGGGAAGGATCAGGCGATTCGCGACCCGGACGCTGCGCCGAACTATTTCGTGGACTATCGCGAGAAGCTCGATCCGCACACGCGTTGGACCGATCGCATTTATCCAGACGGGACATGGGAAGCGAACTTGTTCCAGTTTTACAGCCGAGTCTGGAGCAAGCTTGCGGCGGGTCTGCCGACTCCGTTTCAGTTGGAGGGTGCCATGCGACGGGACGTGACGCCGGCCCACGAAGCATTGCGCGAGGCGTTCGTGAATGCACTGATCCATGCTGACTACGGTGGCGCCGGTGGAGTGGTGATCGAACGCTATCCCGACCGGTTTCTGGTCGAGAACCCTGGAACCCTACTCGTTTCGGTTGAGCAGTATCTCGCAGGCGGGGTGAGCGAATGCCGTAACAAGGCGCTCCAGCAAATGTTCCTCATGATCGGCGGCGGCGAACGGGCCGGGTCCGGCGCTGACAAGATTCGCGCGGGATGGCGGGCCCAGCATTGGCGCGCGCCGCGGTTGGAGGTGCGCGCCGAACCCGATCGCGTGCGGCTGACATTGCCGATGATCAGTTTGATTCCGGCCGATACTCTGGACCGCCTCCGCCGGATGTTCGGCGCTCGGATTGATGCGCTGGCCCCGCCGGAACTTCAAGCGCTGGCGACGGCGGATGTCGAGGGAGCGGTCTCGAACACGCGCTTGCAGGAGTTGTTGACCAATCATCCGGTGGACATTACGCGGATGTTGGCCCGGCTGTGCGAGCAGGGCTTGCTTGTTTCCGACAACCGCCGGCGTTGGACCACCTATCGCCTGGCTGGCGGGCCTGCGGAACCGTCGCTGTTTGACGCAGGGGGCTCCTCTCATTTGGGGCGGGACTCCTCTCATTTGGGATCCGACTCCTCTCATTTAGCCGACCGTCACACGCAACTGCGCGCAATTGCCGCAACGGTGGCCGGGAAAAGAAAAGCACCGACTGCCGAAGTTCGGGCGGCTATTTTGGCGCTATGCCGAGAAAGATACTTGACGGCCGATGTGTTGGCCGACCTATTAAACCGAACGGCTCCAAACCTGCGCAATCGCTACCTTTCCCCCATGATTAGGGATGGATTGCTGAAGCTTCGGTATCCGGAGTCGCCTAATCGTCCAGATCAAGCCTATGGCGCTGTGGACCAGGACGCATGAGGCTATGCGGCCTACTCCCGGGGCACGTTGACCTATTTGCCCAAATACTCCCAACCGAATATCATTTAATTCGTTATTAAAAATACCCGCGCTGTTGACTAGGAAATACGCGGGAGAGCGAAAGGGAGGTTTCGCACCATGAACCGCGCCGAGCGCATATTTCGCATTCACAGCTTGCTGCGCGGCAAGACGCCCGTCAGCACCCAGCGCTTGGTGCAGGAAACCGACGTGTCCGCGTCGAGCATCAAACGCGACATCGAATACATGCGCGGTTTCATGAACGCGCCGATCCTCTATGACCGCGCCGACAATCGCTACTTCTACGACTCCAACGCCCCCGAGTTCGAATTGCCCGGATTGTGGTTCAACGCCAGCGAACTTTACGCGCTGCTCGCCACCGAGCAATTGCTCGAAGCCGTGCAGCCGGGATTTCTTTCCCCGTATCTCGGCCCGCTCAAAGGCCGCATTCGCAAACTGCTGCAACAAAGCGGCCACGCGGCCGACACCGTTGCCGCCCGCGTCCGCCTGCAGCCCATCGCCAATCGCAAAGTCGACGAACACATCTTCGGCGCGGTGGCCGGCGCCACCCTGCAAGCGCAAGCGCTCCACATGCGCTACCACGGCCGCGAAAAAGACGCCCCCACCGAGCGCGTCGTCCACCCCTGCCTGCTGCTGCACTACCGCAACAACTGGTATCTCATCGCCCATTGCGACAACGCCAACGACTTTCGCACCTTCTCCCTCGACCGCATCACCCACCCCCAACTCACCGGCCACGCCGCCCGCGAATTCGACCCCAACCACCTCGAACGTTACCTGAGCGCCAGCTTCGGCATCTTCACCGGCGAAGCCAAACACTGGGCCGTGCTGCGCTTCTCCGCCGACGCCTCGCGCTGGGTCGCCGACGAACAATGGCACCCCGACCAGCTCGGCCACTGGCGCGGCAAGGAATACGAACTCCAAGTGCCGTACTCCGACAGCCGCGAATTGATCATGGAGATACTTAAATATGGGCCGGAGGTGGAAGTGATCGCGCCGGAGGAGTTGCGGCGGGTGGTGGGGGAGAGATTGAGCCGGGCGGCGGAGAAATATTTGGGGGGTGAGGGGCAAAGGAGCAGTGGGTGAGGCGGTGGGGTGGTAGAAACGGTTTTGTGGGAGCGGATCATTCCGCGATTGATTTTATGGGAAGCGCTCATCGTTTGTGGGCAGCGGATACATCCGCGAATTTTCGAAAGGAGTCGAATGCCAAAAGTTAACGCCATCAACTGCAGCGTTCCTGAAGAATCGCTGCCGAGCGGTTGGATTGCTGCGGGCTTTATCGCTGCTGAGATAAGCGATCGCGCGCGCTATCGGGGCCATTGCTACTTCCACGCCGGCGCGGTGCAGAAACCGCGCACCTCGGCCGTCGAAGTGACTGCAAGGGTTACGGGCAACAAAACCTATAGCGTCATTTTCGTCCGTCTCGATTTGCGACTACGCCGTACACGACTGTACGTGTCCCGTTTGCTAGCCCACTTGTTGAACAAACTTGCGTTGCCTTGGCGTTGACCTGGCGGCGTGGACGGGATACTCAGGATGACACTGCGATGCTGCGCCAATATCTCGGAACCTAGTCTAACGAGCAATTGCTCACGCTGCTGCTGGGTCACTCGGAACAATGATCGTCGTTGCGCCGATGGGTCGAAGCCTGGACTGCCGCTAGCATGGGCAAGCGTGACGCCAAGGTGTTGCGAAGAACAATCAATCCCGTCTTCACAGTCGATGAATTCGTCCATCGTTGAGGAATGCCAGAACATTCGTCTGGGGCTCTATTTCGTCGTGGAAACGTTGGCGTCTTCACGCGGCATCAGTTTGCGGTCAATACCCCGCCGTTGCTCGAAAACGCGCCGCAGTTCGGATTCGTGTCCCTCGACAAGGCGCCCCATGTATCGCGTACTGGATCGTCCCTGTCGAGAACGGCAGCGTCGTATAGCAAAACGTTCGTGCTGGCGATTTGTTTACCACAGCAGGGGTTGATGGGAGTTATGAATAGAAACAAAAACGTCCAACCGTTGGGTGCTTTTGGAAAGCTTGAGCGTGATTGTGGTGGGGGTATCATCCGCTGGCATCCGTTGGTTGATCACATGATTGACGTGGCTGCTTGCTTTGAATGTCTATGCGTATGTAACTCAATTCGTCGCGCGATGGAGAACACGGCGGGCAGAGAATTGGATGAGCGCGACATCGCACGCCTCGCGGTGCTAGTTTTCTTGCACGACCTTGGGAAAGCCAATAGCGGCTTCCAAGCAAAACGTTGGAAAAATTCGGCGGATATACCAAGCGGTTGGCCATTTCATGCGGGGCATGGTAGGGAAGCCATCAAGCTGTTCTATGAGGATTTAGCCCGGCAACCGATTGAATCGTTAATTGAGCAGATTTGTACTTGGGGCGATGCGAGTGATCCGCTGCTAATCGCCAGCATCAGCCACCACGGTCGCCCGATCAGGGACAACCCGGGCGATTGGAACAAGAATATCTGGAAAAAAGTGGTTGGTGCTTACGATCCAGCGGCTGTGCTCCATGATATCAGTGAGCGCGTTCCAGTTATCTACCCTAAGGCCTTCGAGCCAGGCGGCAAGCCGCTGCCCGATGCGCCAGCCTTTGGGCATTTGTTCGCCGGTCTTGTGCAATTGGCTGATTGGTTAGGGTCGGATACTGACTTCTTTCCTTTCTCTAAAGAGGGCGAGGATAGAGCGGTCACCGCCAAAGAAAAAGCGCGAAGGGCCATCTCTGTGATTGGCCTGGATGCTGAAGATTGGCGCAACAAGTTGAATTACCGCTCGCCCAGCTTTGCAGACACCTTCGGCATTGCGGAACCCCGTCCGATTCAAGCCGCCATGAGCGACTACCAGCTTGGACCGCTCGTCATACTTGAATCGGAAACCGGCAGCGGCAAGACCGAGGCGGCGCTATGGCGATTTGTGCATTTGTTCCGTTTCGGCGCCGTAGATAGTCTGTATTTCGCTTTACCAACCCGCGTCGCCGCCACCCAGATTTACAACCGTGTTCGAGTCACTGTAAAAAATCTATGGCCCGAGAATTCGCCGATGACGGTTCGCGCCTTGCCCGGTTATGTCAGTGCCGACGGGGCAGATGCCAAACAGCTTCCTGATTTTGTCGTGCAATGGTCAGACAACCCGGATGATACAAAAGCCCAGCAACGCTGGGCAGCCGAATCGGCCAAACGCTTTCTTGCCGCGCCGATTGCCGTTGGCACCATTGACCAGGCCTTGTTAGGAGCGTTGCAGGTGCGTCATGCCCACTTGCGCCATGCCATGCTGGCGCGCAGCTTGTTGGTGGTGGACGAAGTTCATGCTTCCGATCCCTACATGACGGTATTGCTGGAGCACTTGCTCAAAGCGCATCTAAACAACGGTGGACAGGCGCTGCTGCTGTCTGCCACGCTCGGCTCCAGCGCGCGCAACCGTTATCTTGCACTTGCGCCCAATGTGAAATGGCCACAAGCAAGGCCCATGACCTTTGAATCAGCGTGTGCCGTTCCTTACCCAGCCATTTCTGACCACAATCAAACGCGAGCTATTGATGCGACTGGTAACACCAAAGAGGTGACGTGGACTGCGCATGACATCATTGATTCACCCGGCAAGATCGCAAACCTGGCGATAGATGCCGCCAAGCTCGGAGCAAGAGTTCTGGTGATACGCAATACCGTGCCTTCAGCTATTGCCACACTCACTGCTATTGAGGAAAGCATTCCTGATAAATCGTGGTTGTTTACGGTGAACGGAATTCCTACATTGCACCACAGCAGGTTCAGCCGACAAGATCGGCCTGTTCTAGATAGAGCTATCGAAAACCAGCTAGGCAAAACCAGACCGGCTGCTCCATGCCCGTGCATCGTAGTTGGTACGCAAACGCTGGAACAAAGTCTGGACATAGATGCTGACGTGCTGATTACTGACTTATGTCCGATGGATGTATTGCTGCAGCGCATCGGACGCCTGCACCGCCATAACCGTCCATCATCGGAACGCCCCGAGGCATTTCAATCCGCAAAGGCATGGGTATTAACCCCCGCAGGACATGATCTCAATCCCCTAATTGCCAAATCTCAGCATGGCTTGGGAGTGTTTCACAATGGAGGCGGAGTCTATGCAGACTTGCGCGTACTTGAAGCTACACGGGCATTACTTGTCGAACGCCCTGTTGTGTCAATTCCTGCTGACAATCGTTATCTTGTTGAAGCAGCCACTCATCCAGATAAGCTGCAAGCTATTCAAGAGGAGCAAGGGGTCACATGGCAAGCCTTGGGGCAGAGAATCGAAGGTGGTACCGGCGCACAACAAACCATTGGGCGCTTGCACGCATTAGACGTTGAGCAAATATTTGGTGAGCAAGAATTTCCCAACGACGTGCAAATTGCCACTCGCCTTGGCGCGCAAGATCGGCTTCTGCACTTCGATATTAAGTGGCGGAGCCCATTCGGTGAACCGCTCAAAGAGTTGCCGATTCGCTATCACCTTCTACCCAATGACTTGTCGCCTGATACCGAACCAAGCGACATTATCCAAACCCAAACAAGCATTACCTTTCACTTGGGCAATGCGCAATATCGCTATACCCGCCTTGGGCTGGAACGCCTCAAGGATGATTAACTTGCTGATGCTGGAGGACTACCGTGACACTTCAATACTCCCTACTCGATGAACCGCTGATACGCGCCCGGCTTGTGGACGGCGGGCGACCCGTCCGATACAGCCTACCTGGCTTATTTGTGGCACTGGCGCGTGATGGAGTGCGCGACTTCCCCGCACTCCGTCCGCACCAGCGCCACCCGTGGCACGCCTTTCTGGTGCAACTCGCTGCCATGGCTTTGCATCACGGCAAACAAGACCTGCCTTTTGCAACTGAACAAGAGTGGAAAGCCGCGCTGCTGGCACTGACACCGGGGCACCCAGACGGTGCGCCATGGTGCCTGATTGCACCGCATGACAAACCGGCTTTCATGCAAGCACCTGTGCCGAACGGAAATGTGAGTGATTGGAAGTCGGTAAAAGACAAAACGACCGTCGCCACGCCCGATGAACTGGACATGCTGGTGACCTCAAAAAACCACGATCTGAAAGCGGCAAGGATGCAGCACATCGAAGCCGATGACTGGGTGATGGCGCTAATCAGCCTGCAAACGCAGGAAGGAATAATGGGAGCAGGTAATCATGGAGTATCTCGGATGAACCGTGGATATGGCAGCCGTTCAGCTCTCGGTGCAGTCCCTAAAGGCCATTGGGGAAGGCGCTGGCAACGAGACGTGACGGCGCTTCTTAAGCACCGCGATACAATTGTTGAAAGCATGGGTCTACGCGATGAAAACGGCAACGGCCTCTTGTGGCTGGCCACATGGAACGGAGAAAATAGTCTGTCGTTTGCATCGCTTGACCCTTTCTATATTGAAATCTGCCGACGTATTCGCCTTATTCAGCTTGAGAATAAACAACCAATTCGCGCGATAGCTACGGGCAGTAAAACAGGTCGCGTGGATGCGAAGGAGCGCAACGGCATTACCGGAGATGCCTGGTTGCCAATTGACCCGGCAGCAGGTAAAGCCTTAACCATCGGTGCCGATGGATTCCACTACAAGTTGGCCGCCGAATTGCTTTTTGGAAGCAAATTTCGCTCGCCCATCGCGCAAGAAATTGATGCCACCGACGACGCCGATGGCATTGTGGTTCTCGCACAGGGGGTAACGCGCGGGAAGGGTGGAACAGAAGGCTACCACGAGCGACGCATCCCTATCTCTCCAAAAATGCGCAGCATGTTGCGCCAAAAACAGACCGATCAATTGGCAAAGATTGCGGGCGAACGCGTCGATGCAATCGGAAAAATGCGTGGCGTATTGTGGACAGCATTAGCAACGCTTTTCGATCAAGGCGCGGAAAAGGATAGATTCTCCGATAGTGCCAAAGACAAGGCCGCAGGATTTACCAAGTCATTTGAGCAAGCCGAGGATGCCCGCTTCTTCGACGAACTCAATGCCGAAATCGAAGCAGCAGAACCCGATCAAGTTCGTTTGCACTGGCTGCTCGCCATGGTTGACCGCGCCGAAGCCATTCTCAAAATCGCCTTCGTAGCCGGGCCGCAAAGTGGCGAGCAGCGCTACCGCGCCAGGTCTGCCGCCCTGTCCCGTTTTCACGGCAGTTTGCGTAGCGCAAAAACGCTGCCCACGCTTGCCAACTACTACCGCCAGACAACCACCAACAAGGAGATCGCCGGTGAGCCAGCCTGATGCAGTCCCGCAGGTACCGATCCAGAATCAAAGTGCGCCGCCTGTCGCATACAAGGAGCAGCCGATCTCGCGTTTAGCGCGCATCATCGAGCAAGCCTCGCGCTTTGCGGGAGATGCGCACGGGCTGGACAACGGCGAGCGTGCCGCGCTGGCTCGGCTAGACCCGGACGGTGAATTGCGTCCCCATCAAATTGCTGCGCTGTCGCGCGCTTTGATCTACGCCGAACTGGAGCCGGATACATGGAAGCCGGAAACATGGCAGCGCTGGGCGCTGATTGCGCATGGCATGGCACTGGCAGGACACGATGCCAGCCAAAATTTTGGACAACAACTCAGCAAGGCGGATGTGGCCGAATCGCGTGTGACCAAGCTACTCACCGCGCGTGGCGACGCTTTCCGCCAACTACTGCCGCGCCTGTTGCGATTGCTCGCCAGCAAAGGCGTTTCACCAAACTGGCACGAGCTGGGCGGCTTGATTATCAACCAGGATCGCGATGAACACAGAGCCGAAGACATCCGCCTAAAAATTGCCGGACGATTTTTTTCTGCTGAAGCCAACAAATAAAAACACTAACCCCCGATAGGAGTCTGACTATGTCATTGCCGCGCTTTATTCAAATTCACACCCTGCACACTTACCCCGCCGCATTGTTGAACCGCGACGATGCCGGATTAGCAAAACGGTTGCCGTTGGGCAATGCGGTGCGCACCCGCATTTCTTCGCAATGTCTGAAGCGGCATTGGCGTGTCACGGAAGATCAGTTCTCACTGGCTAATCTGGATGTACCGATGGCTGTTCGTTCGCGTTCAACATTGGAACTCATCAGCAAGCGCATTCAGGAAAATGGCATTTCAGCCGCGCTTGCGCAAGCTGCCGTCGAAGCACTGCGCGATGCGGGACTACTGGATAAGGGCGGCAAGGATAAAAAAGGCGAAGATGCCCTGAAAACTGGGCAAGCCGTGCTGTTGGGAAAACCTGAAATCGACTATCTGGTTCGCCGCTGTACCGAGCTGGCGCAAAGCAGCGCCGATGAGAAATCGCTCAAGGCCGCCATCGTCGGCGCATTGAAAAACGAGAAGAAAAACATCGAAGCAATCAAGCACGGCAGCGGGCTGGAGTCCGCCCTGTTCGGGCGCATGGTGACCTCTGACATTCTCGCCAGCCGCGAAGCTTCGGTATCGGTCGCCCACGCCTTCACCGTCCATCAGGCGCAAGTCGAAAGCGACTACTTCACCGTGGTTGACGACCTGATGCAGGAAGCGGGCGATTTGGGATCGGCAGGTATCTTCGACACCGAACTCGCCTCCGGCCTCTACTACGGCTATGTGGTTGTGGATGTGCCGCAGTTACTCGAAAACCTGGAAGGTATCGACGCCAAGGATTGTTTTTATGAAGGCACTCCTTCGGAACGCCGTGAACTGGCGGGGCGCGTGGTACAACATCTGTTGCATCTGATCGCCACCGTCAGCCCCGGCGCGAAACGCGGGTCGACCGCGCCTTTCGACTGGGCGAAATTCATGTTGGTGGAAGCGGGCGACTGGCAGCCGCGCAGCTTGGCGGGCGCGTTTCACGATGCCTTGCCGCTGGAAGATAAAACCAGCTCGGACACTATCCGCCAGCGCGCCGTCGCGCGCATGTCGCAAGAGCTAAGCGCGATGGACGAGGCTTATGGCGCACCGTTGGCGCGGCGTTTCCTGGCGCTGGATGCCGTTGACGTGCCGGGCGCTGAACGCGCCAACCTTGCCAAACTGGGCGAATGGGCGAACGAGATCGTGCGGCAGGGAGCATGTTGAGATGGCGCGCCATTTATTGCTGCGGCTGCAAGCGCCCCTGATCGCCTTTGGCGGCGAGACCATCGACAACTTCGGCGTGATCCGCGATTTCCCGGCGCTCTCCATGGTGACCGGATTGTTTTCCAATGCGCTTGGTTGGCGGCGTGAAGATTGTGAATTGCATGATCGTTTGCAGAGCCGCTTGACAATTGGGGCGCGGTTAAATACGCCGATACGGCGCCTTACAGATTTTCAAACAGCACAATTGGGAAAAGACGATAAAGGGTGGACTACCTGGGGTGTGCCTGAGGAAAGACGAGGAGGTGCCGGCACTTATAAAGGGCCGCATTTGCGCTACCGCGACTATCATGCCAGTCTTAACGTACTGGTCGCTCTGCGTCTGGAACCTTCGGAAGAAACTCCCACGCTAAATGATATTGCTGTCGCGTTAGATCACCCCGCACGGCCTTTATTTATTGGACGCAAATCTTGTCTGCCGAGCCAGCGAATGTTTGCCGGATGGCAAGAGGCGGATAACGTGCTGCATGCGCTACAGATCGCCCACCTTCCCAAAACCACGAGCGCGGAATCCCTGCGGATGCAATGGCCTGATGGCGAAGGCAATCTTGTCGGAGACCGCTTGATCGAGCTGTGCGATGAACGCAACTGGACCAGTGGCGTTCACGGTGGCTGGCGGCCAGTGCGAGAGGGCAGTTTCACACCAACAGGAGCGCGAACATGACCTTTCAATTGATGCGCTTGCAACCAGACCCTATTGCACTTGCGGCTTGGGCGACTCGCCACGGTGTTTTGTCGCCAGATGGTGATTACGGGTACGCCTTGCATGGTTTGCTTAGTGCGGCATTTGGCGAACAGGCACCCAAGCCATTTCGCTATATGAGCAACAAGCAAGGATTGTTCGCCTACACCGTGGAGAATATGGAGACTTTGCGACTACATGCCAGTTTGGCTACGCCGGATGTTGCACGCGCATTGGGGCTGGATGAGTTGGATGCGCGCCCGTTTCCTAGTGCATGGAAAGAAGGTCAGACACTGGGCTTTGAAGTGAGAGTTCGTCCGGTGGTTCGCGCCAAGGATGGGCGTGAACGTGATGCCTTCTTGCACGCTGTTGATGCCATTCCTGCAGCGGATGGTGGTGGAATAGCTCAGCGCGCCGTGATTTATAGCGACTGGCTTGCCAAGCAGTTTGCTGTAGATGGGGCAGCACAAATAATTTATACACAAATGGATGAGTTTCGTTTAACCCGTGTGTTACGCAAGGCAGGCACTGGCGAAAACGGCAAACGTAAAACGCACGCTGGCACTGGTCCGGACGCAGTATTCAAAGGGCAATTGCAAGTAGGCAACCCAGTTGCTTTTGGGCGCCTGTTGGCGCGAGGTGTTGGGCGGCATCGTGCATTTGGGTTTGGTATGTTGCTGCTCAAGCCTGCGCGCTCATGTTGAAAGGACGTCTGGGCCTTGAAACAGCGCGCATTCCGCATGCGGACCGGCACGGTTTGGTCTGGCTGGAGCGTGGTGAACTGTGTGTTGTCGATGGCTGCCTCAACTTTATGGCAGGCAAGGATTCGCTCACTCCACACATCGTCCAGGTTCCACACCAAGCGGTGTCAATGATCCTGCTTGGCCCTGGCAGTAGCGTGACGCACGATGCATTACGGCTATTGGCGCGACACGGCACTTTGATGGCAGCAGTCGGACAGGATGGTGTGCGCACATACACCGCGCCACCGCTCCTGCCGGATCGTTCCGATATTGCCCGTCGTCAAGCCGAATTGTGGGGCAGTCCGCGACGCCGCGTTAGCGTGGCGCGCCACATGTATGCCCTGCGACTGGGAGAGGTGTTGCCTCATCGTGATTTGGATACCTTACGTGGTATCGAGGGCGCACGCGTCAAAACCATTTACCGTTTAATGGCAGAAAAATACGGCATTGAATGGAAGGGCCGGCATTATGACCGCGCCAAACCCGAAGCGACGGATATTCCAAATCAGGCCATCAACCATGCAGCGACAGCGGTACAGGCTGCTGCCGCGATTGCCGTACAAGCGGTCGCGGCCATTCCTCAGCTCGGATTTATCCATGAAGATTCGGGGCAGTCTTTCATTCTGGACATCGCTGACCTGTATCGAGATTCCATCACCCTGCATATAGCGTTTACTGCTGCCAAGAAAGCGAACTCGGATGATACGACCATAGACCGCCTGGTTAGGCGCGAAGCGGCCACGGTATTTCGTAAGCAGAATGTGATCCCTTCAATGATCGACAGTATTAAAAAAGTAATACGAATGGAGGGGCTGGGTGGCGCTGACAGTGATAGTGACGCGTGACGTAGCAGATCGGTATCGCGGATTTTTAGCATCGGTCATGCTTGAAGTGGCGCCGACGGTGTATATCTCACCGCGCATGGACGCAGGGGTACGCAAACGGGCCTGGAAAGTGTTGAGTGATTGGCATAACTCAGAGCCCAGAGGTAGTCTCGTGATGATCTGGCGAGACGTCAACGAAACGGGCGGCGTAGGGATTGCGACATTGGGCGCGCCTTCCCGTGAGTTAGTGGACGTCGATGGGCTGTGGCTAACTCGCCGATGGCTGTAATTTGTTCTTTAACAATTTGGACGTAGTTTGATGTTTTCTTTTCTAGATTATTGGGTTATCTAGGAGAGTTTCCCCCGCGTGCGCGGGGATAGGCCCGAGTATGGCAGCTACAGCGACGAGCAGGCGCGGTTTCCCCCGCGTGCGCGGGGATAGGCCCACGCGGAGTGGGACGGTATCCCGGGTGAGGTCGTTTCCCCCGCGTGCGCGGGGATAGGCCCCGCCAAGGCGCGGGCCAAGCGCAGATTGCATTGTTTCCCCCGCGTGCGCGGGGATAGGCCCTGATTCCGGCTCTGTCGGCGCGGGCTGTGACGGTTTCCCCCGCGTGCGCGGGGATAGGCCCTGATTCAGGCTCTGTCGGCGCGGGCTGTGACGGTTTCCCCCGCGTGCGCGGGGATAGGCCCCCTCGTGAATTCGTCAAGCGGCATTTGCGCGCGTTTCCCCCGCGTGCGCGGGGATAGGCCCGTGGGCGCCTGCGGTTGTTGTGTCGTGGCAGTGTTTCCCCCGCGTGCGCGGGGATAGGCCCAGGCCGAGAGGGTCAAAACCAGCGCCAGCATAGTTTCCCCCGCGTGCGCGGGGATAGGCCCCGATAGGGAGTGTCGCGGGTGTTGAAATCAAAGTTTCCCCCGCGTGCGCGGGGATAGGCCCTAACAGCAATCGTGCAATTTCATCTAGCCTTGGTTTCCCCCGCGTGCGCGGGGATAGGCCCTATATGGGCCGCATGCCCGACGCCCCGACGTGGTTTCCCCCGCGTGCGCGGGGATAGGCCGATCAGCGAATAGGTATTGGCTGGCGACGCCCGGTTTCCCCCGCGTGCGCGGGGATAGGCCCGCATCGAAATGCGTCTGACTTCGCGCATAGCTGTTTCCCCCGCGTGCGCGGGGATAGGCCCTCCAGCGGCGTTTTCCACGGCGACAGACCTAGGTTTCCCCCGCGTGCGCGGGGATAGGCCCCAAGCAAGCCTGGATCGCGCGAGGGCAAGCGGGTTTCCCCCGCGTGCGCGGGGATAGGCCCAACGCAGGCGACCATCAGCCGAATCAAATCCGGTTTCCCCCGCGTGCGCGGGGATAGGCCCGAGCAGGCGCACACATTCGCAGAAATCACGCCGTTTCCCCCGCGTGCGCGGGGATAGGCCCTCGCAACGCCACGGAAACGCGCGCGAAACAAAGTTTCCCCCGCGTGCGCGGGGATAGGCCCAAATGATCGAGACCGACGCCGACCGCCTGGTGGTTTCCCCCGCGTGCGCGGGGATAGGCCCTACGGCCGCGACGTGAACCCCGAGGCCATGGAGTTTCCCCCGCGTGCGCGGGGATAGGCCCCCCTCGCGGTCTACGTGCGACGCGCGTTGATAGTTTCCCCCGCGTGCGCGGGGATAGGCCCACATCTTTCGCGGTGTCGGTCCCGATCTCAGGTTTCCCCCGCGTGCGCGGGGATAGGCCCATATCCCCGGTGGCCGCAATGCCCATGTCGCGGTTTCCCCCGCGTGCGCGGGGATAGGCCCCTGAAGCGCTACATCCGCGCCATGTTCGAGGAGTTTCCCCCGCGTGCGCGGGGATAGGCCCAGCGCGACGCCACCCAATACCATTGCCTCGTCGTTTCCCCCGCGTGCGCGGGGATAGGCCCGAATGTCATCCCATATCGGGAAAACACTTCGTGTTTCCCCCGCGTGCGCGGGGATAGGCCCTGATGCCGATGTACATCCTCGACGTACTGGAGGTTTCCCCCGCGTGCGCGGGGATAGGCCCGGCACCGCCGCCTGACGTGACGACGTTCTCGCGTTTCCCCCGCGTGCGCGGGGATAGGCCCACATCAGGGCGGGCCAGCATCCGCTTGAGCTTGTTTCCCCCGCGTGCGCGGGGATAGGCCCGTTTTTTATCGTGTACGCCGTTCCGTCTATCGGTTTCCCCCGCGTGCGCGGGGATAGGCCCTTGGCGTAGTGGCCCGACGCA
>JAKACW010000065.1 GCA_021821045.1 Pseudomonadota bacterium
CCAGTTCCGCGGCGACGCGCTGCGGATAGTTGGGCGAAGTGTTGAGTCCCGTGCCCGCCGCGCTGCCGCCCAAGCCGATCTCCGCCAGCGCCGGCCGCTGCGCTTCCAATTGATCGGCACAGCGGCGTAAGGTCCAGGCATAGGCGGAGAACTCGCGTCCCAATGTGGTCGGCACCGCATCCTGCAAGTGGGTGCGCCCGCTTTTCACTGTATTCACTTCTTGTTTGCCGATGCGCGCGTACTCGTCCGCCATGTCGCGCACCGCGGCGGTCAACCGCGGCAGCTTCGCCAACGCCGTCAAGCGAATCGCCGTGGGAATGGTGTCGTTGGTGCTCTGCCCCATGTTGACGTGATCGTTGGGATTAACCGGCTTGTATTCCCCCTTCTTGCCGCCCATCGCCACGTTAGCCAAGTTCGCCAGCACTTCGTTGGAATTCATGTTGTGACTTGTACCGGCGCCGGCTTGGAAACGATCTACCACAAACTGGTCCAGGTATTTGCCCGCAAGCACTTCATCGCAGGCGGCAATGATCGCTTTCGATAACTTCTCATCCAGCCAATCGGGTTGGCAGTTGGCAACCGCCGCGGCCCGCTTGATGCGCACATGGGCAAAAACGAAATCCTTGTCCGGCCCGCGCCCACTAATCGGAAAGTTGTGGATGGCGCGGGTGGTCTGAATGCCGTACCAGGCCTCCTCCGGTACTGATAAGGTGCCCAGACTGTCTTTTTCCGTACGCATACTGTTGGTCCCCAGTGTTCTAAACGACTGCAATCTTGCCGTTGTGGGAGCGGATCATTCCGCGATTCTTAGCCCGATCCAGACTCATCGCGGTAGGAAACCGCTCCCACATTCCTTCGCCGAATCCGCGCCGATCATTCCGCCGCCGCGCATTTCGACTATGATAAACCTGTGCGTGCCGCGAAGCGCGGTACATTTTATGAAAGCGCCTCGGGCAACACAACGTTAACGGACGGATAACCATGCACAAGCGAATCACCCTCGTTCCAGCCCTGTTCATGGCTCTTGCCTTGTTCGCGCCCATGAGCGTCGCCCAAAAACCTGTGGAATTCACCTTGAGTGATCTGGACGGCAAAGGCCACCCGCTCTCGAGCGTGCGCGGCAAATGGGTGGTGTTGAATTTCTGGGCCACCTGGTGTCCGCCCTGTTTGGAGGAAATGCCGGATCTGGATCGGTTTCACAACCAACACAAAGATAAAGACGCCGTGGTCTGGGGCATCAACTATGAAGACATCGATGTTAAAGAATTGCGCGAGTTCGTCGCCGAATTGAAGATTACCTACCCCATCCTGCAGGGAACCGACAACTTGGAAAAACTGCTCGAGCCCTTGAACGGGCTGCCCACCACGTTCCTGATCAACCCGCAAGGACAGTTGGTCGCCTCGGTCGAAGGCCCTGTCACGCCGGAATCCATCGAACAATTCATTCAAGGCTACGAGCAACCCTAGGAGCGAGCATGCTCGCGAAGAATAGCCGCCTGTGCAAACGCTGCGTTGTATCCGGCCTCGTCCAAGGCGTGTTCTACCGTGCTTCCACAGCCAAGCAAGCCGCCGTGATCGGCGTGACCGGCTGGGTGCGCAATCTGCCCGATGGCTGCGTCGAAGCGAAAATCTGCGGCGAAGCGGCGGCAGTGGAGAAGATGATTCAGTGGCTATGGAACGGCCCGGCGCGGGCCCGCGTCGATGATGTCGCCGAACACGACGCGGAGTTCGAAGAATTCGCGGATTTCACGGTGCAATGAGAATCCAGGACTGAGCCTGTATTGTGGGAGCGGATTATTCCGCGATGTCTACTGCCGATACCAACGCGTGCGCAGCGACCGAAAGACTTTGTCGGAGTACGTGGTGCGACCCAAACTCCCGTTGTAGCGGGCCAGCGCGCGCTGCAGGTCGCCCTTCTCCTTGTCATAGTAGTAACGCAAGATGGTGCAACCCATGCGCAGATTGGTTGGCGGATGAAACAGATTGTCATCAGGACGGCCGATTTCCTTCAGCCAGAACGGCATGACCTGCATTAGCCCGCGGGCGCCGACCGACGATATCGCCCAACGGTCGAAGTTGCTTTCCACTTCGATGACCGCCAACACCAGTTCCGCCGGCAGCTCGACGCGCATCGCTTCGAAGTGCACCATACGCAACAACTCCAAGCGCTGCGCCGGATCGGGAACCTTGCGCTCCAATCGGCGCGCCATGTCCAAAAGCCACACTTCGGCGTCGAAACGATCGGCGAAGCTGGAGGTTTCATTGACGGCCTTAATCAATTGGCTGCGCAGCTCCGGGTCCGGCGTGGAACTCTTGTCGCCAAAAGCCGAACCGGCGCAGACCAGCGCGCCAAAAAGCAACCCACCAATTGATGCCGCTACCTGCTTCACCGCAATCCGACTCCGTTAACCACTTCATCTATCGGAAATTCCACCGCTGGACTTAAGAATTGCCAGCGCCAATAATAGGCGCGACATTCGCAGACCGCGCTGTCGCACAGGGACAAAGGATGGCCATGAAATACCGTCTCGACAATACAGAATGCCGCGTACTGGGCGCCCTGATCGAAAAGGACTTGGCCACGCCGGAATATTACCCGTTGACGCTGAACAGCCTCGGCGCCGCGTGCAACCAAAAAAGCAATCGCGATCCCGTGATGTCTCTCGATGAAACCACCGTGCGCGGAACCACACAGCGTTTAGTTGCCAAGCATCTGGCACGGCCGCAATTCGTTCCCGGCTCGCGCACCGAGAAGTACGGCCACACTTTGCGCGGCGAACTGTCCGCTGCCGCGGCATTCTCGCGGGAGGAGCTGGCAATCATCGCCGAGTTGCTGTTGCGCGGCGCCCAAACGCCGGGCGAGCTGCGGACCCACGCCGGACGCATGGCGCCGTTCGACAGCCTTGAGGCCGTCATGAATACATTGCGGAACTTGCGTGAACGTCCGGACGGACCCTACGTCGAGGAAATGCCCCGCGAACCCGGCAAACGAGAGACCCGTTTTCGCCATCTTTTCAGCGGCAGCGAGGCCCAACCGACCCGGACCGCCCCCACTGCGGCAGCCCCGCCGCCGCAGTCAGATCTCGAAGCGCGCGTCAAAGCACTCGAAGAACGCTTGGCGCGAGTTGAAGATGTGTTGGATCAGCTTCGCGGCGAGTAAGCCCCTACTGGTAGACAAAATCCTCGAACAGCATGTCCTGCACCAGCTCGCCGTCCTTGTAAGCTTTTTTAGTGAGCTCTTTAAGCAGTTTGATCAACACCTGCCGAAATTCCTCCTTGGCTTCCGGGGTGAACAGCGATTCGATCTTGTATTCGCCTAACAGAAACATAACTTCCTGGCTTATCTCCGGCCACAGATCCTGCAGTTTCTGTTTATCGAACTCAGGATTCTTCACTTTGATGAGCATGACCAGCTTGAGCAGGCGCTGATTGCCGTTCTTGTCCAAGACGTTGGCGACCACGCCTTCTTCATTGCGATAGAAGGCTGCGAGATATGCTGGTCCGGCTTCCTGACTTTCACCGCCGACGCCGTGCGCGGTTCCCGCAGACAAAACCGTCGCCGCCAGACCGAGCACGGTTACTATGCGGCGCGCGCTGCCGGCTAAAAATCGCATCGCGCCGGTCACCCCGGCCGCCGGCGCAACAAGCGCTGCAACTCCGGTGCGGCGCGCGGCGGCGTGAACAAAAATCCCTGCATGAGTTCGCAGCCCTGATCCATCAGGAAGTCCCTTTGCTCTTCCGACTCCACACCCTCGGCAACGGCGCGCATGCCGAAAGCTTTGCTCACCGCGACTATCGCCTTGACGATGGCGGCGTCCGCCGGATCTTTTATGGCGTCGCCGACGAATGTTCTGTCGATCTTTACCTTGCGAATCTGAAACCGCTGCAGATTAGCCAGTGACGTCAATCCCGTGCCGAAGTCATCGACGGCCACCCCCACGCCCAAGTCGCCGAGCTTGGCGCAGAGCCTCACCGCATCCTTCTCATGCTGCGCAAGCACGCCTTCCTGAACTTCCAGTTCGAGCCAGCGCGGCGCCAACTCGGTTTCCTGCAAGACATTGCAAATGAGTTCCACCAAACCGGGTGAATAGAACTGGCTGGCCGTGAGATTGACGCTGACGGTAAATGGATCATAGCCGCTTTGCTGCCAAATCTTGGCCTGCTGGCACGCCTGGCGAATAATCCACTCCCCCAGCGGCACGATCAGATCGGTGTCGTCGAGGATGGGAATGAAATCTCCCGGAGACACCAATCCAAGGTCGGGGTGACGCCAGCGCAGCAACGCTTCCACCGCCTCGACCTCGTTGGTCGAGCAATTGATTTGCGGCTGGAAAAAGGCCATGAATTCGTCGTTCTCCAACGCGCGCCGCAAGTTAAGCTCCAGACTGAGCCGCTCGAATGCCTTGACGCTGAAATCCGGCGAATAGAACTTGTAGCTGTGCTGACCTTGTTCGCGCGCCCGATACAGCGCGACGTCCGCATTCTTGATCAAGGTCGCCGAATCGTCGCCGTCATTGGGAAACAAGCTGATGCCGATGGATGTCGTCATCTGAAACGATCGGCCGCCCAGTTCGAAGGGCCGCGACAACACGTTGAGAATCTTACGCACCACCGGCGCGATATAGTCCAAGGACGGCAGACGCTCGAGTATTACGGCGAATTCATCCCCGCCGACGCGGGCCACGGTGTCGCTGTCCCGCACGCAGCGCGCCAGACGTTCCGACAAGGCGCGCAACGCCTGATCGCCCACGTCTTTGCTCAAAGTTTCGTTGATGGTCTTGAAGCGATCGACGTCGATCAGAAGCACGCCGATGACGCCGCCGTCGTCCTTGCAGCGAGTCACGGCATGATTCAAACGGTCGGTAAACAGCGCGCGATTGGGCAACTCCGTCAACGCATCGCGGCTCGCCGGGTATTGAATCCGGCCCAGCGACTGCATGCGCTTGGTGACGTCCTTGCCGGTGGCGATGTAATGCGTGATGTGGCCGCGCTCGTCCTTCACGGGCGTGATGGTGTGTTCCTCGTAGAACAACGCGCCGTCCTTGCGCCGCCCGACCAGCAAATCGCTGAAGACGTGGCCGGCGCCGATGGTCTTCCACATCCACTCGTAGTGCTTGGGGTCGATGGCGTCGCTGCGAAACAACCAACGGCGGCTGCCCAAGACTTCGTCCCGCGAATAGCCCGTGGATTTTTCGAACGAAGGGTTTACATACTCGACGACGCCATGGCGATCGGTCACGATGACGGTATCCGCCATCTGATCAAGCATGGTGGAAAGCTTGCGCATTTCCGCCTCGATGCGCTTGCGCTCGGAAATGTCGCGCACCGTGCCTTCGACGCCGGTGATTCTCCCCCGGCGGTCGCGCCGATAGCGGGCGTTCAGCGATACCCAGACCAAACGGCGATCGTGCCGGCGCAACTGAATCTCGTAGTCGATCAATTCACCGCCGTGCTCCCGCAGCGCGCGCTGGAATCGCTCCCGGCTGTTGTGATCGATGTAGAGTTCGCCGACATGCAAACCGATGATGTTCTCCGGCGAAAACCCCAGCAACCCCTCGACCGCGGGCGACACACGCGTGAGGCGTCCGTCGAGATCGGTCTGGTAATACGTGTCGAGCATGTTGGCGATGATCGCCTTGAACTCCCGCTCGGACTCCCTTAACTTTCGCTCCTCTTGGCGCCGGGCAGTGACATCGCGGACCGTGGCCAGCAGGCAGCTCTCCTGGCCGAGGCTGACGCGATTGAGCCCGACTTCGCCGACAAACGGCGTGCCGTCGAAGCGCACGAAGTGCCAATCGAATCGTTGCTGCAATCCCCGTTGCGCGGCTTCGAGGTAACGACTGACGAGGGCCGAGGAGGCATTGCCATCCCCTTGCCGGGCGGGGGAAAACGAAAAGACATTCCGACCCAGCAGCCCACTGCGGTTGCGGCCGAACAAAACCTCGGCTTGGGCATTGCACGCCACGCACTGCCCGCCGCGCAGCACCAGCCAACCGTCCGCGGCATGCTCGAAAATGTCTTGGTAGTCCCCTGCCCGCAGCTCGGGAATGTTTTGGGGCGAGTCTCCGTCGGGGGAAGACTCCTGCTCATCCATGGCCATGTCGTTTCATCGCGTGGGTTAACGCCTCATCTCGCCCCTACAGCGTCAAATTCTTGCTTTTCTTTAGAATTTTCCCGACGGATGGAACGCATTAAGGCGTGCGGTGCCAGGGGCGACGAATCGCAGGACACGGGGCGATTATTGGGGAGGCAATCGTGTGGAAATGGTCACGCCGGTGGCGGGCGCGGCGCCTGGGACAAGTTGGTGGAGCGGAGGAGGATCGAACTCCCGACCTTCGCATTGCGAACGCGACGCTCTCCCAGCTGAGCTACCGCCCCACATCCGTCGCGCATTGTAGCGAAATTTGGCCCCGCCGCACCATCGCCATACTCGCATCACCTGCATGCCAGGCTAATCCCCGCCGCCGGCACCCGTTTAAAACGCCTAACTGTCTAAGCGGACGATGGTTTGTGCCGATAAGGTCTGCGGGGAAACACCCACGCGTCGAACCGAGCCTGGCGCCTCACAACACCCGGGACGCTTTCCACGCGGCAATTGGTTGGCAAAATCAATCGAACTCGGAGTTGCAATGAAACCGTACCATCGTTCGTCTCCCGTTGCGCCGGCGACCCTGCTCGCCATCATGCTCATGTTCAGCATCGAATTCGCCCATGCCGTCACGCCGGTGCGCTTTGGGTCGGTCGCCATGGACACGCCCGCCGCCATGCACAAGCGGTTAACACCGCTAACGACCTATCTGACCGAATCCCTGGGGCGTCCCGTCGTGTTGACCCTCTCGCCCGACATGCCCACCGCCATCGCCAGCGTGGCGGCCGGTGAAGTTGAGTTCGCCTATCTCACGCCGGTGGCGTACCTGACGTCGCGGACCAAAGGCAACACGCGCTTGGTCGTGAAAACCCTGACCGACAAGAAAGGCTCGTTTCAGTTGATGGTCGTGGTGCGCGACAGCAGCGACATCGCCTCCGTTGCCGACTTGGCCGGGCGGTCGTTTGCCTTCGGCGACAAAGCCGCCCTGCTCCAGCGCGCCGTCGTAGTCGGCGCCGGCATGCCCATCGAAAAACTCGGCCGTTATGATTTCCTGGGCCACTACGACAACGTCATTCGCGGCGTTATGCACGGCGATTTCGATTCCGGGATCGTCAAAGACACCACAGCCTTCAAATGGCAATCCAAAGGCATTCGCATCCTCCACGCGTCGCCCGACCTGCCGCCCTACAACATCACGGCCTCCGCCAACGTCGACGCCCGGCTGCTGGAACAAATGCGCCAGGCGCTGCTCAAGCTCGACCCGAGCCGCCCCATGCACCGCGCGATCCTGGACAGCTTGGACAAAAGCTACGACGGGTTCGCGCCCACGGACGACAGCGAGTACGACGTGATTCGAGAGCTGATCAAGCCGTTCAACAAAGCCAATTAACCGGAAACAAACCGCGACAAGGCCGTCGATCATGCCGAAAAACAAAGATCCTAAACCGAATCACGCGATCACGCATCCGCGCTGGCTGCTTTGGTTGCTGCCGCGCAAACTCGACACCCAACTCGCGCTGATTTTTGCATTGTTCACGGCCGTTTCGATGGCGGCTTTCACATATAACTCCGCGGAACGCGAAACCCAACGTATCGCCGCGTCCATGCGCCTGCAAGCGGAGGTGCTGACCCGCAACCTCGTCGCCACCAGCGGCAGCTATCTATTGACCCGGGACTACACGTCGGTGGAAACCGCCATCGTTCGCGCGGTGGAGTTTCCCGGAGTGCTGGCCATCCAAGTGTCCGATGCCGGCGGCCGAATGCTGGGCGATGTGATCAAGGTGCCCGGCGCCGAACCCGAACTGCTTTACAGCCGGCCGAAATTGACCCCGCCCGCTCAACCCGACGAAAGCGTCACGTACACCGACACCGAGATGATCGTGTGGCAACCGGTCATCCTGGGCGATCTATTGGGCTGGGTCCGCATCACTTACAGCCTGCAGCAAATCGCCGACGCCAAATCGGCAGTGTGGAAAGAGAACATCATCCAGGGGTTGGTGACCGTGTTCGTCACGATCCTGCTGCTGAGGCTATTTATGCGCCGCCCAATGCAAGCGCTGGCCGCCTACACCGACTTCGCCGACCGTCTCGACGAGAACCTGGGGGAACGCACCCCCATACACGCCTCCTCGACGGAGCTGCACAAGCTCGGTGGCGCGCTCAATCGGGTTTCCGTGCGGTTGAAGGAGCAGGATACCGCCATACACAAGGCCGTCGACGACTTGCGCCGCCTCGCCGCGTTCCCGGAAAACGACCCCAATATCGTCATCTCGCTGACCGAGGAGGGCGTCGTGCAGTACGTCAACCCGAGCGCGCGCGAACTGCTCAACCACATCGGCGCCGCCGAAGACAATGTCACGCCAATACTGCCACCCAATACAGCGCAACTCGTCCAGCGCTGCCTGCTCGAATACAAACCGCTCAAGGACATCGAGACCGAGCACAACGGCCGCAGCTTCCTTTGGACGTTCACGCCGGTGCGCAACCAAGCCTTGCTGCATTGCTACGCGGTCGAGATCTCGGAGCGCAAACAGGCCGAATCCAGAGCCCGCGAGGCTCTGCTGGGCAAAATCAGCGCCCAGGCCGCGAACAAAGCCAAGAGCGAGTTTCTCGCCACCATGAGCCACGAGATCCGCACTCCGATGAACGGCGTGCTGGGCATGACCGAACTGTTGTTGGGAACCGCACTGGACGCCCACCAGCGCCGCTACGCGGAGACGGCGCGCCACTCGGCCGAATCCCTGCTGGACATCATCAACAACGTTCTGGACTTGTCGAAGATCGAGGCCGGCAAACTCGAACTGGAAGTCATGGACATCGAAACGCGGGAACTGCTGGAGGATCAGTGCAGTCTCTTCGCCGAACAAGCCCACCGCAAGGGTTTGGAAATATATTGCGACATCGCACCTGGGGTACCCGATTGGTTCCGCGGCGACATGACCCGCCTGCGCCAGATTCTCACCAACTTGATAGGCAACGCGATCAAGTTCACCGAACTGGGCGAGATCGTCGTCTGCGCCGAGCGAAGCGACCAACACGACGGACCACATTTGCGCTTCTTGGTGCGCGACACCGGAATCGGCGTGCCGGATCACGCGCAGCAGCGCATCTTCGAATCGTTCACTCAAGCCGATGGTTCGACCAATCGACACTTCGGCGGCACCGGTTTGGGATTGGCAATCTGCAGACAGCTCGTCGAGTTGATGGGCGGCCAAATCGCCGTGGAGAGCCTGCCCAATCAAGGTTCGACGTTCTGGATCGAGATTCCGCTTCTGCCCAGCGGACAGCCCACGGCCGAACTTGGATTCTCACCGAAAGACGCCCAGCGGTTGAACGTGCTCATCGTCGATGATAACGTGAATCACCGCAATGTCATTCAGCGCCATTTGCTCAAATGGAACATTCGCGCCCGTGGAGAAACAGCCAGCCGAGCCATGGATCTGCTGCAGAACTATCGCGCCGGACCCAATACGCTCAGCTTGATTCTGCTCAACGAGGATACGCGCACAGTTTCCGCCACCGAGATGTTGCGATTCATAAAGAGCCGCAAAGTCACCGGCGTCATTCCGGTGGTGATCTTGCGCTCCCTGCGCGAAGCCCCCCATTCTTCCGCGATGAATCAAATCGAGTCGGCGGCAACCTTGAACAAACCCGTCACATTGCGCGCCTTGTACGACTGCATCGCCCGGGTAGCCGGACTAATGCCGTGTATCGCCCAAGATCGCGCATCGAGCCTGGACGCCTCGTCAAGAAACGGTTTCATCGGTTGCCGTGTGCTGGTGGCCGAAGACAACCCGGTCAACCAGGAACTGGCGGTGAGCATCTTGGAACTCATGGACTTTCAAGTCACCGTCGCGAACGACGGCCGCGACGCTGTCCACGCTTATTATCGCGACAGATTCGACGCCGTTCTGATGGATTGTCAGATGCCCGAAATGGACGGCTTCCAAGCGACCGCCCGAATTCGCGCCTATGAAGATGAGAAATGCAAGACGCGCACGCCGATCATCGCCCTCACGGCCAACGCAATCAAGGGGGATCGCGAAAAGTGCCTCGATGCGGGGATGGACGACTACCTTGCCAAGCCGTTCACCCAGCAACAACTGCGCGACACCCTGTCGCGTTGGATCAAACTCAAAACCGACGAGAGGATCGCCATGAGCGAAAAAACCATTGTCCCGCCCCCGCCCGCTCCGAGCGAAACGTTCGAACCTTCCGACGACCATGAAGGCGTATTGAATCAATCGGCGCTGGATCAGATTCGAGTGCTGCGATCGCCCGGCCGTCCGGATCCACTGGTGAAAGTGTTGAAACTCTATCTCACCAGTTCGGCCGATCTCATGGAGAAGCTGCGCAGCGCCGTCGGCAACAAAGACGCCGACGGAATCCGCCGCGCCGCGCACGCGCTCAAATCCAGCAGCGGCAACGTCGGCGCCGCGCGTTTGAGCGCCGTATGCAAGGAACTGGAGCGCATTGGACGCGAGGGGCAGACAGACTCGACGCCGGCGCTATTGGTTCAGGCAGAAAGCGAATTCAAGCGCGCCATCAAAGCACTTGAAGACACAATCAAGGACGCGGAAAGCGCCGTCAGCTAGTTCCCGCCCCCACGGCCCCTCCTTGGGCCGCGTCACGGCGTGTTATCATGGCTCCCGCCAGTGAAGGTACCCGCCGTGCCGAAAAGCCCAGGCCGGCGCACAAGGAAGCCGTGCTATGAATCAGCAAACACCCGATCCGACCATTCCGGAACAAGATGTGCTCCTTTCGCTTTGGGCGCAGACCCTCGCTCAAGCCGTCGCCGCCGGCGGACAGGAATCTACGCTCGACAGCCTGAGCCCCGCGGAACTCGTCAAACGCGTTCGAATTCTCGACACCGGCGCGCGCCCGGTGGACGGTCGACAGTTTCAGCAGTTACTTGCCGGATTGCTCCAACGCCGGCAAGTTCGCATTCTCTATCATGGTCGCAGCCGCGACGAAACCAGCGAGCGCGTCGTTTCGCCGCAACGACTGGTGCGTTACCGCGGCAACTGGTACTTGGACACCTGGTGTCATTGGCGCGAGGATCTGCGCCATTTCGCGTTGGACAGGGTGCACCCGGTGGAAATTCTCGCCGACGCAGCCCGGGATGTCGCCGAGGCGGATTTGGACCAGCATTTCGCGACGGCCTATGGCATTTTTTCGGGCGCGGCTAAATCAACCGCCGTACTGCGGTTCTCACCCGATGCGGCGCGTTGGATCGCGGACGAGACGTGGCATCCCCAACAGAGCAAAACCATCTTGGCGGATGGCAGCGTCGAACTGCGGATCCCCTATGGCGATAACCGGGAACTGACAATGGACATTCTGCGCTATGGCCCAGACTGCGAAGTGATGGCTCCGCCGGGATTGCGGGATCGTGTCGCCCAACTCGCCGCGCGCACCGCGACCATGTATCGGCCGCGACGGCGGTGAAAATCGGGTCTAGCGTAACGGGCTATGCCGGCGTCGGCGTGACATACGCGGTATAGCAGTACTCGCCATAGGCGCCGCATACTTCCGCTTCTTCCGAGAGAATGCGGGCGATGATGCGGTCGCCATCGAGCTGATTGACGAGTTCGCCGTCGGCGAACAACATCAACCCGAATCCGCTCCCATTGTCGTCGGTGCCGTAACTATCCAGAACCAGCGAATGGTGCGCGGCCAGAGTGTCGCGGCACAGCGCGATCCCGATATCGGCCACGTTGAACGTCCAGTCACCGGCATATTCTTTGTCATGCACCCGCAGGCTCAGACCCTCGTCATCGAAAACCCGAAATCTCAACGTCTTGCCATATTTTGCCTTGAGCTCCATCAACTTCTCGGCAGCCCCTGGGGTCACGTTGAAACTCGCGTGGCGGGAAACTGGTCTAGTCATAGCCGAATCCTCTTTTTCGTAGTCTGTAATCTATATCCACCTCAAAAGGAATTTTATTAAATGGTATTTTTTGGGGTTATTTGTGAACCGCGTCACGATAGGAATACCACCCTGCGGCGACCAATGAAGTGATTGAGTCACATAGACCCACCCCACAAGAGGAGAACGAACATGAGAATTGCGAATTGGCTTATGCTTTTTGCTCTTGCAATCCCAACCACGGAGGCCAGTCCCATGAAGGATTTCGTCAAACCACCCGAATCGGAGCTGAAACGCACGCTCTCGCCCATCCAATTTGAGGTTACCCAGGAGGACGGCACGGAGCGAGCATTTAAGAACGAATTTTGGGATAACAAGAAACCAGGCATCTATGTGGATATCGTCAGTGGCGAGCCGCTGTTTTCCTCCACCGACAAATTCGATTCCGGCACCGGCTGGCCCAGCTTCACCCGGCCGCTGGTGGACAGCCACATCGTGCGCCACGTCGATCGCAAATTTTTCATGACCCGAACGGAAGTGCGGTCGAAGTTCGCCGACTCCCATTTGGGGCATGTGTTCGACGACGGCCCCGCTCCCACCGGGCTGCGCTATTGCATCAACTCGGCCGCGTTGCGGTTTATTCCCGCCGAGCGGCTGGAGGCCGAAGGCTACGGCGAATACGCTGGACTGTTTTCCAGTTCCGCCAAGACCGGACAGAAGTAATCCAATAATGACGGAGACGCTCTACCAACGACTCGGCGGCGATGCCGGACTGCGCCGCCTCGTCGACCACATGCGCAATCAATAGTGCACGCCACCCCTTTCGCAACCGCGCAACGCCTGCCACAATATGCGCCGGTAACGGCTCCTATTTCACAACGGGGGAAGGATGATCATCGTACCGACTTATTTGGAGAAAAGCGGGATTCACGGTTTCGGCGTTTTCGCTGTTGACCACATTCGCAAGGGCACCAAGGTGTGGGAGTTCAATCCGGTTTTCGACATCCGTTTCACCGAGGAAGATTTCGAAAAACTTCCGTCGTCAGTGAAACGCGAAATCGAGATTCATCTCTACCAGCCTGAAAAAGGCGGCGATCTTTTCTATGAATCGACCATGGGGAAATACATGAACCACTCCCGTGAGCCGAATGTTGATTTCTCCGAGGTTGGCGTGGGTTGGGCAACACGGGATATCGCGCCCGGCGAAGAACTCACCTGCGACTATCGTCACTTCATGGCCGAAGTGGATCATATCGACTATCTGTGATGAAAAACGGCGGGATCGGCCGATCCCGCCGCACGTCATGCGATCGATTGAAGCTGCGACGAGTCGTGCCGACGCTCCTCTGTCGTCGGCGCGTCAATCCAGGTAACCAGCTTGCGCCACTGCTCCCGATCCGTCTCGGCATGCTCGCCCTCGAGTTCGAAAACCGATAGGCCTTGCGACATCGCCTCGAGGTAGGCGTGACTGTCACGAAACTGAGCAATGAGCGGAAATTCCAGCACAGTCAGGAAACGGAGCAAGCCGCGATAAACGGCCAAATTGAGTTTCACCCGGTTAGCCAGCACGCCAACCCGTATATTCAGCCGCCGAACCTTGCCGACAACGAGCAGTCGCTCGATGAATCGCGTCACGGCGTGAATATCCGGCGCTGAGGGCTGGACGGGAATCAGAATCGTATCCACCTGCGAGACAAACTTGAGGATGCCCGGATTGTCGAGACTCGCCGGCGTATCGGTGATGACCCGGCGGGTTTCGGGCGGAACACGTAACTGCCAAGAGCGTGTCATCGTGGAGCGCGCCGGCTTGTATGCCTCGACGCCATAAATCGGCGGACCGAATGACGGACGGTTTTTCAGCCAAGCCGATGTCGACCCTTGAGGATCGTAGTCCATGAGCGCCACTGGAATGTGGTTCAGCGCATACCAGCCGGCCAAATTGGTCGCCACCGTGCTCTTACCGCAACCGCCTTTGCCGTTAAGGACCGCAATACGGGCCACTTTGCAACCCTCACAATCTCGTGTAGCTTGAAATCGGCTAAAATGCCGGCAAACTTAATACCTAATGCTAAGACGTCGAAAAGCCCTCTATCCTGGATGAATCTGTGCAAGGAGACCGCGTGACTCTAGAAGAAATCGTCAAGTCCGCCGCCGACATCGAAGTGGTCGAGGATCGCGGCGGTGATGCCCAGTATGTGGAACTGGTATTCAATACCAAGGACACTGGGCGCTGGGATGCCGTATTGAGCCGCTTTCTCGGCCCCGCCGTGAAAAAGCCCGGCAACAAACCCTCGGACCCGCATTCGGCCCTGACGCGACCCTTTGGCGGCGTATATAAAGACCAGACCCTTTACCACCACAAGTCCGCAACTGACGAAATCATCGCCATGTTTTGGCCGTGGCAAAATGGCCAGCAGGTCACACTCAAGTTGGCCAAGCTAACCTAGCTCTGGGGCTCTTGGTTTTTCAGCGATATTTCTGTTTATAATCGCCTTCGGGAGATGGGTATGCGCGTTAACCGAGGGGTTGCGCGTGATTTAACCGGGACGAGAGGAAGGGAAACAAGATGGCAAAAAAATCCGACGCCGAGCTTTTGCGCGCCACCGCTCTTGGACAAGAACTCACTGACGACGAGCGCACCGTGCTTGTCACGAAAATGAAAAAGCGGGAGCTGAAGGACGGCGAGTTGCTCGTTAACGAGGGCGAACCGGTCACCACGCTATTCGTACTCATCGAAGGCCGTCTCAGCGTATCGAGCCGAATCGAGGGCAATGAAGTTACCGTGTATGCCATGAGCCCCGGCGAATGCGCCGGTACCCGCGCCTTCGTCGACCGCACACCGCGCAAGGCAACGCTGCGTGCCGAGGGCAAAACCGTCGTGATGACGCTCGAGCCGGACGCGTTCGAGTCATTGCTGGCTGATCACCCGCGCATTGTTTACAACGTGATGCGCGCCATATTCCGCATCACGCACAGCAACCTGATGCGCATGAATCAAGAGACGCAGCAACTCACCAACTACATCCAAAAGACCCACGGTCGCTACTGATCGTCAAGGCGCGCGTTGCGGTTGTCCGCAGCGCGCCGCGCTGCGGATTGTTTCGCCGGCAGGCGCGAAACATCGCAAAATTCGCGCCATCGGCGCGAGCTGAATATCGTATTGGCAAGAAGAAACTTTCATCGTATTCTTTGATTCGTTGTTCGGGACGACCCGCACAAGAACTGGCACCAATTTCGTTTCAAAGGAAGTCTCTATGAAGCAAGGCACTGTTAAATGGTTTAACGAAACCAAAGGTTTCGGCTTTATCACACCTGACGACGGCAGCAAAGACATCTTCGTTCACTACTCAGCGATTCAAGGCGGCGGTTTCAAAGCGCTCAAAGAAGGTCAAAAAGTCAGCTTCGAAACGCAACAAACACCGAAGGGCTTGGCGGCGGCCAACGTCGTTCCGATTTAACATCCCGAACAGAGTCTCGCCGGCACGACCGCTTGGCGCATCGTGCCGGCCGTTTCGGTCAGAGGCGACGACCTGATGTTGCGCATCACGACGAACATCGCCCTCGACGAGAACGAACTTACCTTTAAGTTCATCCGCGCCTCGGGGCCGGGCGGGCAAAACGTCAACAAGGTCGCCACGGCGGTTCAATTGCGTTTCGATGTCGTCCATTCCCCATCCCTGCCGGAAAGAGTGCGCGAAAAACTTCTCGTTCAGGCCAAGAACCGTATCAACGCCGAAGGCGTGCTGATCATTGACGCCCGCCAATACCGCACCCAGGAGCGCAATCGCCAGGATGCCGTCGATCGTCTGGTGGCTTTGATTCAGCAAGCGACCGTGGTGCCCAAACGGCGCATCAAAACCAAGCCGAGCAAAGCCGCCAAACAACGCACGCTGGAGCAAAAAAAGCGCCGCGGTGCCGTGAAGAAAACCCGCGGCCGTCCGCCGTCCGAAGACTAGCCGCTTGAACCAAGCCACCCCCTGCGCCAACCGCCTCGACCCCTAAGCTCTTGATCTTCTTATCGCGCGCCCCACCGGCACCGGCAGAACGCCACTAATCGATTAGCTATCAATAAGTTATGACGGTATTTTTTTGCCCAGCCGGCTTACTCAGCGGCTATAATAGAGCCTCGCACGGACGCCGATTTTCACTCTCACAACAACAAACCGTTACTGAGCCATGGCGTACCAACTACCCAACCAACGACCTCGCGCACCCGTCGCCTACCTCGCCCAGTGGCAGGCTCACGATTTGTTTTGCACGCACAGCAAGGTGGCCATCGAACACTGTGCCTGCGATAACTACAAAGTCATCCTGCTGATGTGCGAGCAGTTGATGTTTCTTGATCGAATCCAAAAAGAAGACATTCTGGCCATCATCCGTCGCGAGTTGGAAGCGCCGCGGGAAGTTGAGCTACCGACCTATCGTCCGGAGGCGCCGCAAGCATGGTGGGATGCCTGGACCAGCGACGATTTTTACACCCAGTCGGAGACGAAGGTCGAATACTTCGCCGCCGACTGCTTCAAAATCATTCACCTGATGATTCTGCAACTGCGTCACTTCGACAAACTCGCCGACGAGCAAATTCTGGCGGTGATCGAAGAAGACATCGATCGGCATTTCGTCGAAGAGGACGTCGCGTAGCCTTGCTGTGGGAGCGATCATCCTGTGGGAGCGGTTTCCTACGACGCACATGGATGTGCGAGTGTCGCGAAAGGCATGGATGCCGAAAGCGACCCGCGATTCTTCGCCGAGTCAATCGCGGAATAATCCGCTCCCACAACAGACGCCACATTAATCTAAATAGGATAATGCTCTTACACCATCGGCATCGACCCGACAGCGTCAACTAGACTCCTCTAGCAATCGCTTTCCGCCTGTTCCAACGCTTCGCTCGCCTCCAGCCAGTCGGCCTCGAGCTGCTCCAGCTTTTGCTTGATGCGAACTTGTTCCGCAAGCGTGTCTTGCAGCTTTTTCCTGTTGTTCTCAGCGTAGATCTGCGGATCGGCCAATGCGTCTTCAAGACTCTTCTTGCTCGCGTTCAATTTCGCCAGTTCCGCTTCGATTCGCTTTAGTTTGTCCCTGAACGGCTGCAACTGGGCGCGCCGCTGCGCATCGACGCGCCGCTGATCCTTGCGCGATACGGCGGCTGCATCGCTGTCTTTGTTTCTGCGCGCTGCGTCCTTGACCCGCTCCGCCAGCCAGCAATGATAATCCTCGAGATCGCCGTCGAACGGCGCCACTTTTCCGTCCGCGACATGCCACAGCGTATCCGTCACGGTGCGCAACAGATGGCGATCGTGGGACACCACCAGCAACGCGCCGCCATAGTCCTGCAACGCCAAGGTCAACGCGTGGCGCATTTCCAGATCCAAGTGGTTGGTCGGTTCGTCGAGCATCAAGAGATTAGGATTCTGGTAGACCAGCAAAGCAAGCGCCAGGCGCGCTTTTTCGCCGCCGGAAAAACGCTCGATGGATGCGGTGGCATCATCGCCGCGAAACGCAAATCCGCCGGCGAAATCCCGCAGCTTCTGTTCACTCGCCTGGGGGTCCAGTCGCTGAAAATGGGCCAAGACGCTCTGGTCGGGACGCAGATGCTCCAACTGATGCTGCGCGAAGTAGCCGACGGCCAGATCACCGTGACGCTCGACCTGGCCCCGGGCCGGCGCGATCTCGCCCGCCAAGGCCTTGATCAACGTCGATTTGCCCGCGCCATTGGCTCCCACCAGACCAATGCGGTCGCCGGGGTTCAACAGGAACGACACGTCATTCAACACCACCTTGTGGCCGTAGCTGATCGCGACATGATCGAACTTCAGCAAAGGGCGCGGCAGCTTGCGCGGCGGCGGAAAGGCAAAGTTGAACGGCGAATCCACATGGGCGGGCGCGATCAAGGTCATACGCTCCAGCGCCTTGATGCGACTCTGCGCCTGCCGCGCCTTGGTGGCTTGGGCCCGAAAGCGATCGACGTATTTTTGGATGTGTGCCCGTTCGCGCTGCTGCTTCTCGTGCTGGGCTTGCTGCTGGGCAAGCCGTTCCGCCCGCTGGCGCTCGAAGTCCGAGTAGGTGCCCGAGTACAACCGCGCCCCGCCCTGCTCCAGGTGCAGGATGGTGTTCGCGACTTCATCGAGAAAATCCCGATCGTGGGAGATCAGCAACAGCGTCCCGCGATACTCCTTCAGCCAGTCCTGCAGCCAAAACACCGCATCCAAATCCAAGTGGTTGGTCGGCTCATCGAGCAGCAATAGATCCGACCGGCACATCAACGCCCGCGCCAAGTTAAGCCGCATGCGCCAGCCGCCGGAGAATGCGCGTACCGGCTGCTCGATTTCCGCGTCCTTGAATCCCAAGCCATTCAGCAACGCGGCCGCGCGCGGCCGCGCCGTGTAGCCGTTGATATTCTCGAACCGCTCGAACAAATGCGCGACTTGCGCGCCGTCACCACGTTGCTGCGCGGACGCAATATCTTGCTGCAGCCGCGCCAGCTCGGCATCGCCGGCCATGACGTAGTCGATCGCCGGCGTGTCGACGGCCGGCAACTCCTGGGCAACGTAAGCAATCTCCAGCTTCGCGGGCCGTTCGAACGAACCGCGATCAGCGGACAACTCGCCGAGAACCAACGCCAGCAAGCTCGACTTGCCGGCGCCGTTCGCGCCGGTAATGCCCACCTTCTGGCCGGCGTGAATCACGAAGCTGGCGTTCTCGACGATGAGTCGAGCGCCGCGGCGCAGGGAAAGATTGGAGAATTGCAGCATTGTCAAAGCGTCTCTGATCTATTGTTGCGACACCGGCTGCCAAACTGTAGGAGCGGTTTTAACCGCGATTGGTCGTTCGACACCTGAACAGCGCTGACTCGATTCGCGGATGAATCCGCTCCGACAGGTGGGAACGTCAGCATCAGCGGTCGATCAATCTCGCGAATCGCGGGTCGCTCAGCAAACTCTTCGCGATCGTAATAAATGCGCCGGCGTTGGCTTTGAACGTACCGGCGTAAGCATCGCGCACTTTCAACAGCGCCGCTTCCGACAATTCATCCTCGCCGCTGAGATCGAGGGTATCCATGTTCCACTCGCTGAAACTGCGCCGGGTAATGGGTTCTTGAAACAGATAGGTGATGTTGCGATGACGCGGATCGCGACTGATCGCGGCCATCAGTTCATCGAGCTTGTCTTGCTCGCCCTCGAGCACCTGCAGAAAACGCCCGCTGTCGAAGAACAACACGCCGGTGATACCAAGCTCGGCATTACGGACTTTGGCGACGCGCCGAATCGACCTCAGAATCGCCGCGGCATCGGCCTGTGGATCAACTAATTCGCTGGTGTAGGCGTAAAAGTACAGCATGGTTAGATTGCCTCGCTAATTCCCTGTGGGAGCGGTTTCCTACCGCGATTCTTCGCCGAGTCAAACGCGGAGTGATCCGCTCCCACAGCATCGGCCGATCACTCTGTGGGAGCGGTTTCCTACCGCGAATCTTCGCCGAGTCAATCGCGGAATGATCCGCTCCCACAGAATAATCCGCTCCCACATCCGCGGCGCCGAGAATTACGCGGCGAGGAGTCGATTAATTCCCGCCACCGCATCGTCCCGCGCCTGCGCCGATGCCGCCACCACCGTCGCATGACCCACCTTACGGCCGGGGCGACCCGTCTTGCCATAGAAGTGCGCGTGCACCCCCGGCAACGCCAGCAACTTGTCCAGATCAGGCGTCGATCCGATGAAATTCACCATGGCGCAATAACCTCGGGTCTCGGTCACGCCTAAATGACGGCCGGTAATGGCGCGAACATGATTTTCGAACTGGCTTGTTTCGGCGCCCTCGATGGTCCAATGACCTGTGTTGTGCACCCGGGGCGCGATCTCATTGGCGATCAAGCGGCCCTGGACGTCGAACAACTCCAGCGCCAGCGCGCCGACATGGCCTAAGTCGGTCATCAACCGGCGGATCTTGTGTTCCGCCTCGGCGTGCAGCGGATCACCGACCAAATTGCGGCTGGTGCGCAAAATGCCATCGCGATGTTCGTTTTCCGTCAAGGGATAGATCACCTCATCGCCGTCGACGCCGCGCACCCCAACGATGGACACCTCGCGGGAAAAGGCCGCAAAACCTTCCACGATCAAGTTGCGCCGACCGAGCGCGTTAAACGCCGCTTCGGCATCGTCGGGCGAGCGAATGATGCGCTGACCTTTGCCGTCGTAACCGCCGCGTCGTGTCTTGAGCACCGCCGGAATACCGATGTTGCCCAACGCCTGCTGTAGATCGGCCAGTGAATCGACGGCGGCAAAAGGCATGGTGTCGATCCCCAAGTCGCGCAGGCGTTGCTTTTCCAGCAAGCGGTCCTGCGAAATCGTCAACGACACCAACCCGGGGGCGACGGTCGTATGACGCTGCACAGTTTGCAGTACCTCGCCGGCGATGTTCTCCGATTCGAAGGTCACGACCTTGCAGGCTTTCGCCCACGCTTCCAAAGCGGAGGTGTCGCCGAACCCGGCTTTGAACACCGGCGCCACATGGCCGGCGCAGCAATCGCCGTCCGGATCGAAAATGGAAATGAACTCGCCGAGGGGATAGGCCGCCAACGCCAGCATACGACCGAGCTGACCGCCTCCGAGAATGCCAATGGTCATGTCTTGACGCGCGGATCCAAGTCCGCCAGCACCGCATTGGTCTGATCCTGACGATACTGCTGCAACGCCGCCTTGAGCTGGGGATGTTTGTTGCCGAGAATGGCCGCGGCGAACAAGGCCGCGTTGATGGCGCCGGCCTTGCCGATGGCGAACGTACCTACCGGTATGCCCGCCGGCATCTGCACAATCGAAAGCAAGGAATCCAACCCGTTCAAGGAGTGGGATTGGATGGGCACACCCAGCACCGGCAGCACGGTCTTTGATGCCAACATACCGGGCAAATGGGCCGCGCCGCCCGCACCGGCGATGATAACTTCAATGCCGCGATCCGCCGCTTCCGTCGCGAATGAAAATAAGCGATCAGGGGTGCGGTGCGCCGAAACAACGGACACTTCGTAGCCGACCCCGAGCTTGTCCAACGTGGACGCCGCGTGTTCCATGGTGGCCCAGTCCGAGCGGGACCCCATTACAACGGCAACTAATGTCTGCATAGGCGTGCGGGAATTCTTCCAGAATTGCGAAAAGAAGGCGGAATTATGCCCGTTTTGCCGGCGCAACGCCACACTGAGGCCACAAAAAACGCTTATGGATACGGCACTTGCCCGACACGGCTCGATCGGGCACCCTTACCCCATGATCAAGGTGTACCGCGCTCAAAATCCGACCGAGGCCCATATCGTGTGCGGCCTGCTGCAGAATTCGGGCATCGCCGCCGTGGTCGAGGGTCAATATCTGCAGGGCGGCATGGGCGAACTGCCGCCCATGGACTATGCCGCGGTCAGCGTTCCGGAGCAGGACGCGGCCGCCGCGCGGGAACTGATCCAGGCATACGAGCGCGGCGAATTGCTCACCGAGGAAAACATCGACAACAATTTCGACGCACAAGGAGATCAATGATGACAGCGTATGTATTTGGCAAGGAAACCAAGCTCGGTTTTGGCGAAGTCGTGGAGAAAGTCACCGCCGAGTTGGCCAAGGAAGGCTTCGGCGTGCTGACCGAAATCGATGTCGCCGCCACACTGAAGAAGAAACTCGACCTGACCATTCCGCCCTACAAAATTCTCGGCGCCTGCAATCCCCAGTTCGCCAGTCAGGCGATCGCCGCCGAACCGCAGATCGGCGCTCTATTGCCGTGCAATGTGGTGGTCCGGCAGGACGCCGCAGGCAAAGTGCACCTCGAATTCATGGATCCGAACGCCGTGCTCAATCTGGTGAAGAAACCGGGCGTGCACACAATTGCCGGTCAGGTGCGCGAGAAACTCATGCGGGTGATGAACGCGGTGTAGCTGCGCGCGGGGATCACCTGCTCGCGCCATTCCTTGTCATCGCGACTGCGGCGCGACGGCCATCACACCAGCGTGCGTGGGATGCTACAGTTTGCCCGCCCGCACGGATTCGCACGCCTCATGACAAGGAAAACAGCCATGCGCGAAAAGCCCCTAGTTCTGGCATCCATTCTTTTGTGTTCTCAGACCGCCGCGCTGGCCGATGGCGTGACGGAATGGGACTACTCCCCCATACGGGTCCAACCGGTGTTTGAGTCCTCGTGGCAAGTCGCGGCCAGCGACATGGCCAAGACTTCGGGCAAGAGCAATCCGACTGACGAACCGGCCGCCGAATACAAAACCCGCTGGTTCACCAGCAACAAGGTGCACCAATATTTGGGGATCGGTTCCATCGCGCTGGCGGGCCTGACGGTGATCGCGCCAAAACCGGACGAAGATGACCCAGAAGACGGCGTCCACCACGCCCTCGGCGAGGGCGCCGCCGTACTGGGCGGCCTTGCAGTAGCGACGGGGCTGGGATTTCACTACGAGGATCTCAAACTCAACCGCGGTTTCAAGGATCCGGATAATTTGCACGCGCTGCTGGCCACCCTGGGCACGATCGGATTCTTTGCGGCCGTCGACGAAGCGCCCGAAGGCGGGCACGCCGGCCTGGGTGTCGTAAGCGGATTGGCCATGCTGACGGCCATCAAGATCACGTGGTAACCCAACGAGCATAGCGAGGACGATATGACGAAAAGATTGGCCGCATGGATTGTCGGAGCAAGCGTCGCGCTCGGTAACGTTGGCCACGCGGAGGCAAGCGAAACGTTTTGGGATTGGTTCTTCAGCGTCAAACGGATGAAGGAAGTCGCGCCGGTGAATGACGCCGCATACAACGAAGAATGCGGGTCGTGCCATTTCCCGTACCAGCCCGGATTTCTGCCCGCCGCCTCCTGGCAGAAGCTGCTGGATGCCAAGGCGCTGGCCGATCACTTCGGCGACAGCGCTGAACTTGACGAGACCACGCGCAAACATCTCCTCGAATTCGCGGTGGCCAACTCGGCGGAAAAGTCCTACTACAAGCGCGCGCGCAAAGTCATAGCGTCGCTAAAGAAGGGCGACGCGCCGTTGCGCATCACCGACGTTCCATACATCAAGGACAAACACGGCAAACTGCCGGCTCAAGACGTCAAGGACAACCCGAAAGTCAAATCGTTGAGCTACTGCAACAAATGTCACCTCAAGGCCGAGGAAGCCACCTTCGACGACGACACGGTCGCCATTCCGGGCAAAGGTCCGTGGAGCTGGTAACGTAAGAGCGGATTTATCCGCGATTCATTGCGACGAATCGCGGAATGATCCGCTCCCACAACGAAAGTGACCGCATATTGTGGGAGCGGATCATTCCGCGATCAGTCCTTAGAAATAACGCTAGT
>JAKACW010000131.1 GCA_021821045.1 Pseudomonadota bacterium
CGATCGCCGGCGGCAAGCTCATTTACTCTGCAACCAATCTCGATCATCCCGTTGTGAAGCTGCAGCGTGAGAAAGAAGCGCGCCAGATTCGCGATACACACATGAGTGTGTCCAAGACCGCATTCGATCAAATGATGACGCTGCTCGAGGATGTCATCGTCGACCGCCGGGACTACGCGCCGTACTTGGCGGGAGAGATCCTCGCCATGCTGGAGCGGGCGCGCTATCGCTACACGGACACGGCGCCGCTGGTCGCCCGCGTCAACATGCTTGTAGGCATGGGTTCCCTGCCCGTGAACGTGCATACGTTGCCGTTCGGTTCGCTCGCCACTTAGCAGGCGCCCGTTTACTCTGCACATCCAAAAAAAGGGGGCGTTGCGCCCCCTTAAACCGAAGTGGTCATGTCGTAACAGCAACCGCTATCCAGGCGGCGATCGAGCGTAGTGGAAAAGCGTCTTGCGCATTGCGGGGTCTCCTCGTTGGTCCGGGATGCTCCCGGGGTTGGGTTTGTCGTCTAGGGTGTAACGGCGGGACGGAGCCTTCGCGCCCCCAAAGTGTTGATGGCGAGAACCGCAAGAATCGTTCCCGACGCCAGCGCGTTCCATGTCGCTGCTTCGACGGATGCGAAGCCAATGACCCAAGGCGACACGATCAGCGCGAGCGCCACGGCCAGGTTGCCCCATTCTTCCCATGCTTGGGGCTTGGCGATGCTAAGCAATGACACCAGCGCGATGAATGAACCCAAAAGGATGGTCGTGGCGCTCGACGCGGGTTCGCCGAAGAACTGCAGTACAAACGGCGATGCGATCAGCCAGCAGCCCACCACCAGCTGCAGCATGTCCCGCCAGCCATCGATTTTTGCATCCCCAGTCATCGGACGCTCCTTATAAATGCCTGACTGCTCAGAAATCTAGCGTTTGGTCCTCGAGCGCTCTGTGACAAGGTTACATAACGCCTTGGATAGCAAGCATTCTTCAAAAACGATGGGGTTAATCTGCACCGGAGACATGGACTTGTGGTGGCTTGAAAGTTCTTCGCGGCGGCCGATTCACTACATTAGCCGAGGTACGTCGGCGCTCTGACGTGGGCACAACAATGAACGGAATGGATAAGGCTGTGATTTGCGAACTGGATAAACTTGCGCTTTTTCAAGATGTGACGGTTCAGCAATTGGGGGACATTGTCGGCTTCTGCACGCGCCTCGCGCTGAACGACGGTGACGTCCTGATCCACGAACATGAAAAGCAGCAATTCGACCTCTACATCTTGTGCAAGGGGTCCGTGGAAGTCGTTTCGAACAACTCGCCCTTTGTTAGCGGCGAGTGCGTCTTATCGCGACAACACAAGGATTTGTTCGGCGAGATCAGCTGGCTGACCGGGCACAAGCGCACGGCTACGGTACGTTGCCACGGCGAAATCGAGGCGATCCGTATCGACGGTGAAGCGCTTTGGCAGTATCTGACGGATCACCCCGATGTCGGGTTTGTCGTTATGCGCAGCGTGGCGAGGATCATTGCCGACCGCATGGCCCAAACGGATGGGCTTCTCAAGCAGATTTTGTGGAGTACGGGAATCTAATCATCGTAGGCGCGGCTGCGGCGAATCAATAAAATCAACAGAGCGAGCATTTGCAGGGGCGACCATGCCCCCGCCGCGGCGGTTTTGTTTTTTGGCTCGATGGGTGTCGTCGGCGAGCCGCCGGTGGACGGTGTCGATGCAGTTACCCTCAATGTCGAGCGCACTTGCGCGGTTTCGGGCGGCTGGCCCGAGTCCATCACCGTCAATAGAACTGCATAACTGCCCGGCTGCAGCGCCGCCGGATCGAATGTGAAAGTATCTTCCCGCAGATCGGTGTCGATCAAACGATTGTCCGTCATAGACCAGTCGAAGCTGAAGCGGTCATTGAGATCGGGATCGGTGACGTTTGCCGTAACGATGACGCGTCCGCCGTTCGTGGCAATGGTGCTCACGCGGGCATTTCTCTGCAGTAACTCCAGGCTGACACGGGGCCGAGAATTGATCGCGACCACGGGAAGTGTCGCTTGGGTCGTAGCGGCTTGGGCGAAGCGCATTCGGGTGTCTTGGGCAACCAGCGCGAAATAATAGGTTTGCCCGGCAGTTAAGCCCTGGGCCGTGAAAAATTGGTTCGCTCCAGAATAAATGACGGTGGCATTCCCCAGGGCATCGCCCATGGCATAGGTTTGCCCGTCGGTGGGCGCTGCCGAGATGGGATTTGTCGACATGAGCACCAATGTCTGAAAGTAGGCTTGTACCGGATTGCGCCATGTAAGCACCACCGAATTGGTCTGGGGCGATGCCTGGGCGTTGGTTACGGTCTGCGGCAGCTCGATGGGCATGCCGAGCCGGATGTCGGCGCAGGAGTAATACAGCGTTGGCACCGCCGGATTCTCGGTCATGTATTGAATAAGCTGCAGCGTGCAATCCGTGCAGGCCTGGTCGGGTAGGGTGATCTGGCGCGAATAGAAATGGGGCGTATTGGCATCGTCCTGGGTGTCGATGATGTTGTCCGCCAATATGTAACTATCGAAGTTCTGATCACCTGCCGGAGAGAACGCAATTCTGAAATATCCCGGATGATTGATCGTTTCTTCCCATTCCACCGTGATCGTCGCTCCGGGCGTGAATACAGCCGGCGTGGCGGTGCGCGGCGCATCGCCGCAGGGGGCGGTTTTCAGGCCGGTCGAGTCAGTGCGCGGCTTGACGATGCCGTCGAGTTTCCAACGGGCATGGGCATAGCTCGGGCTGGGCAACGCCACGGCAAGAACGCACGCGAGGGTGAATGCGAAACGGTACAGCATGGAATCCGGGCAGACTTACGTTCAAGAGTATGGTCCCAACAGTACCGGCCGGGACGGGAGGAGGCAATAACGAATACCAATTACCCGTCTAAGGGTTATGCGGAATCTCGCTTATAGTTTGTTGACAAATATAGGAATTTTTAATCAATAGTCGTCATGAGGGTGGTGCATGCCGTCGTAGGCCGACTCGTCCAGCACCATGAAAGAAAAGAATGCAGAGAACAACGCGAGACTGACCATGCCCGCCGGGGGGAGCGCAAGCATCAGCAGGCCGACACCGATCCAGCCGTCGCGAACCCATTTGCGTTTCTTACGGTAGGCTGCGGTGGATCGCAGGGGGATCCACCTCTCGTTGCGTTCGTCGTAGACATACATCGTGACGCTACTCCGCTTTGTTGGCGACTACCTGCTTGTTCCAATATCGGCCCGCTTCCGCGCCTCTGAATCGAATTTGACGATTTGGCAGATATCAAAATGTTGATCGAGCATCTCGCCGTCCGTTTGACCGAGAAAATAGGCGTTGCACTTCGAGACTACTATACAATTTCCCCATGTGGAGCTTTACACCCATCGGTTATGTGCGGGGCGGATTCGCCGAGCGTTTCGGCGTGCCGCGTCAAGCTCGTCTTGCCCCGGATGTTCCGGCGCGCATTGAAATCGTGCCGCCATATAATCGTCGCGAGGCGTGGCAGGGGTTGGACCAGTTTAGCCATGTCTGGTTGGTATTTGGATTCCATGCCGTGCGGGATGAGCAATGGAAACCCACCGTGCGGCCGCCGCGTTTGGGTGGAAAACAACGAATGGGCGTGTTTGCGACCCGTTCTCCCCATCGTCCCAATCACTTAGGGCTCTCCGCCGTGACCCTTGCCGGCATTGAATTGGGCGAGGGCAAGGTGGCGTTGACGGTGCGCGGCGCGGATATGATCGACGGCACCCCCATATTCGATGTGAAACCTTATGTTCCATACGCCGACGCGATTCCCGACGCCAAGGGCGGTTGGGCCAACGACGTTCCGCAACCCAAACTGCGCGTGCAATTGACCGCGGCGGCTTTAGACCAGTGCCGCAAATACGATGCCGAATATGCCGCCCACGTGCCGCTGCGGCGGGTTATCGAACAGATCATTGCACTCGATCCGCGGCCGGCGATCGACAGCGATGAAGTCGGCGGCGAATATGGAATGCATTTTCAGCGCTGGGACGTGCGTTGGCGGGTGACGGGCGATCGTGTTGAAGTTTACGAGATTGTTGAAATTCCGAAGTAGAACTTCGCATTGTGGGAGCGGATCATTCCGCGATTGAGCCGGCAAAGAATCGCGGTAGGAAACCGCTCCCACAGCGGCAGGGACCTTAATTGTAGGAGCGGATTTATCCGCGAAAAGAATTGACGGCGGCGACGATTCCGGCGTGACATCGCGGATAAATCCGCTCCCACAATGTTGGGGCGCAAGCGTGAATTTTCATTCAGCCCGGTTGCTCTTTGATCGATGACGCCGCTGCGCTAGAATCCATCATCCGGCAGTGAGTAGGGAAGCCACATGGAATACGCCCGTAGGGAAGAAGCGGACGACGAACTCGATGTATCCGCTCAGGCCGATGTCACGGGCTTGGTCGCGGCGCTAAAAAAGCGCTACAGCGCGCGGATTACCGGCGAATTGGTCATTCCCGAGCAGCCGGGCCGTTATAGCTCGTTCCCTGCTGACCTTGATCCCAAAATCCGCCGGGCACTGGAATCGCGCGGTATCAGCCAGCTCTATTCCCACCAGCGTGCGGCGTGGGATGCAGTCGCCCAAAATCAGCATGTCGTAGTGGTGACGCCCACCGCGTCTGGAAAAACCCTCTGTTACAACTTGCCGGTGCTGCAAGCGGTGGTGCAGAGCCGGGCCAAAGCGCTGTATCTGTTCCCCACCAAAGCATTGGCCCAGGACCAAGTCGCGGAATTGCTTGCTCTCAACGAAGCCGGTGACTTGGGCGTGCGAG
>JAKACW010000132.1 GCA_021821045.1 Pseudomonadota bacterium
CCGAAAGGCCGTACTTGTTGAGAATTTTTTTCAGCTCGCCGCTTTGACGCAGCGTCTGGGTTCCTTCAGTGAGGATGCGCGCGTACTCCGGCGCCGCGGGAAGTTTTGGCGAACAGGCAATGAACAGGTCGTCGGCTTCGCCCGCATCGCCCGCCGCATCGAGCTTGCCCTCGAGATTCATTTCCTTGAGTTTGGCTTGCAGCACGGGAGCGGATTCGACGATCACGTCGACGCGCCCAGCGAGGAGTTTCTTGATATTTTGGTCGAGGGGTGTGTCGCCGGTGACGGCTTGAATCTTGGGGGTTCCCTTGTTGGCCTCGATATAGGCATCCAGTTCGTCGGCATAGGCATAACCCTCGATCACGCCCAGTTTGACGTTGGCCAGCGACGCCATATCGCTGAATCGCCAGGCGTTCCCTTGCCTAACGTAAAACACATTCTGATTGCGGCCCTGGGGCTCAGTGGGGTAGACGAAGTCCGGCGCGTCATCGGGGGACGCGCCGACAACGCAATCGATTTTGCCTTCGCGGGTCAGCGTGAGGGCGCGCTCCCACGGCATGGCGTCGTAATTGACGTTGATGCCTTTGGCCGCGAATGCCGCTTGGGCGATCTCGATCATGTAGCCCGGCGTCGCGCTTCCCGGCGTGCCGTTGTGCGGATACCACACATCGGCGCGAATCGTTACTTCCGCGCCGTTGGCGACATGGCTGGCTGTGACGAGAAGGAGTGCAATCCATTTGCCCATAGCGTTCCCCTGAGAGTCTGCGGATTCCATTGCGGCTTCGCGACTATTAACGGGCAAGCAGCGGGCAACTTGAGGGTGCTTCCCGTGAAAAGCATCTGGCTAGCGGGGTTTTAGTGGTGCCGCGGTCGCATCGTGTTGCATTACCACATCAAATCGTCGGGTACCTGATAAGCCGCATAGGGATCGTTGTCGTCCGTTGACTTCTTCACAGGCTGGTCGATCCCTCCGACGATGCGCCGTTCGTCCCGCTGTTTGATTTTTTCTGCCACCGATTTGGGTACGAGTTCGTAGCGCCCATTAAGCGTGGCGATGGCTAAATCGCCGCGCGTGAGCTGTTTGTGAATGTCGTCGGAAACGTAAATGCGCTTGATCTTGGTGCCATGGGTGAAATTGTAGGCCGTATCTCCTTCGCGCTCCGTGATGCGATGGGTTTCGATGATTTGCTTGATTTGGGCCGCGATGGCTTTGCGCTCGGCGTCTTCCTGGCGCTTGCGATTCAGTGCGCGGGTGCGCTCGGCTTCCTCGGCCTGGGCCTGTTGGGCCGATCGTTTGGCGTCCTCGCTCGCGGCGGCGTTCTTGCCCTGGTGCTGTTTACGATCCTTATACTTTTCGGTTTTGACCTGCTTGGCTTTTTTGTCGTCGACCAGACCGACTTTCTTCAATTGATCGAAAAGTGAGTTACCCATGCCCGCCCTCCGGCTGTGCTTTTCTGTGTGGCGTAGTTTATTCGATTCGTACGAGGAGAACGAGGGTAACAACCCGCTCGGAGTCGAGGAAAATTCAGTCGCCGCGGGTTATTGCGATTGCAAACCCCGGGCGACCTCATTATTGTGGCGCACTCGACGGCGGTATCCATTGCAGGGAGCGCAACAGCCATGTCATTGAACAACAACTTACCTTCGGCGACGACCCGGCCCCACCCCTGGCGCTTCTTCCGCTCCGGCGGGTTCGATCAGGTCCGGCTCGATTCCGGGGCGGACATTGCCGCCATTCCGCGGTTGGATCAAAAGCTGTGGGCGGCGTTGAGCTGTCCGGTCAAGGGTACTGTCTTCGACGCGCGCACGCTGGCTTTGCTCGATGACGACAACGACGGACGCATTCGCGCCCCCGAGGTGATCGCCGCCGTGCAGTGGACCACGGTGCTGTTGAACAATCCCGACGAACTCGCGTCGCGCCCGACGGCCATGCCGTTGGCGGCGGTCAAGTCCGATAGCGAGGAGGGTGCGCGAATCCTGGCGTCGGCGCGGCAGATTTTAGCTAATTTAGGTCGCGCCGATGCCAGCCAGATCAGCCCCGACGATACCCAGGACACGGCGAAGATTTTCGCCAACACCAAATTCAACGGCGACGGCATCATTACTTCGGCCGCCGCTGACGACGACTTCACTCGCGACGTCATTGAAGACATCGTCAATTGCTACGGCGGCGAGTTGGATCGCAGCGGCGCGCCGGGCATCAACGCCGAGAAAGTCGCGTTGTTCACCAAGGATGCTCAAGCCTATTCCGACTGGTGGGGCGTGGCCGAAAGCAATCGTGCGGAGATATTGCCCTACGGCGATGCGACGGAAAAAACCGCGACGGATTTCGAGCGCGTTCAAGCCAAGGTTGACGATTATTTCACGCGCTGCCGAGTGGCGAAGTTCGATCCTCGCGCGGCGGCCCATTTGAACCGATCCGCAGAGTCGTTCGCGGCGCTGGCGGCCCGCGATCTGACGCCGGGGGATCAGGACTTGGCGGCCTTTCCGCTGGCCACCATCGATGCGGCCAAACCGTTGCCCTTGGTGTCGGGCATCAATCCGGCCTGGGAGGATGCCGTCAAAGCGCTGCGCAGCGAAGTGGTGATGCCGCTTTTCGGCAGCATTACGGAACTGTCGCCGGAGCAATGGCAGACGATCAGCGCCAAGTTTGCCGCGCACAAGACGTGGAAGCAAAGCGAGCCGCAAGTCAATGTCGCGAAATTGGGGCGCGACCGCGTGCGCAAGATTCTCACCAGCAATGTATTGCATGGCATTGCGCAACTGATCGCGAAGGATAAAGCGCTGGAGCAGGAAGCCAACGCCATCGCCGCGGTCGAAAAGTTGACGCGCTTTTACTGCCATCTGCATCGCTTCCTGTGCAATTTCGTATCCTTCAGCGACTTCTACACCCGCAAGGGCATCGCGCTGTTTCAAATCGGGACCTTATATTTGGATGGTCGCGCGTGCGAGTTGTGCACATCCGTCGACGATGTGGCGAAGCACAGCACATTGGCGCCACTGAGCAAGGTTTATTTGACGTACTGCGATTGCACCCGCAAAGGGTCGACGGAAAAAATGACCATTGTCGCTGGCATCACCGGAGGCGATTCGGATAACCTTTTGGTCGGACGCAACGGCTTGTTCTACGATCGCCAAGGCCGCGACTGGGACGCGACCATTACTAAAATCGTCGAACACCCGATCAGCATTCGGCAGGCGTTTTGGGCGCCGTATAAGCGGATGGGCAGAATGATCGGCGAGCAGATCGAGAAAATGGCCGCCGCCCGCGACAAAGCGGCGCAGGATAAGGCGGCGGCCGGCATTGTGGCCGCGGGGGAGAAGGTCGACGGCGGCAAAGTGGCCGCACCGGTGCCGTTCGATGTCGCCAAGTTCGCCGGGATTTTCGCCGCCATCGGGCTCGCTATTGGCGCCATCGGCACGGCGCTGGCGACGCTGGTCAGCAGTTTCGTGTCGCTGGTGTGGTGGCAAATGCCGTTGGCAATCGTTGGCGTTATTCTCATCGTGTCGGTTCCGTCAATGATCATCGCGGCGCTCAAACTGCGCCAGCGCAACCTCGCGCCGTTGTTGGACGCGGGCGGGTGGAGCGTGAACACGCAGGCGAAGATCAATATTCCTTTCGGCGGCGCGCTGACGTCGGTGGCGAAAATGCCCCCCGGCGCCAAACGCAGTGGCACGGATCCGTTTGCCGAAAAGAAGACGCCGTGGAAATTTTATCTATTCGTGTTGATTCTGCTGGGTGTGGGGTATGGCCTGTGGCATAAGGGTTACTTGACCCAGTGGTATGAAAAAGCGCGCGGGGTAACGACACAGCAGACGACAGCGCCCGAACAAGAATCGCGGTAGTCGCTACGGGCATCCTGTCCTTTCGCGACACTTGTGCCCTCCTGGGGTATTCGCACATCCATGTGCATCGGAAACCGCTCCCACGGGGCGTCGTGCCTCTTGTCGTGGGAGCGGATCATTCCGCGATTCTTCGCCCGACCCGGCGCAAGTGCTGATTCAATCGCGGAGTGATCTGCTTCCACACCGGTGCTGAATCAGCCCATTATCCGTGGCATACTCGCGCCATGGATCATCGCGCCCTGGACATTCTCAATAAAACCTTCGGTTATTCCGCCTTTCGCGGCCACCAGCAAGCAGTCATTCAACAACTGATCGACGGCCAGGACGCCGTGGTGTTGATGCCCACCGGCGGCGGCAAATCTCTCTGCTATCAAATCCCCGCGTTAGTGCGCGACGGCACCGGCGTTGTCATATCGCCGCTCATCGCGCTGATGCACGACCAAGTGGTGGCCCTGCAACAGTTGGGCGTGCGCGCGGCGTATCTCAATTCGAGCTTGGAGTTTGGCGCGGCGCAAGCTGTCGAACGCCAATTGCTGCGGGGCGAATTGGATTTGCTGTATGTCGCGCCGGAACGGCTGATGACGGAGCGTTTTCTCGGTCTTTTAGATCGCGCGCGGGTTGCGCTGTTCGCCATCGACGAAGCCCATTGCGTATCCCAGTGGGGGCACGATTTTCGACCCGAGTATATTCAACTCTCCGTCCTGCACGAACGTTATCCCGCCGTGCCGCGCATCGCCCTCACCGCCACCGCCGATGCGGCGACACGACGGGAAATCTTACAGCGCCTGACGCTGGAAAACGCGCACCTTCATGTGGCCGGGTTCGACCGCCCCAACATCTGTTACCGCATTTCGCCCAACCAAGGCGAT